>CAVIQT010000032.1:0-13950 GCA_963645165.1 Phocaeicola vulgatus
ATATTTAAGACTGCGGCCATAACGGAATATAATGCGATTTGAAAATTTTTTTTATAAAAATATTCAATATCGTAGAAAAATATATACATAATCTGAAAGAATATTCCAATACATATTGGTGTAATTAGATTAATGGCCGGATAATAATCTGCAGTTAGAAATATTTTAATTAGTTCAGGTGATACACAAATTAATGCAATGCAAAGAGAAAAGGATAATGATGCTAAGGCTTTTGAATTAATCTTAATAGTATCAATTTCATTATTATTTAACCTTCTATAAATCCATGGTGACCATGGATTAAATAGTTGGATTAGCATAGCATATAAAAGAGTAGATATAGAATAAGCCATACTATAAATACCAGCATTCCCTGCTCCTGTTAGATTTTTAATCATTAATAAATCAGAACTAGAAAGAATTAGTTGTGCCAATAAATGTGGTATCATCGGGATACAAATTTTTAATGATTTTTTTACATAGTCTTTTTTAACAGCAAATTTACCTTTATAGCAAATAAAAAATGCACATGCTATTCCAAATATAATATTAAATGTGGAAACACCTATAATTCTTCCTAAATATTTATTCTTAGTTAAAAGCATAGCAAATACAAGAGAACAAATTTGTGATACTGGATTACTTAAAATATTATAGATAAAAGTCAATTTGTAGTTATTTTTAAAATTCCAATAAGTTACCATAATCGTACATGAGTTAATTATAAATATCATTAGGAACATTAAACTCATCATATGAGTATTAAAACCAAGAAGATAGTTAAACCAATCTGAGAAAATTAAATATATTGAATATATAAATATACAACAAATTGATGAAAATAAATAAATTGATGATAGGTACTCATAATCGTTTTTCTTTATGTCTATAAGCATTCTATTAATTGAAATATAAATTGATGCTGTACATATAATATTTAAAATGGATTGTAAGGAAATAAAACTAGTAGCAATACCAAGATCAGATAAACTAATTATTCTTGTTAAAAATACTGTTGTAATTAAGGATACTATCATGGAAATTGTAATTGTAATAACATTACAAACGGTTGAAATAAAAGTTTTTTCTCCATCAAGTTTTCTATTCATTATTTTTTACCTTTTCTTTCAAAATTGATACTTCTTGTATTAAAAGTATTATTTGTCTTTTTTGATTTGCGGTTATAATGGTTAGAGCCATTGTTAAAAATAGTAATATACATATCATAATGGCGGTAACTAAGTTAGATAATGTGTTAAATCCGAATAATTTTGCTATATATTCTATGATAAATGGAAAAATAGAAAGAATAAATACAAGTAAAGATGAAAAGTACCATAGTAAGGAATATTTTATAGGTATTTTTTCTTTTTTTACGAAAATAGTAGTTACAAGTGCTAAAAAAATAGAAAAAATAAGCAATGTAATTCTTAAAGATGTCGACATTATTTATACCTCCTTAGTTTTATCATTAAAATTGAAAGACAAACATTTATCATATAATAAACATTTTTCCACATTCTGATGCTAGATACCCCAGCACTTCTTTCATTCATGCTAACTGGTACTTCTTCTGTTTTTAACCCCCTACGCTTTAATATTAAAGTTGTGGATACAGGCTCTGGATATTCTAATGGATAATTTTCTTGAAATTCATTTATTAATTTTTTATCTATTGCTCTAAATCCACTAGTTGTATCATATATTTTTTGTTTTGTTGTCATTTTAATGAATGCTGATATTATTTTTATCCCGACTTGTCTAGTTTTACTTGATTTAAATTTACTTATACTTTTATCAATGAATCTTGAACCAATAACCATATTTTTCCCATCTTTTATGATTGGTTTAACAAGGTCTTTTACATATTCAACATTGTGCTGGCCGTCTCCATCAAATTGTACTGCGATATCAAAATTATTTTCATATGCATATTTATATCCAGTTTGTACTGCTCCACCTATTCCTAAATTACTAATAAGTTTGATATGATTTATTTTATTTTCACATAGAATTCTTTCCGTGTTATCAGTTGAGCCATCATTTATTACTATAATACTATAATTTGTATTGTTTTTCTTGTTGTATTTTTCAATTTTGTTTACAACACTTAATATACTTTTTTCCTCATTGTATGCTGGAATTATTAATAATATTTTTTCCATTATAAACTACAACTTCTTTCTTTTATCATCTTTTTGTTCAAACAAAATGTCAGTTTTAAATATTAAAATAATTAATATTATTAATAATAGTGTATATAGTGATATAGAGATTTTATTATCTCCTAAGGCATAGAATATAGATATTGATGCACATATTATATTGATTCCATACATTATTAATACTGTTTTTTTAGTTGATTTATTTAATTTTAATAATTGATGATGAATATGTTCTTTATCTGGAACGCCTATATTTTCACCTTTGATTATTCTTCTTATCATAGCTAGTATTGTATCTATTATTGGTAAAAATAATATTATTATAGGGATTATTAATGATGTTACAGTAGCGGCTTTATATCCAAGTAAGGCAATTACTGATATCATAAATCCTAGAAACATACTGCCTGTATCTCCCATAAAGATAGATGCAGGGGAAAAGTTATATACTAGAAATCCTAGTGTTGATCCAAGCATTATTAGACATAGTGTTACATCTAGTGCTCTAAATCTATCTAGGAAGAATGCGATTATTGATATGGTTAGGAAGAATATTGAGCAGGTCCCTCCTGCTAAGCCATCTAATCCATCTATTAAATTAATGGCATTTATAATGGCAACTATAAATAGTATAGCAAGGGGATATCCCCAGTTATAGAATTCTATATTTAAACCAAATGCTGATAATGATGGTAAGTAAATGTTGCCATAGAATACTACTACAGATGCGGATATAATTTGTCCTAGTAGTTTATATCTTGCTTTAAGTGGTTTAATGTCATCACACATTCCAAGTATTATTAGTAGTGTTCCTCCTATTAATATGGATATCATTTGGGTTGTTGTTTCACCAAATAGTATGTAACCAATTAGGAATGACAAAAATATAGCAAGTCCACCGAGTCTAGGCATAGGTTTTGTATGTACTTTCCTTTCGTTTGGTATATCAATAGCATTAATATGATATGCTATTTTTTTTACGATTGGAACAAGTATTATGCTTGAAATAAATGTTGTTATTAAAATTAAAAATATACTATTACCATTAACACTATACTTCATATAACACCTTCTTATTAGATATTATACCTAAATTTTTGGCGAAAAAAAAGGCTAGGTTGCCTTTTTGTGTGAATTTTTATTTATATTAATGCTGTTTTTTCTGCTAAATCTAATTGAGTCATATTATTAACTTCTAATAATTCTAGAATTGTACTACATAGTGCGATTATATATTCTTCTAATTTATTTAATCTACTCATAATTTTTAGATACCTCCATTATCTCTATTTCTTATAACTATATTGTCCTATTATGTTAATGGCAAAATATTTCTTTAAATTACCGCTTAATTTATGTCTTCTATTAGGCTGGAGTGTAGGAACATCATTTAATGAATTGAATGCAGGCTCTTCGCATAGTTTTTGTAATTTTTTTGTTTTATATGTTAATTTCATTTCACTCTCCTTGCTATTTGATTTACGTAATTGGTTAATTAGATTATATTATTTTTTATAATAAACGGTAATTAAGAGTAAATATTTTTAATATAATAGAGCTAATATAATAAAAGGTGCTTGAACAAAATAGTAAGAGCATAAAAAAGAAGTTTAAAATTTAAACTTCTCAAATATTACTCCACAATAGTGTTAGTACACATGATACTAGATTGGTATTGTGGTTTTTAATGTACACTAAGTAATACTCGTGTGTACATTATTATTATTTACGTTTATTTAATATTTATAGAACCTGTTTTTGCCATTTCTTCATCATCTATTTTGGTTGTTAGGGCTAGACCAATTACCATAATATAACTTAGAAAGTATATCCAAAGCATTAATACAGCAATGTTTGATAGTCCAGCATAGAATAAGTCATACTGGGCAAAATGGGATACATAGTAACTATAAATTTCAGTGGTTAGAACCCATCCAATGGTAGTAAATATAGCTCCTAAGTTTATTCTTGATGAGGGTATTCTTTTATCTGGAGCGATAGTAAATATCATTTTAATAAATAGGAATATTATTAACCAAGAAATAGGTCCTTGTATTATTTCTAAGACATAACTCATTACTGATTTAATGTTAAAGTAATCAATAGCATCTATAATCTTAGCGCCAAAGACTGGTACTAGTAATATAAATAAGTAAAGAACTACTATAAGTAGTGTTAACATTAAGGCTTTAATTCTTCTTTTAATCCATGATGACTGCTCTATATGGTAAATTTGGTTAGCAGAAAATATTACTGATGCTGCTCCACTTGATGCAAAGTAAAACATTACAATTAATAACCATATTAGATTTAAGTCTAATTTATTTCCTCCAATTATAGGTATGATAAGTTCTACGACATTTTTGTCAAAGTTCTTTTGTAATAATTCAATAATTGAATCCATGGAAATGTTAAAGTATGATGCTCCATATCCTATGACAGTGATAATAGGTACTAGTGATAAAATAATGGAAAATGCTAATTCACCTGGCAAAACTCCCATTTCTGGTAAATTAAGTATTTCCCAAACATTTTTTAGTAATTTTTTTCCTTTAGTTATTTCTTTTTTTATTTTATCTTTTATATTAATCTTCTTTTTCATCAGATGATGCCTCTAGTTCTTTGTTTTCACGCATTTGGATAGTGGCTTCGTTTATTGCATCGTCGATTAGTTTTAAATCATCGACAATCATACTAAAACCAAATGCAGCTCCATAATCATATGGAAGTGTATTAAATTCTTTTACTAATTTTTTCATATAGTTTAGAACTTGTTTTTCAGAATAACCAACCATATATATCATAAATTCATTACCATCAGTACGCATTATTTCAGTATTATCTTGCTGAGTTTGATGAAGAATATTAGCAGCAGCCATTATTTGGCGGTCGCCTTCTTCATGACCAAATGTATCATTTAAATATTTAATATTATTTAAGTCTATTACTATAATTGCTTGTGGATAGATAGTATTTTGATTCCATGTGCTTATTCTTTCATTTAAGTAATTACGATTCTTTAGAGATGTTAACATATCTATAAATTTTAATTTTTCATCTTTTTTAATTTTGGTATTTAATTTTATTTTTTTCTTAGATGAAATATAAACACCAATTACAACAATAACTATTGAAGTAATAATTAAAATATATTTAGCAATAACACCTACTAAGTTACCACTTGATTCAGCTGCTCTATATGTAATCATACCATCATTAGTCATATTAGTTTGACTTAGGTAATTTATATAGTTAGTAAATAATTTAGTGAATGTATCATCTGAATTAATATATTTAAATGAATAGTTATCATTGGTATAACCAGTATAACTAATTTGATAATTTTTAATTTTATCATTACGGTAGTAGTCAAATAATTCAGCATCTAAAGCGATGATGTTATTTTTCTTTGCTTTTCTTATTAAAGCTTTTTCATCTTTTACTGTTTCTACTTTAATATTACTTAAATCACTTAAGTATTTAGCAAGACTACTATCTTTAATAACATATATTGGTTCATCATTAATTTCATTTAAATTTATGATATTTAAATCTTGTAATAAAGGACTAATAATATAAAATTTTTCTTTTATGTTGGTATTTAATTTAGTATTTTTAGTTTCTAGTGATGATGAATCAAATATTAAATCTAATTTGTTATTATTAAATGAGTTTATTAGTTCACTATAGGTTTTATATTTGGTATAAGTAAAATCTACTTTACTAAATTTGCTAAATTCTTCTAGGTAGGCAAAAATGATGCCACCATATTTTGAACTATTTAAGGCATTAAATGGAGTTTGATTTACAAAACCAAAGTTATATATTTTATTTGTTAAATTAGCTGATTCTACATCACTTATTGATAGTTTTTCACAAAATAAGTTGTATGTATTATCATAGTAACTTTTTTCATATTCGTTTGTAATCCATTCATTATAGTGTTTAGTTATGATAGAGTTTAGGGTTTTATCACTGCCTAGATGAATATAATAGTAATTAACAAAGTTATCTAAATGATAAACTATATTAAATTTATTATATAGTACTTCATCAATATATTCAGTTAGAGGAACTATTATATATGTTACTTCATCATCTGTTAGGGCTTTAGTTAATGCTTCTTTTGTTTCGTATGTTGTATAGGAGTTAGAGTCAGTGTATGATGATGATACTCTTGATATTACATTTGCTAGAGCTCCTATTTTTTTACCACTTAAATCTTTAAATGTTTTTACTACAGTATAATCTTTACTTATAATGACATAGTGGTCTTTATATATTAGTAAGTCTTCATCACTTATTTTATTATTTACTACAAAACCTAGACCAGTACTTCCACTTATAGGTACGACATTTTTATTGATTTTTAGATCATATTTTTTAGTTAAATCATCTAAAAAGTCATAAAATACACCTGTACCAGATGATGCAAATATATTTAAGTCACTAGGTACGTTAAAAGATGTAACATTAGTTTTATGGGTATTAATCCATTCTTTTTCACTTATACTTAGTTGATTTTTATCATAGAAGTAGTTATAAAAAATGAAAATACCAGCAATTATTAAGATAACTAATGTTACTATAGTTATAATTATTTTTTTAGTTTTTTTCATGATTCACCATTGTTTTTTGTCCAAGATATTATTGTAGCGTTACTTTTTTTGTAACCCATGATAGGAAATGTATCATCATCTTTTTTATCAAAGGTAAAGTTAATATCATAGAAGTTTTTTTCATCTTCGGTTAGTTTTTCTAAAGATTTAATAGCGATAGATTCAGCATCGGTAGTTTTTCCATCTTTTAGAGTTGTTGTAATATATATTATTTTTCCTTTAATGTTTATTACTACTGATTCAACTTTATCATTTTCTTTTATGAATGAAGCAATTTCTTCTTTATGTTCATCTGTTATTTGGACATTTTCTATACCATCTAAGCGATTGCCATAGGAGTCTGTTTTTGTTTGTTCAACAAAGTATACGACAAAGGCAGCGATGATAAGCGCTATACAAAAAAGACTTATAGCCATTAATATACAGTATATACGATTGTTTTGGTAGAACCCCTTAATTTTACTCATTTTCTTTCACCTCGCTAATAATTATACTATACATAAATTCATATTTCAAACATACTTTAATTGATTAATAATTTAGCTTTTTATCAAATTCTTCTTCAGTCCAAATAGGAATATTTAATTCTTTGGCTTTATCATATTTGCTTCCAGCGTTTTCACCTACTATAACTGCGTAGGTATTTTTAGTAACTGATGTGCTCCATAAGCCACCATTTTCTTCAATAATATTTTGTACTTCATCTCTGGTATATTTTTTTAAAGTTCCAGTTACTACTATTCTTTTACCTGCTAGTTCTTCATTTTCTTTAATGCTAGTGCCATGATAGTTAAAGTTTACTCCTATGTCTTTTAGGTTATTTATTAGATTAATATTATCTACATTACTGAAAAAGGCTTTTATATTTTGAGCAAGGATTAAACCAATATCAGGAATGGCAGTTAATTCTTCTAGAGATGCTTTTTGAAGAGAATCAATATTTGAATATTTACGGGCTAAGAGTTTTGCATTTTTTTCACCAATACCTTTAATACCAATGGCAAAAAGTATTTTTTCTAAAGAGTTATGTTTAGAGTTTTCAATATTTTCTAGTAATTTATTAACACTTTTATCTCCAAATCCTTCTAATTCAATAAGGTCTTCTTTTTTATCTTTTAAATTATATATGTCAATAATATTTTTAATGATTCCCATATTATAAAAATCTTCTATTATTCTTTCTCCTAGACCTTCAATATTCATGGCTTTACGATCAGCAAAGTGAATTAGGGATTCAATATTTCGTGCTGGGCATAAATCATTTGGACATTTATAGTCAATTTGGGATTCGGTCGCTACTAGTAAAGTATCACATATTGGGCATCTTTCTGGCATAATAAATGGTTTTTCATTTCCAGTTCTATCTGCTACAACTGGCCCAACTACTTCAGGAATTACATCACCAGCTTTATGAACTAAAATGTTATCACCTATAAGTAAGTTTTTATCTATAATATATTGTTTATTATGTAAGGTTGCTCTTCTTACAGTTGATCCCATAATTTTAACGGGATCAAAAATAGCATTAGGTGTTATTAATCCAGTACGACCAACAGTGCATACTATATCATTTAATTTGGTTTTTACTTCTTCGGCTGGGAATTTATACGCAATTACCCATTTAGGGTATTTAGCAGTATTTCCTAGTTCTCTTTGCATATGAATATCATTTACTTTTATTACAATTCCATCTATTTCATATGGTAATTCTTCCCTATGTAAAGTCCAATAGTTAATGTAATCTAAAATTTCTTCTATAGTATTTACTTTCTTTATATTAGGATTTACTGAAAATCCCCACTTTTTTAAATCCATTAAGGCTTCATAATGAGTTCTTTTATCGGTTGTTGGGACATGGTATATAAATGTGTCTAAGTTTCTTTGTTTAGCAATAGAGCTATCTAGTTGTCTGATACTTCCAGCAGCAGCATTACGAGGATTTTGAAAAAGGTTTTCATTATTTTTAGCGCGTTCTTCATTAATTTTTATAAAGCTTTTTTTAGGCATATATATTTCACCACGAACTTCAATAGTGATGGGTTCATTAAGTCTTAGAGGAACACTTTTAATAGTTTTAACATTATGAGTTATGTCTTCTCCTACTACACCATTACCTCTTGTTGCGGCACTTTTAAAGTAACCATTTTCATATTGAAGTGATACTGCCATACCATCTATTTTTAGTTCACATACATAACTAAGGTTAGGAAATTCTTTTCTAATTCTTTCATCAAATGCGACTATTTCTGATTCATTAAATACATCAGCAATACTAAACATTGGTACTTTGTGATTAACCTTTTTAAATTCATTAATTATTTCACCGCCAATTTTTTCTGATGGAGAATCTGGTCTTTTAATTTCTGGGTATTTATCTTCAATATCTAATAATTCGCTCATTAAATTATCATATTCACGGTCAGTAATACTAGGATTATCTAATGTGTAATATTCATAATTGGCTTTTTCTATTAATTTTATTAATTCATCATATCTTTCTTTCATATTGCATCATCCTTTAATACATTATATCTCATTATTATTTCTTTTATAAAGAAAAAGAATATATTATTTGAAATCTTTATCATGTTCTTTAAAAAAATCATAATATATTCTTACATTTGGTAGTTCACTATATTTTTGCACACTTGCTGGTACTAAATCTAAATTATATACAGTAGCATCATTTAATGATAGTAAAAAGGGAGAATGAGTAGAAATAATAAACTGGCAATTGTAAAATCTTGCTGAGTCTTCAATGTATTTTTTTAATTTTATTTGATTTTCGGCAGACAAACTATTTTCCGGTTCATCTAAAATATATATACCATTTTCCGTTATGTTTTTTTCCCAATACGATAAAGCTGATTCTCCATTTGATTGTTCAATTATATTATTATTTGAAAGTCTTTCGCGTATATATTTAGACATAGATTTACTTTTAGAGTCAACTACATCTTTTAATTTAAAATAATCACTCAAATTATAATTATCAGTATTAAAACGATTTTCTAGCCACTCTTCAGATAACTCGGCTTTTTTGCGATGAACATTAGAATTAATTGCTCTAATGTCTAACAAACAATCAAATATATCATCACTGGATATAAATTTTACTTCCGTGGGAAATTTGGCCATTTCGTAATCACATAATTCCACATATTTATCAAAAATACTTCCTTTTTTAATGTAGTTATTTCTCGTAGCATCTATTTTATCTGCGATAATATTTAGTAAAGTTGTTTTTCCCGAACCATTGCCGCCATAAAAGCAGGTAATAGGGTCGAAATAAATTTTTTCTAACTTTTTTTCAGAAAAGATACCTAGAGGATAATTATTATTATGAATTGTTCTCCTATCTAAACATCCCAGTTCTTTACTATAATTTAATAAATTAAAACTTTTTAAATATACCATAGTCCCTCCTGTTTTATACTTTTATATTTTCTTAATACTTTTGTGATTTTTCATCAGTTTTCTTACACCAGATTTAAAGGCAATGGAAATAAGCGTGCCTTCATCTTTTACTACTACGCCAATACCAAATTGATCATGAGAAACAACGTCTCCTTCTTTTATCATGCTGTTATCAGTAATTAGGGATTCTTTATTTATAATTTTTTGTTCATTTTTTAATTCATCTTTTTCTAGTAAATCATCAGTTATTTCATTTATAAATCTTGATGGCATATTCATATTATCTTTACCATAAAGCATTCTTCTTTTAGCATTAGTTAGATATAGTCTTTCTTTAGCGCGGGTTATTCCAACGTAACATAAACGTCTTTCTTCTTCAATGTTATCTTCCATTAAAGACATATTATGAGGAAATATTCCTTCTTCCATACCGACTAAAAATACTACTTTAAACTCTAATCCTTTCGCACTATGTAAAGTCATAAGTGTTACTACATTTCCATCTTCAGTGTGGTTAGAAACATCGGCAATTAGAGATATTTCATCTAGGAAATCATTTAGGTTAACATTTCCGGTACGTTCTTCATAGTTTGCGGTAATACTTTTAAATTCCATTAAATTTTCTAGTCTAGTTTCATCTTCAATTGATTTTGAAGATTCTAATTCTGCTTTTATTTTAGTATCCATTAATACTTCATCTATTAACTCAGTTAGTGATAAACTTTCTGATTTATTTTTTAAGTTTTCTATTAAGTTTTTAAATTCTAATTCTTTTTTACTTTCTAAGGCTTCAAACATAGAAATATTATTTTCTCTTGCTCTTTTTTCAATATCAATGATGGTTGTATCACCGATACCTCGCTTAGGTACATTTATAATGCGGCGAAGACTTATTTCATCATTTTGATTATTAATTAGTCTTAAGTAACTTATTAAGTCTTTAATTTCTTTACGCCCATAAAAGTAAAAACTACCATATACTTTATAAGGTATACCTTTATTTAAGAAGACTTCTTCAATAGCGCGCGACTGGGCATTAGTACGATAAAGAATGGCGATATCACTTGGATTATATCCATTATTTAATAAGTTATTTATTTCATCAATTACTAACGCTATTTCATGTTTTTCATCGTATGAGCGCATATATTTTATTTTAACTCCATCACCATTATCTGAGTATAATTTTAAGTTTTTTCTTTCTTTATTATGGCTTATTACTTCATTAGCGGCTTTTAATATAGTATTGGTACTACGATAATTGTGTTCTAATTTTATAACTGTACAGTTTTTAAAATCGTGTTCAAAGTTAATGATATTACGATAGTCTGCTTGTCTAAATGCATATATACTTTGATTCATATCACCTACTACAAAAATATTTTTATATTTATTAGATAATAAGACAGATAATTTATATTGTACAGGATTGGTATCTTGGTACTCATCTATTAAAATATATTTATAGCGTTCTTGGTATTTTTCTAATATATCATGATTTTGAGATAATAAGTTAACTGGTAATAATAGCAAGTCATCAAAATCTACCGATGCACTTTCTAAAAGTAATTCATTATAACGATGATATAGTTCGACTACGACTTTATCCATTGGGGTATTAAATAGTTTATTAAGAGAAATGTCATTTAACATTTGATTTTTAATAAAACTAATTCTATTTCTTATATAAGATGGGTTATATTGTTTTGAATCTAAATTTTTTTCTTTTAATATTTTTTTTATAACAGTAGTAGTGTCTTCACTATCTATAATATTAAAATTAGAAGGCAAATTAAAAAAATTATGATTTTCTCTTATTATTCTTAGGCCTAGTGAGTGAAATGTCCCTATAAATGATGAAACTTCCCCTACTAATAAATTTACTCGATCACGCATTTCTTTAGCTGCTTTATTGGTAAAAGTTATTGCTAGAATGTTATAGTCGTTTATTCCTTCGTTTATTAAATAGGCGATGCGGGTTGTTAAAACTTTGGTTTTACCAGAACCAGCTCCAGCCATAACTAATACTGGGCCATCTATTTGCATAACTGCTCTTTTTTGTTCATTATTTAAGTTTTGTAAAATATCCATTGTGTACTCCTTTATTTCTTTATAAATAAATTATATCATTAATTGTTAATAAAGAAAAGAAAAATATACAAACATTTGTACTTTTTATAAGAAGTTTTTGAAATATTATAAAGAAAAAAGATACTTCATTTAGCATCTTTAAGTATGTGTTTTTATAAAAATTTATTTATATCTTTGATAATTCCTTGAGCATATAGTTTGTATAACATCTTTTCAAAATTATATGCTTCTTCAATATAAATATTTTCTTTTTTGTTATTCTTGTTGATATCAATATTTAAATATTTAGCACAGCTTGGTGTTATTATTTCACAAGCTTGTAATCTTTTAATAATATTTTTGTAACTTACTTTATAACGATTAGAATATATATCTATTTCTTTAAAATCAATTTTCACACGATTTTTACCAAATTCACTTATTAAAGAGCCACGAGGTATTAAAAGAGATAAAGCGAAATTAGTAGTTATTGCATCTTTATTACGATCTGCTTTTATTAATAATTCTCCTAAGAATTTAGCAATAGTGTATCTTTGTTCATAGCCATTATCAGCTTGAGGAACTGCAATAACGGGAATTCCATTAATGTTTTCATAAAATCCGATAAATTCATTAGTGTTTTCATCTTTAGGTATAGTTATTAAGATAATACCATTAGTTTCTAGTAAGTATGCTAAGTCATGTAGTGGTGAATCTAGAGGTATTGTAAAAAAGATGCGTAGTTTAGTTGCTAATTTTTCAGCTTCTTCTGGTGTTTCGATTATGTGAACACCAAATTTATTTTGAAGAGTTATATTAGATAATTTTAATAGTTCAAAATAGTCATTAATTTTTTTACTTATTATGTCATGAATTCTTTCTTGTTTAACGAAGCTTGCTTTTAGGCTACACTGAAAATTATCAAATTTAATATCACATACAGTACCTGTATCTAATAATTGTTCAATATCACATTTGTATATTTTAGCGAATGCTTCCATACGTGATAGGCTTGGTGTCATTTGGTTAGTTTCATATTTTAAAATAGATGGTGCACTTACGCCTATTTTTTTACCTGCTGCATTCATTGATAACCCATTTTTTATTCTATAGACTCTTAGGTTGTCCCCAATTGTTTTTTTCATACTATCACCTGTTAATATCCTTCTAATTTGATTCTAGCATTTTAACAACAGATTGTAAATATTATTTTGATAGAAACTTTAATTAAATAGAAAAAAGTACCACTATAAAGTGATACTTAAGTTATTATCTACAATATATTTTATAAAGTTATTTTTAAATGTATTTAACTCTTCGCTTGTTAAAGTTTTTTCTTTAGAACCAACTTTAAAGCGAATAGTTATTTTTTTGATTTCTTTATTTTCATAAATATCTATTAATTCATGATTTAAAATAATATTATCTTGAAAGTTTTCTATTATTTTTGAAAATGTTTCATAATTCATAGTAATAGGGGTATTAATTGTATAATCTAAGTTAGTTGTTGGATATTTAGATACACCTTCATAAATGAATGTATTTAGTGGTAACTTTTCAAAGATATCAAAGTTAATGTCAGCACAGATAAATGATTTCTTTTTACTTATAGAGTTATTATTAAATACAGTGATATAACCAATAACTTCATTATTAGCAATAATATTTAAAGATAAATC
>CAVIQT010000033.1:0-7989 GCA_963645165.1 Phocaeicola vulgatus
TTAATAAAGATATAAGTAAAAAGATTAAAGTAATAAATCTAAGTGCATTTTTTATTAATAATTTTTTATTCTTTATGATATTAGATGAAATTTCTAAAAAGAGTATTGATTTATCTAATAAGGTAAGTATTTATTCAAATGAGAATTTAATGGTGCTTTTTGAACTATCTATGGGAGTATTTATTATATGGGTAGTTGGTCTTTTACTTTATAAGATTATAAATAAAATTATACATAAAAATGATTTAGATAATAAACCAGTAAACATATTAACAGATAATTTTTATGAGGAACCAGAGTTGCCAAAAACAATTGAGGAATTAAGAAAAGAAGAATTAATACCTGAACCTAAAATAGAGTATGTAGTGGTGGAAAAAGATAAAGAAGATATGTTTACTTTAGATGAGTATAAAGAACTTAAGAAGTTACTTGAACAAATGAAGAATAATAAAAAGGAAAACTAATTTTCCTTTATTTTTTTTGCGTGAATTACTAATCTTTGATCATGACCATTTGAGCAGGTTGATAAAGTTAAGATATTATCATCTTTAGAAATATCTACATTAAAGTTATATATACTTCTTGCTTTCATTTGATTAGCAAATTCTAGAAATTCATCATCACTAGAAAAGTCAGTATATAAGTAATCAGTTGTAACGGGAACTCTGTAAATAGAGAATATTTGCCATCTGATGTTTTCGTTTAGGGTATTAAAAGTTATTATTTGGTTACTAGATTTTTTATACCAGCTACTATTTAAGGCATATCTTAGAGTTCCAAACATTTTTTGATTGGCAAGATTATGACCATATATAATAGTGTTTTTAGATAGTTTTTCAATACTATTACGATAATCTATAAATATCCAGCCATGACGATTTTTATTTTTATAGTAGTCACGATTTAAGTAGTAATCATTATCACTTGCTTTAACTACAGGGTAATCTATGTTGGTATTATTTACCGTAAGCCACCCGATGGTATCATCATTTATTTCTAATAATTTATCAAAGACTTTTTCGTATTTTATATCATATAATGATGTAGTAGTGGTAGTAGTAAGTTTATCTTTATCTTCATCATTAGGTACTATAATTTCTGGCTCTTGGTAAGTATTATCTTCTTCACTTTGGGCTTCTTTGATGATACTATTAAGGTTCTTTTCAATGTCTTCATATTTTTCTGTATCTTTTAAATTACGATAAAAGTTAATTGAAATCATTAAAGATACTACTAAGATAACACTTATTAATGTAACTTTGATAAATGTAAAGTTTATTTGTTTAAACATATTATCTTTTTTATATTTATCACTATAATTGATTTTAAAAGTAATACCTTTAGAATTTAATAGTAATTCTTTATTTTTCTTATAAGATGTAACTATTTCTAAGATAGTATTAATATTTATATTTCCTTCATTTAAGATAATTTTTATATTTTCTTTATTTAATTTAGTAATTAAATCCATAATATAGTTAAATGATTTAGAGTCAAGATAATTAAATTCAATTACTTTTAGTTTATAATTTATTTCTAAGAAACTTTTAAAGTCTATATAGTCATTATCTTCAAATTTATTTATTATAATTTTCTTTTTATAATAGATATCACTATAAGTATTTAAGTTATTATCTGTCATAAAGTTACTTATAAATAATATTTCTGTGCGAATATTTATTGATAGTTTAGAGTTAATATCTAATCTTTCTAATAAGTAGGGTGGTATATCATAGATATCTATATTAGTTAAGTATTTATTTTCTAGTAGTTTTAAAAATACACTATAGGTTAGGGTTTTATCTTCTTTAATTACTAATTCTTTAATACTTGGTATTTTATTTATAATATTTAAAGTTATAATACTTAAATCTATTTCTTTTATGATAACTTTATTTACTTCTCTTTTAATTATTATGACATTTAAAAAAGATGATACTAAGTCAATATTTTCATTTATATATTCTTCACTAAAGATAATTTCTTTAGTGTCTATGACATTAGTATTATTTAAGTTTTCATAGGGTAATTCTTTTTTGTATAAAGAAACCGAAAGTATATTTTTATTTATCTTAAATATTATCTTATTATTCATACAATTATCATAGCACATATCTATTAAATTTGAAATGATAACCTTGAAAATGAATAAAAAAAGTGATAAGATATATGCGAAATCTGTGATAAAGGACGAGATTTATAGAGATTCATTTATAGAAAGTTCATGGTTGATGGAAATGAATATGATATTTATAAGTTACTACCTTTTAGAGATATTAATATTATCCGCATATAATGCGTTATCAAAGAAAAGTAAAAAAGGATGGTACCGTGAGTAAAATCACTCCTTGGTGCGGTTCTTTTTTTATTTATTGAAGGAGGAAGAAAGATGATAAATATTAAGGAAAATGAAAAATTAAGTATGTTAAATCACTCATGTGCTCATTTACTTGCACAAGCAGTAAAACATTTATATCCAGATGCAAAATTTTGGGTTGGACCAGTAATTGAAGAGGGTTTTTATTATGATATTGATTTAGGTGATAAAACATTAACTAATGAGGATTTACCACAAATTGAAAAGGAAATGAAGAAATTATCTAAAGATGGTAAAAGAATTATAAGAGAGGAAATAACTAAATATGAGGCTTTAGAGAAGTTTAAAGATGATCCTTATAAGATAGATTTAATTAGTCGTATGGATGGGGAAAATACAGTTATTTCTATGTATACGCAGGGAGATTTTACAGATTTATGTCGTGGACCACATGTAGAAAGTACTAAACTTTTGAAAAATTTTAAATTATTAAAGGTTAGTGGTGCCTACTTTAAGGGAGATGCGAATAATAAAGTTTTACAAAGAATATATGGAATATGTTTTGAGACACCTGAAGAATTAGAAGAACATTTAAAATCTTTAGAAGAGGCTAAAAAAAGAGATCATAAAAAGTTAGGAAAAGAACTTGAATTATTTATGATAAGTGAGTATGGTCCTGGTTTTCCATTTTTCTTACCTAAAGGTATGATTTTAAGAAATATTTTAGAAAATTTCTGGTATGAAGAACATACTAAGGAAGGTTATGTATTTATTAAGACGCCAATAATGCTTTCTAAGGAGTTATGGGAAGTGTCTGGTCACTGGGCAAATTATAGAGAAAATATGTATACATCTATGATAGATGATAATGAGTTTGCGATAAAACCAATGAATTGTCCAGGAGGTATGCTTGTTTATAAAAATTCTTTACATTCTTATAAGGATTTACCTATTAGATGCGGGGAACTTGGTCAGGTTCATCGTCATGAAGCAAGTGGTGCTTTAAATGGTTTATTTAGAGTTAGAACGTTTACTCAAGATGATGCTCATATCTTTATGAGAGAAGATCAAATAGAAAGTGAAATAGTTAGATTAATCGCATTTATTGATCGTATATATAAAGTTTTTGGTTTAACTTATGAAATAGAGCTTTCTACTAGACCAGAAGATAAGTTTATTGGGACAATTGAAAGCTGGAATAAAAGTGAAGCAATATTAGAAAAAGCATGTCATGAATCAGGACATGATTGTAAGATTAATCCTGGTGATGGAGCATTTTATGGTCCAAAGTTAGATTTCCATATTAAAGATTCTTTAGGTAGAGTATGGCAGTGTGGAACTATTCAGCTAGATGCTAATTTACCAGAGAGATTTGATTTAAGTTATGTAGATGCAGATGGTTCTAAAAAAAGACCTATTATGCTTCATAGAGTTATATTTGGATCAATTGAAAGATTTATTGGTATTTTAATTGAACACTTTGCTGGGGCTTTTCCTTTATGGCTGGCACCAGTGCAGATGAGTGTTATTCCAGTAAATAATGCATATCACTTAGAGTATGCGAAGAAGGTTCTAAGTAAGTTAAATGAATCTGGTTTTAGAGCAGAACTTGATGATAGAAATGAAAAACTTTCATATAAGATGAGAGAAAGTCAAACAAAAAAAATACCATTTACTTTAGTATTAGGTGATAAAGAAAAAGATAGTAATACTATTACTTATCGTATTCATGGGTCTAATGATAGTATTACAATGGATATAGATGAATTTATTTCTAAGATAAAAGAAAATATTAAAAATAAAGAAATAAGTTATAAGTTATAAAAGAGCTAGGCTCTTTTTTTCTATTTGAAGTATTTTTAAGTTTGTGGTATGCTAGTTAAAGAGAATAAGGGTGGATATATGAATATTACGGGGATAATTGAAAAGAAGAAAAATAAAGAAAAACTTACATTTGAGGAATTAGACTATGCTTTTAATGGTTATTTAAAAAAAGAAATTCCTGATTATCAAATGAGTGCTTTATTAATGGCAATTACTTTAAATAATATGAGTTTTGAAGAGACAGTTAATCTTACAAAAATATTTATAAATAGTGGTGAAACATATAATTTTGGCGATAATATTTGTGACAAACATTCTACTGGTGGTATTGGAGATACTGTAACTTTAGTAATTGCGCCTATCTTATCAGCTTTAGGAGTTAAAATGGCTAAAATGAGTGGTAGAGGTTTAGGTATAACTGGTGGCACTGTTGATAAACTTTTAAGTATTCCTGGGTATCATATTGATTTAACTAAAGAAGATTATCAAAATTGTTTAAATAAAGTTAATATTGCAGTTGGCAGTCAAACAGATAATTTAGTCCCACTTGATAAAGTTATTTATGCTTTAAGAGATGTGACAGGTACAACTGAATCTATTCCTTTAATAGCATCATCAATAATGAGTAAAAAAATAGCTTGTGGTGCTAAAAATATAGTTATAGATATTAAATGTGGGGAAGGAGCATTAATTAAAACAAGGGAGGACGCTAGTACTTTATCTGATTGGCTTATTAAAATTGGTTGTGAATTTAATGTAAAGGTTAAAACAATTATTACTCCTATGGATGAACCATTATCTTCGGCAATTGGTAATGCTTTAGAAGTTTATGAAGTTATAGATGTATTAAAGGGAAAATCTTGCAAACTTGCTGATGTAGCAATTGAAATAGCGGCAACTTTAGTATCAATGAGTAAAGATATTTCAGTAATAGAGGCTAAAATAGAAACAAATAAAGTATTAAAAAATGGAGAGGCTTACGAAGCTTTTAAAAAATGGATTAGTTATCAAGGAGGAGATTTATCTAAATTAAAAGTATCTGATAAAATATTTGCTATAAAAAGTAATAAAAGTGGAATAATAAAACATATAAGTGCTTTAAAGTGTGGCTTACTTTCATTAAAATTAGGAGCAGGCAGATTAAATAAAGATAGTCAAATAGATTATAGTGTAGGAATTAAATTATTAAAACAGTCAGGAGATACTGTATTAAAAGGTGAGGTACTTGCTCATTTATATGTAAATGATATAAATATTAATTTAACTGATGAAGACTTAAATTTATTTACAATAGTTTAAGTTTTTTTATTTTAATTTTTTTAGATTTTTATAAGTATTCTCTTTACAAATATAATTAGAAAATATATAATAAAAGGCATATTTGGAGGTGCATTATGGATAAAAATCTACCAGTATTACTACTTAAGAAGCTTTCCCTTTTGCCCTTTCAAGAAGTACGTTTAGAACTTAGTAATGAATTAAGTCAAAAAATAATTAATTTAGCTAATAGGGAATATGATAAAAAAGTAGTTGTTATTCTTCCTAATAATTTAATGGAAGAATCACCTACTGTATCAGATTTACCTTTAGTGGGAGTTTTAGCATTAATAAAGTCTTGTGTAATTTTACCTAATAAAAATTATCGTATTATATTAAAGGGACTTAACAGGGTTAAAATAAATAATTATGCGAATCATAAAAAAGATAAAAATGTTTTAATTGCGAATATAAAAAGAGTTTATATTGAAAAAGAAGAAGATTCTATAAATTTAGCTTTAAGAAAAAAGGTAACTAGTTTAATTACTAGATATGTAGAACTTGCTAGTGATGTATCAAATACTATTATATCTAAGTTAAATAATGCTAAGAATTTAGATGAGGTTACTGATTTGGCTCTTAATTTCATGCGTTTTCCTTTAGATAAAACTATTAATTATATGAATGAATTTAATGAAACTATTAGAGCTAAAATGTTAATTAAAGATATAAGCATAGAATTAGAAGTTTTGGAACTTAATAATAAAATAGATAATGAAATAAGACAAACAATGGAAGATGAACAAAAGGAATTTCTTATTAAAACAAAGATTCAAAAGTTAAATGAGGAATTAGGAGTTAAGTCTACTAAAGATGAAGAGGCTAATGATTATAAGTTAAAAATAGATTCTTTAAAGATTAATGATAAAACTCGTAAGAAATTATATAATGAGTTAAAAAAGTATGAATATACTCCATCTAATAATCCAGAACTTAGTGTTATTAGAACTTATTTAGATACAGTTTTATCTTTACCTTTTGGGGTATCTAGTAAAGAAGAAAATAAAGAAGAGAAAATAGAGAGTGTTTTAAATAAAAGTCATTATAAATTAGATAATGTTAAAAGAAGAATAATTGAATATGCTCTTTTAAAGATGAGAAATAAGAATTTAGATAATCCGATTATCTGTTTAATTGGGCCGCCAGGTGTAGGAAAAAGTACAATTGCTAAGTCTATCGCGTTAAGTTTAAAAAGAGAGTTTTATAAAATTAGTGTGGGTGGATTAAATGATTCTTCAGAGCTAATTGGTCATAAAAGAACTTATTTAGGAGCATCTCCCGGAAAAATAATTGATGCCATTATAAAGTGTGGGACAAATAACCCAGTTATATTAATTGATGAAGTTGATAAGATGGTTAAGGATTATAAGGGAGATCCAGCAAGTACTTTATTAGATATATTAGATAGTAATCAAAATAAAGATTTTATTGATAATTATATAGAAGAACCTTTTGATTTATCTAGTGTATTATTTATTTTAACTGCGAATGATTATGATGAAATACCACCAGTGCTTAAAGATAGATTAGAAATATTAAATATTCCTGCTTATACTATTTTTGATAAGCAAAATATTGCTAGAGATTATTTAATACCTAATATTTGTAATAAGTATAATGTGAAAGATATTTTTATTACTGATGAGGAAATTTTAGATTTAATTAAAGGTTATACTAAAGAACCTGGTTTAAGAGAATTAGAAAGATATTTAGATAATGTAATAAGATTTATGATTATTCATAATATTAGTAGTTTACCTAATTTTGAGGAAATACTAGGTAAAAAATTATATACGTATGAACTTAAAGAAAATATAGTAGGTGAAGTTAATTTAATTGGTGTTACCAGTACGAGTGGAGCAATTATTAAGGTATCATCTATTGTAGTTCCTTTAATGTATGATTCAAATATTACGGGTAATATTGGGGATACTCTTAGAGATTCAATAAAGGTAGTTATTAGTTATTTAAAGAGTAATAACTATATGGATTATAAAAAGAGTACAAATGGTATACATATTAATTTTAATACTAATAAATTTAAATTAGATGGAACAAGTGGATCACTTGGGGTGGCAGTATCTTTATGTAGTTTATTTAATAATAAGAAGGTTGACTCTAGTTTTGCTTTTTTAGGTGATTTAGATTTATATGGTAGAGTTAATAAAGTAGCTAGAATTAAAGATAAAATTATTACTGCTTATAATAATGGAATAAAAACTATATTTATACCAATGGAAAATAAAATAGATGAAAGTGATATTCCAAAGGAAATATTAAGTAATATAAATATATTTTATGTAAGTATATTTGAAGAAGTTTATAAATTATTGTTTAAAAAGTAGTTTTATAAAGTCTATGATGTACCAGTTTTTATGGGTAAAATCATAGACTTTTTGAGTGTATAACGTTAACTTGACATGGGGGGGCAATTAGTAAAATTAAATAGAAAATAAAGGTGATTTTCTATGAATTGTACTAATATAATAAATAAAATAAAGGCAAATAAAAGAATTTTATATCTATCATTT
>CAVIQT010000034.1:0-5630 GCA_963645165.1 Phocaeicola vulgatus
ATCCAAATAAATTAAATGATGATTTATAAATAGAAGATATAATATAAATAAAACCAAATAATAAAGATAAACATATCTTATTAGCAATAATCTCATAAGAAGCCTTATCATTTTTAGTATTAATATGAATATACTTTTCATAATATTTAGATATTTTTTGCATTACTTTTAAATGAGTTAAAGTATTTACTAAATGCATACGAAACTTATAATAAAATATTGCAATACTCTCACCTAATGAATATTTTTCATTACGATTATTATTAACTGTATACTTACTTATTCTTTGATTATTTTTAGAGGCAATAAAAACTCTTATTATTTTATATAGAATAAGTAAAATAATTAGTATAGTTATAACTTTTGGTATTTTATCCATCTCTAAAAATAGTCCTTTCTTTATTTATTTTTTTGTTTTTTAAACATCTTATCTAAATCTTTAATTCCACGTGACTTTAAGATATTTAATACTTTAGGTTCCTTTTCACATTTAACAAATTCCCCATTTTCTTCTCCCTTATCAGTCAATCCTTTTTGGATAAATTCAAATATAGGATTTAATTTTATCATTGAATTTTCTATCCCTACAACTTCAGATATATTAGTTATTTTTCTTTTACCATCATGCATTCTTTCAATATTTATAACTAAATCTATCGCATTTTCAATATACTCACGAATAGCCATAATAGGAATGTCCATCCCACTCATTAAAACCATGGTTTCTAAACGATTTAAAGCATCCATACTCCCATTAGCATGTAAAGTAGTAAGTGATCCATCATGACCAGTATTCATAGCTTGAAGCATATCAAACGCCTCTTTACCACGACACTCACCAACAATAATGCGGTCTGGTCTCATACGTAAAGCATTAATAACTAAATCTCTAATTGTAATTGCCGCATTAGTATTATAATTAACCGTTCTAGTTTCTAAACTAATAACATGATTTTGTTCTAGTTTTAACTCAGCAGCATCTTCAATAGTAATAATTCTTTCATTTTCTCCAATGAAACTACTAATAATATTTAAAAGAGTTGTTTTACCAGAACCAGTACCACCACAGACAATAATATTAAGTTTACCCTTAACTGCTGCCTCTAAAAAAACCGCCATCTCTGTAGTAAGAGTCCCAACTCTAAGTAAATCATCTATACTAGTCATATTTCTTTTAAACTTACGAATGGTAATAATCGGCCCATTAACACTTAAAGGAGGTATAACTGCATTAATTCTAGAACCATCACTTAATCTAGAATCTACCATTGGATTAGTAGTATCAATAGTTCTTCCAAGTGGCTGAATAAGCCTTTGAATAGTTCTTATAATATGTTCATCATTAATAAAAGAAATACTTTCATCCTTAACAAGCTTACCTTCAATTTCAACATAAATATCCTTAGGCCCATTAACCATTATTTCCGTAATATTCTTATCATTTAATAGTTCACTAATAGGTCCATACCCATTTATCTCATCATTAATTAAATTATAAATATGACTTCTTTCTAAATTAGTTAAATCATATCCTTCTAAACAAGCATCTATCTCATCATTTATAAAATCATCTAAATATTTCCCACTAGGAATATTCTTATCAATTAAATGTTCAATAATCTTCTTTCTTAATTCATCTAAAAGTTTTTTATCTTTAAAGACTTCATAATCAGTTATAGTACTTTCTTCTTCCTTACTTTTTTTAAAATCAAAAGCATCATATAAACTCTTACTCATACTTCCTCCTTTAGTATATCCCTTGCAATTAAATAAAGAATCTTTTCATCAGGATAATTACTAAATCTTAAAGACATAATTTCACCATTATATACTAAAGTATCTAACTTATTATAATAAAATTTATCACTAATAATATAATCTATATTAGCCTTTAAAATATTCTTAATATCATAATTACTAAAATATTTCTTATCTTGTTTTAAACTATTATTAAGAATAACCTTATACTTAGAAATATCATTATCATATAATATATTTAATACATTCTTTAAATTCTTTAAAGATACTAAATCATTAGTAGTCATAAATAATATTTCATCACATTTATCTAACGTTAGAACATTTATTTCATTTAAATTACTAGTAGTATCAATTAAAATAACATCATATAAATATTTATACTTATCTAAAAGAGTAGTTATAATATAACTTTCTATTTTATTTGAAAAACGAGGATCTTTAGGGCAAGCTAAAAAGCATATATTATCATTATATTTAGTAATATATTTATCAACATTATCAAAACGATTATTACTATAATCTTCATAAAAGTTATAAATAGTTTTACTTACGTCTTTATTTAATGATGCAGCAATCGCCCCAGTACATAAATCTAAATCTATTATTAAAACTTTTTTATCTAATTTAGATATAATACCAGCTAAATTTAATACAAATGTTGTCTTCCCAATTCCACCTTTGGCACCATATACACACACACTTTTACCCTTCGCCATAATACCTTCCCTATTCTTTTATAATTATATCATTATTAACCTTTTCTGCAACTATATTTATAGTTATTTCATTTAAATTTATATTAGAAAATTTACTAATATTATTTAATTTTATTTTATTAGTTACTTTTAAAACGTTTCCTTGATATGATACCTCTAAATTACTTACATCTATATTATTTAATATAAGTAAATTTTTTATTTCATCTTCATTTATTTCATTAGATGATAATGCATCTTTTACTACAAATGTCGTAATATCATTTATTTTAGTCTTATTATATAAATAATTACCATAATCATACACATACATAAAAATAATAAATATAATAGGAATAACAATAATAAATAAAACTAATGACTGACCCTTACTATTCATTAAGTAAAATCCTTTCAGTTTTTAATATAAATGGTGATGGCATTATCTTACTTAATAAAGGAGTAATAAAATTATAACTTTCCTCTAAAGAAATAGTAACATATTTATCACTTTCTTCTATACTATAACTTATATTTATATTCTCTTTATCTAAAGATAAATACTCTTTTATTTCATCTTCACTATTATATTCATGATAAATTTTAACAACTTCGCTCATCTTATTTTCTAAATTATTCTTAGCACTAAAGATCATTATATAATCAATAATACCTAGAAAAATCATAACTACAATTGGAATAATTATAATAAATTCAACTAAAGCTTGCCCTTTCTTATCCACAAATATCAACCCCTACTATGTCTAAATTATAGCATATTAACATAAAGAAAAAAAGAAGATATTTTTCTTAATTTAAACCAAACTTATCTTCTAATATATCATATACTTCTTTTATTTCTTCATTACTTAAAATAATAAACTGTTTATTTAATATATCCTCACTTATATTTAACCCTTTAATTACTTCTTTACCATCTTTTTTAGTGCATTTATTTACTATTATTAAACTTTCAAGTAAAGCATTTTTTAACTTTTTTTCATCTAATAAATATATATTTTTAATAATTAACTCCAAATTATTCCACTTACATTTTGGTCTTAATCTAACAATAGACGACATAACTTTAGGTTCCGGATTAAACGCTGATGGCGTAATATCTTCATATTTTGTAGCATCAAAAAAAGTATTAGTTAATAATGATAAATTAGTTATCTTTTTATTTATTACATTATCTACATAATTTTTACCCATTATCATATATATTTCTATAATAGTTAAATCTTTTATTTTATAAATAAAAGGCTCAATTATACTATAAGGAAGAGATGTAATAATTTTATTAACCTTAGGTAAATCACATTTAATAACGTCCCCATATATAATATGAATATCAGGTATTTTATCTAAATATTTTTTTAATCTTACATCTTTTTCAATAACATACATCTTACTAACTTTAGGAGCAATTATTTTGGTTAAAGTTCCTACTCCAGGTCCAACTTCTAAAACAATATCCTCCTTTTGTAAATTACATATTTTAATAAAATCATTAATATATTTTTCACTTATAAGAAAATGTTGATCTAATAAATCAGTATCATTTAAAAATTTCATATCAAACCTTTCTAGTTACTATTTAAATAACTAACCATATGTTTAGCCCATAACGTATAATAAAATGCTTTTGGATGAATACCATCTGATGAATATGGTTTTTCTTTCTCATTTAAGTATACACTATTTTCTAAAAAAGTAATATTTAATTCATTTGCTAACTTTTTAAGTTCATTATTAAATAATTCTTGATAAGAAAACGCACTACTTTTATTAACTGCTTTTTTACTAACTGGTAAGATAGAATTAATAACAATAGTAGTATTAGGTAGTTTTTCTTTTAAATAATTTAATTTTTTACGATAAGCTGCAATAAAAGAGTTTACTCTGCCTGTCCAAAGTTCTAAATCATTTGACCCATATGATAAAAACAAATAACTAGGACTTTGATTAGATAATTTAGGAAGATCTTTTTCCATATTATCAATGCGGCGCCCACGATGAAATACCGCATGCTCTTCATCTAAAACATTATAAGCAGTTAAACCTTCCACCATTGAGTCTCCAATAACATAAGCATTTTTATTTTTAAATGTAACTTTAATATCATCTTTTGTAATATTTAATATAGAATAACTATCTGCTGGCTCTACATGATATGGTTTATATAAATCACTATCAGATGAATTAACTATAGTAGTAACTTTAGTAGTAGTTTTCTTAGTAGTTGTTATAGTAGTACTTGTAGTTGTAGTTTCACTTTTTAAAGATGTAGTTTCTATAGTAGTATTTAAATCATTTAATTCATTATCTTCCGCCATAAAGAAAAACATTATGGGACTACTTATTAAAATAACAAGTGTAATAACTAATATATTTTGAAAATATTTTCCTTTCATTTTTTTACTTCCTCTTTTTTATAAATTTAAAAAATTATCTCTTATTTTAGTTCCTATCTCATCATCCATAACTAAAAGTACTAAATTACCATTACTTTCTGTAATAACATTATCTACTCCTACACATATCCATTTTCTAGGATTTACAGTCTCTTTTAATTCTTCCTTTGCTTTTTCAGCAGTTAATTCATCCTTAACTCTAATAAGAACTACTGAATGCGCAACAGATGTCATAACTGGTTCTGATGCTAAGGCATCATCATATTCAAAAGTAATTTTACCTAAATAATATTCTTCATTATCTTTATTTACTTTAGTGCGTTCAAGCTCTGGAATATCATCTTCAGATATCCCATCATATAACTTATTCATAATACTTTTTAATGAATCATTTAAAGTATCACTAGTTTTAGAGCAGCCAAAACATAACCCCACCACTAAACATATTAAAATTAAACATAAAATCTTTCTCATACAATCCTCCTATTTTAAAGCAAAACTATTATTTATTACTGGCATACTATATATAAATAAAATATCAGTATCCTTATTTATATTTATTTCCTCTATTTTATCTAAATAACTACTAGCTAAATATCTTAAATCAATCATAGTAATTTTAGAATATGCTGGTATTAATAACGGAACTAAACTACTAGCAAAAGAATCTCTAAATATAACTAGTTCTCTATTATTTTGAGCACTTTCATTATTTATTATTAACAAAGGAGTCGCTCCACTTAAATATATATCATAC
>CAVIQT010000035.1:0-3958 GCA_963645165.1 Phocaeicola vulgatus
TTGCTTTTTTATTCTTTTTATCTTTCTTTTTAGATTTTTTGGGGCTTAACTCTTCTTTTACTTCAGGCACTATTTCTTTTTTAACTTTTTTATTTAATAATTTTATTAATTTTTTACGGCTACTAGCAAGTAAGATTACAATAAGTAATAGTAAGATAAGTAAAGCACTTAGTGAGTAAGTGATGGTTTTATAAAGTTTAGTTTCATTTACTAAGTAGTTATAATCATCTTCATTAAATAAACTTATGGTTTTATTAATAGAGTCATAAACATAAATACTATCTTTACCAGTTGATATATTTTTTCCAGTTACTAGGTAGTCTTTACTACTATTAGTTAATTGATAACCAGTAGTATCTACATTATTTATTTTAATAGTCTTTTGTTTATATCCTTTGATATCTATTTCTTTATTAGTTAAATAAATAGTTATATCATTATTTTTTACTTCATTATATATAGTAACTATTTTTCTGCTAGAATCATAGATATAGAAATTTTCTATATTTTTACTATTTCTTAAATATATTAAAGTAATACCTAGTTTTTCATTTTGTAAGCAAGGTATTTCTTCGTCGTTAAATTTAATAGTGGCATTATTAAAGTTAAGTGGTAAGTCATCTGGTAGTTTTCTTAAAACACTATATTCTTCTTCTCCAAATTTATATTTAATAGGATCTTTTTCAGGAACGGTAATATTTATTACATATGTTTTAGATGTACCATTTTCAGCAGTTACTACTATTTTGGCTTCATTAGTTCCTTCTACTACATCTAGTTTTCCAGTGCCAGTTACTTTGGCTTTACTATCACTTGATGAAGCAATAATATTAACAGATGTTGTATCAGAGTTTACAGTGGCACTATATTCTAGCGTTGATTTATTAAATTCTGGGCTAATAGTAAAACCTTCAATACTTAAAGATGATAAGTTATTATCTGATGAGTAATTAATTATAACTGGTTCTTTAATAGTTAGAGTTAAATTACTTTTAGATACGCTTATTGAACTTTCAGTGTTCCAGTCTGCTATTTTAGGGTTATCAATAGTAATAGATGCAGTACCTACGGCGATAGCTTTAAATTTATATGTATATGTTTTTGATGAGTATGAGCCATCACCATAACCTACTATGGAAGTATCACCACTTATTAGAGATAATTTACTTTTATCATATGATAAGCCATATTGCCAAGTGCCTAATGAGTCAGTACTACTTACTTTAACAGTTACAGTTACGGTATTATTTAATGTTACTTTACTTGATGAAGATGTAGCTTTAATACTTCCGCTTGCGGCAAAAACTACATTTGGTAACATTAGTAATAAAGTAATTAAGAAAATAATTTTATTTTTCATGATTCCTCCTATTGTTCTATTTTACTTACATTAAGGATATGTTTTTGGACTTTTAATAAGTCAATAATATCTACTACTCCATCTTTATTTACATCTGATGCTTTTAGATAAGCACCATCAACTTTGTTAACTCCAAGAATATGTTTTTGAATTTTTAATAGATCAACGATATCAATTTCTCCATCACCATTATTATCTCCATACATTACTATTGTATAATCACTTGTACCATTACTTGTAAGTTTTAATGTCATACCAGTAGATAGTTTACTTTGAACATTTATTTCTGATTTAACACTAGGATAGTTAATGTATACTAAATCATTTAAACTTTTGGCATCACTTCCTAAATCAAAACCACTTATATAACCACCATCATTATTTATTTGTAATTTAGCAAGTATTTCATCAGGAGTAAACATGATATCATCTACTTTTTTTATTGTTATTTTATATACTTTAGTGCTGCCACCTTTACTTGTTACAACTATTTCATTTGTTTGTTCATCATTATTTAAATCAATATCTCCCATACCAGTTATGGTACTATTTACATTTGTAGCAACTGCATTTATAGTTACTTTAGTAGTGTCTTTACTTACATTACAAGTATATTCATAAGCACTAGATATAAATGATGGCATTAAATTGCAACCAGTAACACTAAGCATACTTAAGGTAGCATCTTCACTATAGTCATCAGTTAGTGAGGTTATTTCAGGCATTTCTCCTTTAAATACAGGGACGCTAAAGACAAAGTTAGATTCTAAGAAACCAGTTTTATAATAGGCTTTATATGATGAGTAACTTTCAGAATAAGGAGCTTTTATATTTTGCATATATTGGTTGGTATAATAAGTATCACCAGCAAAGTCAAATTTTTGTAAATATAGAGTATTTTGGCCATAAGATATGTAATTGCCTAGTAAGTTGCCACCACCAATAATAGATGCATAAGGACTATTCCAATTTTTCTTTTTAGCGTACGCTAGGCCATTATGAATAACATCAGCAGTAGTAGAACCATTAGCATTAACATTAAAGAAATTATAATATCCAGGGTATTCAGAGTTATCTCCTGATGAAAGGGATGAACCATTACTACCTTGTTCTTGGATTACTCTACTAACTAGGTGAATCGCACTTACAGAATTTTTTTTGCCAGAGTCATAAAAAGTTTGAGCATATGAGATATCAGTTTTTTCACCAGATTCAGTAATATAAAAAGCATTACCACTCATAAAAGTATTATTAAGCATTGATTGAATTACATCTAATGTTTGAGTTTTTTCATCAAAAGCAAGAACTTCAAACATAAAGATGTGTCCATCATTTAAAAAGTTTCTTGGATCAACATAGTATTTTATTGTTTGTTTAGATGCAGAATACCAGCCACCACCAGCAAATTCTTGATAAACTCCATCTACGTATGCGCCATCTTCAGTATTTCTTAGGGATGTATTACTTCCATTAATTAAATTAGTACTTATATATTTTGTTTCACCTGCTATAACTTCATCAAAGGTAGCATTTACATTATAAGGTATAAAGTTCCATGTAGGGTGTAAAGCTTTTAGAGTAGCTATTTTTTTAGCGTATGATAAAGGAAAGCCCATAGTCTGATATTCATTAATTGATGCATCAGTTACAGTTACTTCTTTTTTTACAACAAAGTCTTTACCATTTTTATTTTTTAAAATATAACCGGTATACCAAAAACCACTATATTGAAGATTAATTTTATAGAAGTTTCCTTCTTCACCTATTATTTCAAAGGCTTCTGGATATGATATATATATTTTACTATTAGTATCACTTTTAACTAAATCACATGATGTTGATGCACAAACTCTAAGGGCAACATTAGTTGTGTCTTTTGCAATATTACCTAAGATATAAGTGGTATCTGCTTTTACATTTATATTAAAAGAAAACATTAATATTATTAATAAAATAAATGTCATTTTTACCACCTACTATTCTTTAACATTATATCAAAATCTTTTTTATTTGTTAAATATAGTAAAATATACTAGACATTATATTAACAAAAAAAGACTAAATTAGTCTTTATAGTTTTTCAATTATTGCACCATTTTTTTCTAGGCATCTTACTAAATCTTTTGGATCGTATTTAGTAAATATAGCGTTAAATTTATCAGGATTTTTAAAAAACATATGGGTATGATTTACAAATATATCTTTATAGTTATTTATTCCAGTATCTTTTAGTACTTGATAGTTAGTTTTAACAATTCTAGGAAATAGTTTTAATTTTTCAATTACATTTCTAGGAAGTGTGCCACCTAAGTGATTTATTTCATCACTAGAGAAATCTAAAGTTTTTAAATAATCCATTACTTACCTCCTCCAATATCTTTTAAATGTTTGGCTTTAACAATTAATTCAGTAATATCGGTATCTTTTACATTTTGACCATAGCTTTCAATTACTTCATTTAAGTCATAACTATTAATTTCTGGTAAAGTATCAAGCACTAAACCTATATTAGTTGTAGTTTGATTTGCTAAAAGAAGTTTATTTATCATCTTTTCTAGTTCTAGAGAAGACATATCAAATATATGGACTGCTTCATAT
>CAVIQT010000036.1:0-10053 GCA_963645165.1 Phocaeicola vulgatus
ATTTATAATAAAATAAAGAGGTTTTATTCATTGTGGATAAACCTCTTTATTTTGTTGATAACTCATTAATTTTTAATTGCAGAATTTTAAAAAGTCAGATTATTAAAGAAAATTTTGCAATTTTAGAAATTATAAAATTTATAGATTTACGATTTAATTTCATTTAATTTATCATCTATTTCTTTGACTAAGGAGTTCATTCTATCCTTCTTACCACCATGATTTATAAAATTATTCCATTCATCTAAAACTTCATAAATATTATTCTTATTTACCTTATCATTTAAAATTGCATAAGCAGTCTTCTTATAATTCATTATGCTTACAACACCTAATGCTTTATAATATGCTTCATCAGGTATATCCGATATTTCGTAAAAATGAAGTGCTAAATCATCATCTACTTTCCTAGGATTACTTATAATAATTTTATTAGTTCTATAAATAGTAGTCGCACCCTCTATTTTTATATTTTCTGCATCATCTGGAATTTCTATATCATATATAATATCCCCTCTATGAAGCCATCTTATGATACATTTTTCATCACAATAATTAAAGCCTCCAAAATCTTTACCACTTGTTGCATTCGGATTCCAATGCTCACTAACATTAACCTCTCCTATTTTATATTTAAAATCTTTTTTCGCACCACTCATTGTGCCATACATTACTTTTACAAACTTACTCATTTCTTATTTCTTTCTAAAACTTAATACTAAATAATGTCTTTAAAAACTTATCAAATACATCTATATTATAAAATAATATTAACATCGCACTTGCTAAAAATGGGCCAAAAGGAAGCACTCCATTCTTATTTTTAATTACTGTATATATCGCGTATGGAAATGCTAAAAAAGAACCAAGTACTATATAAAATAATCCAAGATATGGACCTAAAACCATTCCTGCCACAAAAGATAATTTAATATCTCCTCCCCCTAAAGACTCTTTTTTAAATAGAAAATTACCTATTATAAGAAGTAAATACATAATACCAAAAACAAATAATCCATAACCTAAACTTATTAAAGAAACACTTATCCCCTCATAAATCCATTTAATTATAAATATTAATACAATACCTATTATAGTTGGACTATCTAATATAATCATATATTTAGTATCACTTACAAAAATAATAACAACTAAACTAACTAAAATAATTCCGATAAAAAATTCTTCACTAAAACCATATAAATAATAAGTAATCGCAAATAATATACCTGTTAAAAGTTCTATTAAAGGATAAATTATATCTATTTTTTGTTTACAATTCTTACACTTTCCTCTTAAAAATATAAAAGATAAAACTGGTATATTTTCATACCAAGCAAGTTTATGATTACACTTTGGGCAGTGACTTCCAGGAAAAACAATTGATTCATTATTAGGTAGTCTTAGTCCCACTACATTATAAAATGATCCAAATATAAGCCCAAATACAAATATAAAATAAATCATAAAACCCCCTTATTGTAACTGAGTATATAATCCAAACATTGGTAATACTATTGAAATTACAATTACACCTACTATTGCTGCTAAGAAAATAATCATCGCTGGCTCTATAAATGCTTTTAAACTATTAATTATTGTTTGATGCTCTGTTTGATAATATTCTGCAACCTTATCCATCATAGGCCCTAATGCCCCTGTAGATTCACCAGTAACAATCATATAATATGCTACATCAGGCACTGCCCAATGCTTATGAAACGCTGTAGATATTTTATCTCCTCTTGCTACATAATCTATTGTCTCAAACATTATTTCCTTATAAATTTCATTATTAGTTACTTCTGATAATAAACTCATACTATCTGTAATAAATACATTATTATTAAGTAATGATGCAAAAGTTTTTGCAAATACATTCATCTCTTTATATATAATAATCTTACCAAATAAAGGTAACTTCATCGCAAACTCCTGCATATTCTTTCTTACTACCTTAACATTTTTATATAACAATACTAAAACTATAATTATTAATATTACTCCTAAAATAAGATTCATTATATTAGTTTTTAAATATGTACTTAAATTGATTATAAACAAAGTAAAACCATTTAACTGAGCATTAGTAGAAGCATATATCTGCTGAAACTGTGGTATTACATAAAGCATAATAAATACAACAACCGCAATAGAAAATAACATAACTATTGTTGGATAACTCATCGCACTAATCATTGCTTTTCTAGTATTTTCAATCTCAGTATAATAATTTGCCATATCATCTAAAGTAGATTCTAACTCACCTGTTGCTTCTGCTGTTTTTACCATACTAATTAAAAGTGCTGGAAAAGACTTTCCTTGCTTAGTAAGTGCCGATGAAAAAGATTCACCTAATGTAAGATTATATATAATAGAGTCAAATAATCTTTTCTTACCAGAAGTATCCCCCATTTGTTTACCTAAAATACGCATCGCATCTGTTAAAGGAATACCAGCCTTTAAATAAGTAGATAACTGAGTAAGCCAAAATATTAAATCTTTAGTTTTAAGTTTATAAACATATGATGAACTTGGTCCATAAAGCATATTAATCCATTTAGAAGTTTCTATCTTTATAACTTTATAATTTTCATTATGTAAAAAACTATAAACTTCCATTTTACTCATCGCAATAAATATATTGCTAACCTTTTTACCCGTATCATCTCTTGCTACATATCTAAAGGCAACTGGTTTCTCACTACGATTATTATTTTTTTGAATGCTTAAGATTAAAGCCTCCATCTCAGCTTTTTCTTTTTCTCTAGCTTTCTTAACAAAATAAAATTCTTCATACTTTTTCTTTATATATTCTTCAAAAGTTAATTTCTTAGGTTTTTCCTCTTGTACTTCTTCTTCTAGATTTTCTTCTTCCACACTCATATTAACTTCTTCACCAGGAGCTATTTCTTCTAAATTTATATTTTTAGTATTATTTTTTTGATAAATCTTAAAAACTGCATCTCCTATTTTCTTAAAAACATAAATAAAAGGATAAAGTAAAAAACTAAGTGTATAATAACACCCTAAACATTCATATTTAAGTAATATAAATACTGGATAAAATACATAATAAATACCAATAACCGCCCAATTTATCATTTTAAAACAAAAATCAACTACATAAAAGATTCCAAGAAATGGTAATTCAAGTATACGTTTTAATAAAGAAAGCGTTTTATTTTGCTTTTTATTTTTATTACTCTTCTTTCCCATTGCCACTCCTCTATTCTAAAAATAATTATATCATAATTATTTAAGATGTTAAACATTTTTACTTGCAATCATATAATTAACTAGATAAAAAGGTTGTGATTTAATGAATAATACTTTTAAACTTTTAAATCTTCTAAGTGGTTTATCTAAAACTTTAAATATAGCTAAAAACATAATTCCCATATATAAAGATACAAAGCCAGTAATAAATAACTTAAGAAACCTATATAAAAATATAAAACCTATAAATAAAATAAATACTAATATAGATAATAAAACCACCACCAAAAGTGATAGTTCTAAAAATAATATAAACCCTAATTTTTTTCTTTAAGATATTTATCTATTAAAGACATAAATTCTTCTTTTCTTTCCTCTAACTTTTCTTTATTACTTGCTTCAAATCTAAGAGTAATAAATGGCCCCGTATTAGAGCATCTAACCAATGAAAAACCATCTTCATAATCTACTCTAACTCCATCACAAGTATTTATTTTATAGTTCTTATTTTGAGCATATTCTCTTATATAATTAACTAAATTAAACTTAATATTATCATCTACCTCTAATCTAATCTCTGGCGTATTTTTATAAACTTCCATTCCTAAAGTTAAATCAGAAGAAGGTATTTTCTTTTCATCAATTAATCTAGCCACTCTAAGCCCTGCATATATACCATCATCAAACCCATAATAATCATCTCTAAAGAAAATATGACCAGAAAACTCTCCTCCTAATAAAGCCGGATAATCTCTAACAATTCTCTCAATATATGCTGAGCCATTCTTAACCATTACCGCATTTCCCCCTATTTTTTTAATTTCATGTGCTAAACTTACTGAACACTTCACATCTATAATGACATTTTTATTCTTACTTTTAGGTACTATTTCTCTGGCAAATATACCAATTAAATAATCAGTCGCAATCATATTACCCTTATTATCAATAATACCTACTCTATCTGCATCTCCATCAATCGCAATACCTAAATCAGCTCCCTTTAATAGAACCATCTTCTTAAGTAAATTTAAATTTTCTTCCACATTAGGATCAGGATTATGTATAGGAAAAGTACCATCACTTTCTGAGTTTAAATAACTAACATCAATAAAAACTTTAGAAAAAATCTTCCTTATTATAGTGCTCGCTGTCCCATTACCACAATCAACTACTACTCTTTTATTTATAGTTTTAAACTTATCTATAAGCATATTAACGTAACTATCATTTACACTTTGTTCTTCTAAATTACCAGTCCCAGATATATGTGCACCATCCCTAATTAACTTATATAATTTCTTTAATTCATCTTGTTTTAAATGCAAATAATTTTCTCCAAATATTTTTAATCCATTATCTGATGCTTTATTATGTGATGCCGTTACCATAATACCAAAAGGCACTTCATTAATAATTGACGCATAATTAAAAATTGGTGTCGTAACAAGCCCAATAGAAATAACATCTATTCCACTACTAAGTAATGCTTTTAAAATAGACTTATATATCTCTTCACTACTAACTCTATTATCATGACCTAATATACATTTTTTTACCCCTAAATTAGTTAAATAAACAGCAAAAGCATCTGCAACTCTTTTACCAACATCACCATTTATCTGAGATGGATACTCTCCCCTAATATCATTTTCTCTTAATATATTATAATCCACTTTTTATCCCTCTATTCTTCTTTAAATAATATTTTAGACTCATCCATTCTTGGTGTAAGTGCAATATCCATATATCTTAATAAAGTAGGTGCTACCCCTGTTAAATCACCATCTTCTTTTAACTTAACACTCTTATCTGTAATAATAAAAGGTACTTTACTTAAAGTATGAGTCGTAACTATATTATCATTATCATCTATCATAATATCACAGTTTCCATGATCTGCTAAAATAAATACCTGATACAAATTATCAAAAGCACTATTAACAACCTCACTTAAAAGTTTATCAAGCATAGTTAAAGACTTAGTTGTTGCATCTAAATTACCCGTATGACCAAGCATATCTGGATTAGCATAATTAACTAAAATAAAATCATAATCTTTCTCTAAAGCATTTATTACCTTTTTACTAACTTCTGCTGCACTCATAAGTGGTACCATATCATATGTTGCCACCTTAGGACTAGGTACTAAATAATTATCTTGCCCCTCAAATTTTTTAGCAAGCTCAGAGTTAAAGAAATAAGTTACATGTGAATACTTCTCTGTTTCAGCAATTCTTGCTTGTGTAAGCTTTAAATCAGAAAAATATTTACCAATCGGATACATTTCCTCTTTAGGTAGTTCAAATATAGGAAGTACTCCACTAACATCTAATTGTTTAAACATATTATAAACTTTAAAATCTTTTCTCTTATTAACAAGAAAATCATTAAAATCATCCTTACCAAAAGCATTTAAAATTTGTCTAGCCCTATCAAAACGATAATTAAGCCAAAGTAATGCATCCCCATCTTTAATATAAGCATCCTTAGCAATTATCATAGGAGGTAAAAACTCATCAGTTAATCCCTTCTTATAACAATTCATAATCGCATTTTCATAATCATTTATTTTAAATCCCTGATAATTGTTTACCATGTTATAGTACTTTTCCGTTCTATCCCACTTATTATCTCTATCCATCGCATAATATCTACCACATATAGTGCCTACATAACCTATTTTATTTTCAATTAAAACATTATCCATTTCTTTAATAAACTTAATAGAAGACTCTCTAAAAGTATCCCTACCATCAGTTATAGCATGAAAAATAATCCTCTTAACTCCCTTTTCCTTTAAAAGAGGAATTAAACTTTTCATATAACTTATATGACTATGTACTCCTCCATCAGATAATAATCCCATTAAATGAAGAGTACTATCATTATTAATAACATGATTTACCATATCATTAAAATTATCATAATCCATTACATTTCTATTATTAATATTTTCAGTTATAACACTTATCTTTTGTTTTACTATATGACCAAGTCCAATAACTTGATGACATACTTCACTATTACCAAATTGTCCATCAGGTAGTCCCACAAATGAACCAGATGCCTCTAACTTACTATGAGGATACTCTTCCCATAAACTTCTAAAAAAAGGCATATCCGCCATTTTAACCGCATTTCCCTTTTCTTCATCTCTAAGCCCAAAACCATCTAAAATTATCATTAATATCTTTTTCATATAATCCTCTACATTTCATATATATTTGTTTTACAAGCAAGATTAATTGCTTCTAAATTTTCTTCATAATTTTCATCTTTAATAACAAACTTAGCATTTAAAGCAAACTTATTAGTATCATAATATACAGCAACATAACCATCTAATGGTTCATTAGTAACGGGATTTATTTCTATTTTATTATTATTATCATTTTTTTCACTAGTATAATATATACCTGTCGCGATCATATAATTAACAGAATAACTTATACAGCACCCATCATCACTACTATTTGTACATTTTTTATCTTCCGATTTTATTTCGTCAATTAAATATTTATTAGCATAATTAAGCATAGAAGAAGTAATTGCTTTTTCTCTATTTTCTAAACTAGCACTTCTTGTTTGATTATTCACTGTATTAAATGCTGGCACCGCAATAATAACTAAAATAGCTAAAATAGAAAGCGCCGCTAAAAGTTCCACTAAAGTAAATCCCTTTTCGTTCATGTTTCCTCCTATCATAAATAATAGCACAAAAAACTAAAAAAAGGTAGATTAACTACCACATTAAACAGGAACCCCATTATAAGTTCTAACAAACTCCTCTTTATCTAAATTATCTAAAGAAATATACTTCTCTATAACCCTATCACTATAAACTAAATAATGTATTCTATTTTCATATATTCTAACTGGATAAAGAGAAGAAACCATATCATTATGAACATACTTAAACTGATTTACTACACTAGATATACTCTTTATTAAAGCCCCATCTTTATATATATTTAAATTATTATCATCTACGCAATACTTATTTCTTTGCATAAGTATATAATCATTATAAAATAATAATCTAGTATCATTATAACAAGCATCACTTTCTAAACTATAATAAGTAGTAACATAAAACCCATTATTATTTATTTTAACCATAACTTCATTACAACTATCACTATACTTACTACAACTTAAAACATACTTTATACTATCTTTCTTTAAAGATATATCTTTAAAATCTTCTTTAAAATTAATAACTTCTTTATTATCATTATATAAAAAATCTTTTAAATTATACTCTTTAACTTTCTTATCATTCTTACTAGGATATATACCACTATAACCATCATTATAATCTTTAGTAATAACTATTTTCTCATCTTTATTACTATTACTACTATTAAGTTCTTTCTTTACATAAGATACAAAATATAATAATAAAACAAACAATAAAATACAAATAACTATTAAAATACCCGTTATTATTTTCTTTTCTATTTCCTTCATATAGTTCTCCTACTTTAATAGTACCACTTTTAGATAAAGAAAAACAGCCCATTAAGAGCTATTTATTACTTATTCTTATTTTAACAGTTTCACTCTTAGGTAAAGCCGTAACTCTAACATCATTAACAATTACTTTAACTTTAACATCATATGTTCCAGGTGTATAACCACTTAAATCAATAACTGCTTTAATATCAGATGCTTCTAAAGAATCTATAACACTACTTACCCCTTTAACAATAACTGTAATATTTCTATCCTCTTCTGAATAAGCCGTTACATTATATCCATTACCTAAATTTTCTCTTTCAACAACTATTCCAGTAATTTCTCTGCTAGATTCTTTTTCTAACTTAACCTCAACTTTAGTACTACTTTCACTAATATATCTTACCCCAGAAGGCTTAACAAAAGATACATTATATGTTTTATCAGTACTTAATCCATTAACATTTATTTTAGCCTCTATATAAGATAAAGATTTTAATTCTTCTTCATCACCATAAACACCAACTTTACTTACACTACTTGTAACGCTATTAATCGCATAACCCGTAGTAAGAGTCCCTTCAGTAACAACCTTAACTGGAAGCTCTACATAATAACTATCTACTGTAACAGATGCACTAATTTTACCAGGAACTATTTCAACATTACTTAATCTATTTCCTTCATTATCATAAGCAACAAGCACTATTGAATCTACTGTAAATGTCCCCTTTTCCGTTAAATTAGCAGCCTTTAAATCTATTAAAGCCTTAACAGTCGCAATCTTATCTAAAGTCTCTTCAGACCCCTTAACAATAACTTCAGATCTATCTAACTCAATATCTTTAACATTTAACTTCTTATCAAGTTTATCCTCATTAAGTAAATCATAATCCAAAGTTTTAATAGTACTAACCTTTTCACTAATCTTAACACTTATTGTACTAGGATCTAACTTATAATTAACATTCTTTATACTATGATTATACTTAAGCTTTACTTTATAAGTACCAACTGTTTTATCACTTAAATCAAGTACAACCTCATGAGTACCCAACTGTTTAGCTAAATATAAATCACTCTTTCTACCTATTAAAGTAATATCTACCGTACTAGGTATTCCATCAACCACATAAGCCTCTTCATTATAAATAACATTTACAGGTTGATCAGCAAGTATCTCTGCTTCATCACTTACTAAAGATATAGACTGAGTATCAATTAAAACAAATATCGCAATCGCACTAAATAATGAAATATATATAAGCACATTAGGTCTATTTAATATTTTTTCAATCTTACCACTATTATTTCTTAATACTTCACTTAATCTATAAATCATTCTACTTATTGGAATAACAATAAACTTATCAATAATATGATATATAAATTTAATTAACTTTACAAAAGGTTTAAATATCTTACTCATCTATTTCACCTTCTTCTTCATCAGCATCATAGAAAACTTCCATCTTAGGTTTTAACTCATCTAAAAGCATTAACTTAAACTCTTCTAAAGTTAAATTATAATTAAGTGAACCATCTACCGCAATACTTATTCTACCAGTTTCTTCACTTACCACTAAAGCAATCGCATCACTTTCTTCAGCAACACCTAAAGCAGCACGATGTCTGGTACCTAACTTTTTATTTAAATTAGGATTCATACTAGTTTTAAATACAGCACCAGCACAAGTAAGTCTATCCCCTTGAATAATTACACCACCATCATGAAGTGGATTATTAGGATAAAAAATAGACTCTAACAAAGGCGCTGTTATATCAGAATAAATCTTATTAGCAGGTTCTATATACTCTTGTAAAGAAACATTTCTTTCAATAACAATTAAAGCCCCAATTCTATTTCTCTTTAAAAACTCTACCGCACTAGTAATTTCAAATACAACCTTTTCTCTCTCATCAACAGTTAAAGCCTTATGTCTACCTAAAAGCTGACTTCTACCAATACTTTCTAAAATAGTTCTAATCTCTGGTTGAAATATAATAATAAGTGCAAGCGGTCCCCAAGAAATTACATACTCAAGTAATAACCCAATCGTATATAAATTCAATAAATTACTTAATATTTTAATAACAATTATAATTGCTACGCCCTTAAAAATTAAAACCAACTTAACATTATTCTTTAAATTCTTAAGTAGATAATAAAATAATAACCATACAATACTAATATCTATTATCTTAGTAATTATATCTCCAATGGATGATAAAGTCATCCTCATCACTTCCTTTAGTATAGTTATTATATCAAATTATAGATAAAAATACTACCTGTAAATTTTATAGATTAAAAGCTCTATGATTAATTTATGATAATGTCTTAAGTGTTAGTATTTGATTATGTCTCAAATA
>CAVIQT010000037.1:0-9365 GCA_963645165.1 Phocaeicola vulgatus
TATTTGAGACATAATCAAATACTAACACTTAAGACATTATCATAAATTAATCATATTTTTTAAAATAGCTATAACTTTTATTGACTTAGGGTGGTTAATATAATATAATAATAACGCTATTTAATTGATGTGGAGGTGCAAAGATGAAAAGAACATTTCAACCAAATAATCGTAAAAAAGCGAAGAAACATGGGTTTTTTGCGAGAAAATTAACTAATATATTGAAATCTCGTAGAAAAAAGGGACGTAAAGTATTATGTAAGTAAGCCACTTAAATTGTGGTTTTTATTCTAATTGGAGGAGTTATATGAATAACAGCTTAAGAATTAAAGATAAAAATGAATTTAATTATTTAATAAAAAATGGTAGAGTTTTAAAAAATAAATTTTTTGTTATATATTATAAGGAAAGAAAAAATGATAATTCTCGTTTTGGAATAACATTTAGTAAAAAGTTTGGTAAGGCTTATGAAAGAAATTATTACAAAAGAATAATGAGGGAAATAATTAGAAAAAATAGAAAATCGTTTTCAAATCTATCAGATTATATTATAATAATGAGGAGTGAGTGTAAAACTGTGAAGTATGATGTTTTAGAAACTCAATTTAATGATTTGATAAAAAAGGAGCAAAGATGAAAAAAAAGTATTTAATTATTTTAGTTATTCTATGTTTGATGTTAACTGGGTGTACTAAGTATATAAGTGATGATAATAATAAAAGAGTTGTAAATGAAACAACTGGACAAAATTTACCATCAAATATATTATGTAAACCTGAAGATCAGGATTTAATAAAGATTTATGAAAAGTACAGTGATAATTTAGATGTGGATATAGATAAATTACCTGCTTGTGAGAATTTAAAATTTTATGACTCTGATAATTATAATGGGTTGTGGGTTCAGCTTATTGTAATGCCACTTGCTTGGTTAATTGTTAAAGTTGGTACATTAGTAAAAAATTATGGTGTGGCAGTTATGCTTGTTGGTTTATTAATAAGAATTATTTTATTGCCATTTTCTATTAAAACAATGAAGCAATCTGCGAATATGCAAAAGGCGCAGCCGGAACTTGCTAGATTAGAAAAAAAATATTCTAATAAAAATGATAATGATTCAATGATGCAAAAGAGTCAAGAAATGATGGCTATATATAAAAAGTATAGTATTAGTCCTCTTGGTTCATGTTTACTTTCATTTATTCAATTACCACTATTCTTTGGTTTCTTAGAAGCTATTAATAGAATACCAGCTATTTTTGAAGAGACTTTAGGAGTATATCAATTAGGAACAACACCTCTTGTAGGATTAAAAGCTGGTAATTATTATTACATAATTTTAATACTTATGATATTACTAACAACATATTTATCATTTAAAAATAGTATGACAAATAATATGGGATCTATAGAACAACAAAAACAAATGAAAATGATGACAACAATTATGATAGTGTTTATTGGATTTGCATCATTTAGTTTACCAACAGCAATCGCACTTTACTGGGTTGTTACAAATGGATTTAATGTTATTCAGAATTTATTTTTGAAAAGAGGTTAGAAAATGGAAGTATTTGTGTATGAAGGAAAAAATAGGGATGAGGTATTTAATAAAGCGCTTGAAGATTTAAAAGTTCATGAAAATGATGTAATGTTTAAAGAAGAAAAAAATAAGGGAAAGTTATTTAAAGCAGAAACTTATAAATTTACAATTATTAAACTTACAGATATTCAAACAGCTATAAAGAATTATTTAAATGAAATTTTAAGTTTGATGGGTCTTGAAGTATCTTTTGAAAGTAGTATTAAAGACAAACAAATTAGTATAAAAATGTATTCAAATAATAATGCCATCTTAATTGGAAAGAACGGACAGACACTTAGTGCTTTAACAACTATTGTTAAACAGTTTGTTAATAATCAAATTGGTTTATATCCTTATATTAATTTAGATGTAGAAAATTATAAAGATAAACAAATTTATTATTTAGAAAAGTTAGCAAAGAATATTGCTAGAGAAGTTAGAAATACTAAACAAGAAGTTGTTATGGAAAATATGAATTCTTATGAAAGAAGAATTGTACATAATGTTTTAACAAATTTTAAGGGAGTTATTACTGAAAGCGAAGGTGAAGAACCAAATAGACATGTTATTGTTAAGCCTGAGAGAGATTAACTCTTTTTTTATTTATTTATCTAGTTTTAATTGTGTGCTATAATACAGGCGACGGAGGAGATGTGTATGACAGATACTATATGTGCAATATCAACTTCTTTAGGAGTTGGTGCAATATCTATTATTAGAGTTAGTGGCAATGATGCTATTTCTATAGTAAATTCTATTTTTAAGGGTAAAGATTTAACTAAAGTAGATTCTCATACTATTAATTATGGTCATATTATATATAATAATGAAATAATTGATGAAGTATTAGTTAGTGTTATGAAATCTCCAAAAACTTTTACGTTGGAAGATATAGTAGAAATTAATAGTCACGGGGGGATAAGTACAACAAATAAAGTGTTAGAAGTTTTACTACTATCTGGAGCTAGACTTGCTGAACCTGGTGAATTTACTAAAAGAGCATTTTTAAATGGAAGAATAGATTTAGTAAATGCAGAAGCTGTTGGTGATTTAATAACTGCTAAAACAGAAAAATCAAGAAAGCTAGCAATTAATCAGTTAACTGGTAATGTTTCTAATTTAATTAAAGATATAAGAAGAGAAATTTTAGATATAATAGCTAATATGGAAGTTAATATTGATTATCCTGAATATGAAGAGGGAGAAGATTATACTATTAGTAGATTTTTAGAAAAAATTAATCAGGTAAAAGATAAATTAGATAAATTGGTATCTAATTCTATGGATGGTAAAATAGTTAAAACTGGAATTAATGTTGCGCTTTTAGGTAAACCAAATGTAGGAAAAAGTAGTATACTTAATAAATTTTTAAATGAAGAAAAAGCAATTGTTACTAATATACCTGGTACGACTAGAGACATAGTTGAGGGGAATTTTACTTTAAGAGGAATAGAAATAAATATAATTGATACTGCTGGAATAAGGGAAACATCTGATATAGTAGAAAAATTAGGGGTAGAGAAAAGTTTAAAAATTTCTGAAAATGCTGATTTAATTATATATGTTCTTGATGGGAATAATGAAATTACTGAAGAAGATAGTGATATGTTAAAAAGAATAAAAGATAAAAAAGTTATTATATTTATTAATAAATCGGATATGAATATAAATATTAATAATGATATGTTAAAGGATTATGATTCTATAATAGGTAATACTGTAGATGATAATGGTTTGGATGGTTTAAAAGAAGAAGTAGTTAAATTATTTAATATTGATGAATTAGAACAATCAGATTATACTTTTTTATCTAATGCTAGGGATATATCTTTAATTAAAAAATCAAGTGAAATACTTAATAGTATACCTTTAAATATATATAATTTACCAATAGATGTATTTATTATAGATTTAAGAAGAATATATGATTTATTAGGGGAAGTTATTGGGGAAACATATAAAGATGATTTATTAGATGAAATGTTTTCAAAGTTTTGTTTAGGAAAGTAAGTGATAAATATATGAATTATGATGTTATTGTTGTTGGTGGTGGTCATGCTGGGTGCGAGGCTTCTTTTGCAAGTGCTAAAATGGGGTTAAATACATTATTGGTTTCTTCTAATAAAAAAAATATTGCTGATATGCCTTGTAATCCATCTATTGGGGGAACTGCAAAAGGAATAGTTGTTAGAGAAATAGATGCTTTAGGCGGATTAATGGGAAAAATTGCAGATAAAAGTCAAATTCAAATTAAAATGCTTAATAATGCTAAGGGACCAGCAGTTAGATCTTTAAGAGCACAAGCTGATAAAATAATTTATCCTAAAATGATGTTAGAGGCTTTAAATTCTACAAAAAATTTAACTATTTTAGAGGCAATGGTAGAAGATTTAATAGTAGAAAATAAAATAGTTAAAGGAATTAAACTAGCTGATGGAACTAATATTTATAGTAAAGCGGTGGTTTTAACAACAGGAACATATCTTAAAAGTAAAATTTTAGTTGGTGATAAAAATAAATTAGAAGGACCTCATGGAGAAAAGAGATCAGAGTTTTTAAGTGATAAATTAAGAGAGTATGGCTTTGAAATTCAAAGACTTAAAACAGGGACTCCTCAAAGATTAGATAGAAGTACGATTGATTTTTCTAAATTACAGGAAGAATTAGGTGATCAGTGTTATTGGACTTTTAGTTTTGATAATGAACCTTGTTATGATTATACTAAGCAGGAAAAGTGTTATATAGTGTATACTACAAGTGAAACACATAAAATAATTAATAATAATTTAAGTAAATCTGCTATGTATGGAGGTTACGCTGAAGGAATAGGGCCTAGATATTGTCCTTCAATTGAAGATAAAGTAGTTAGATTTTCTGATAAACCTAGACATCAATTATTTTTAGAGCCAGAAAGTAGATACTATGATGATATTTATTTACAAGGATTTTCAACTAGTATGCCAGAAGATGTTCAAGAAAAAATGGTTCATAGTTTACCGGGACTTGAAAAGGTTAAGATTTTAAAGTATGCATATGCGATCGAATATGATGCGATTAATCCATTACAATTAAAGCCATCACTTGAGACTAAAGTTTTAGAAAATTTATTTACAGCGGGACAAATAAATGGCACTAGTGGGTATGAAGAGGCCGCTGGTCAAGGTATAATTGCAGGAATAAATGCGGGATTAAAAGTGCAAGTAAAAGAACCACTTATTTTAAAAAGAAATGAAAGTTATATTGGTGTTTTAATTGATGATTTAGTAACTAAAGGAACTAAAGAGCCTTATAGATTATTAACGAGCAGGGCTGAGTATCGTTTATTGCTTTGCCATGATAATGCTGATTTACGTTTAAGAGAATATGGTTATAATGTTGGGCTTATTAGTGATGAACAATATAAAAAATTACAAGATAAGATTAAAGAAATTAATGAATTAATTGAATATTTAAAACTAACAAGAATTTCTAAAACAACAATACCAGATTATTTTGATAAGGATTCTTTATCTTTAAGAAATGGACTTAGTTTATATGAATTTTTAAAAAGACCTGAAATAAAAATAACTGATTTAGTGGATTCAAAATTAATTTTAAAAAATTATTCTAATGAAGTACTAGAACAAGTTTCTTTTGCAGTTAAATATGAAGGATATATTGATAAGGAAAACCAAGAAGCATTAAAATTATTAAAAATGGAAAGTAAACAAATACCTGAGAATATAAATTATGATGATATAAAAAATTTAGCAACAGAAGCAAGAATAAAGTTAAAACAAATAAGACCTCTTAATTTAGGGCAGGCTTCTAGAATAAGTGGAGTTAATCCTGCTGACTTATCAATTTTAGCTATTTATTTAAAGAAAGAGTATAATAAAAATGACTAGAGAAGAATTTTATAATAAGGTGTTAGAAGATTTTAATATTTCACTTACAGAAAAGCAAAAAGAATCTTTTGAAACATATGTAAACTTTTTACTTTCTTATAATACTAAAGTAAATATTACCGCTATAAAGAGTATAGAAGAAGTTTATTTAAAACATTTTTATGATAGTTTGACGATAATAAAGTATGTTGATATGAGTAATATTAAATCTTTGTTAGATGTTGGTTCAGGTGGTGGGTTTCCAGGAATAGTTTTAAAAATAATGTATCCATCTATTAGTTTTACTTTACTTGATAGTAATCATAAGAAGTGTGATTTTCAAAAAGAGGTTATTAAACTTTTAAATTTAGATAAAATAGAAAGTGTAAATGATAGAGCAGAAAATTATTTTAAGAGTAATATTAAATTTGATATGGTTGTTGCTAGGGCAGTTGCGCCTTTGAATGTTTTATCTGAGTTATGCATTCCTTTTTTAAATATTAATGGACACTTTATTTCTATGAAAACTAGTAATGAAAATGAGTTAAATTTAGCTGCTGATGCGATTACTATTTTAGGAGGAAAAATAGATAATAAGTATGAGTTTGTATTACCTAATAATGGAGGAAATAGGGTAATTTATGATATTGTAAAGATTAAAAAGACACCAAAAATGTATCCAAGAGGGTATGATAAAATAATTAAAAAGCCATTGAAAATAATAAGAAAATAAAGTATTATATTAATAAGAATAGGAAGGGTAAGTGCGTATGGAGTCAAATGTCCAAAAGGTTAATATAGATTTAATAATTCCTAATAGATTTCAACCACGTTTAAATTTTGAAGAGAAAGCATTACAGGAACTTTCTGCATCGATAAAGGAACATGGAATAATTCAGCCAATAGTTGTAAGAAGACTTGGTGATAAGTATGAGATTATTGCAGGTGAAAGAAGATATAAAGCGGCTGCTTTAGCAGGTCTTACTGAAGTACCTGTTATTATTTCTAATTTAGATGATAAACAAAGTGCTTTAGTTGCTGTGGCTGAAAATGTACAAAGAAAAAATTTAAGTTCTATAGAAGAAGCCCTTTCATATAAAAAGATAATTGATAAAAACAAAATAACGCAGGAAGAATTAGCTAAAAGAATGGGTGTTTCACAGTCTGCAGTAGCAAATAAGCTTAGATTATTAAATTTATCTAAGAAAGTACAAAATGCTTTACTAACTGAAAAAATAAGTGAAAGACATGCTAGAAGTTTATTACAGTTACCATCTTGTGAAAAACAAGATGAAGTATTAGATGAAGTAATAGCTAAAAGAATGACTGTTAAACAGTTAGATGAATATATTAAAAATTTGAGTGGTGCTAGTAGTAATGATGTTAGTCAAAATAACCCTAGCAAGGAAGAAGTAATATATAATGATGAAAATATAGAGACATTTAATATATTTGATAATGCTTTAATGGGAAAAAGTACTAATATATTTGATGAACCAGTAGGTGATGATGCTAATGTATTAAGTGTTGATGATTTAGAAGTTGATGAGAAAAAACATGAAACTCTAGCGGACGTTCTAGATAATGATTTAAAAGGAACAGAAATAAATGAAGATGAAATTAAAATTAATGAATCTGATACTCTAGATGAAGATAAAATGGAACCAGACGGAGATAATTCATTCTCAAAATTATTTAATATTTTTAAAGCGCCAGCAGAAAATGGTTCTTTAGAAGATGAAAAAACTAATATGAATACGGAATTAGGGGATATCTTTAATCCATTTACTAACTTAGAAGAAGATACTACTGATGATATTAAAGAGGAAATAAAACAGGCTGCAGAAAGTGCAAGAAAACAGGCAATTGCTGAAATGAAATCTAAAGAAGAAAAAATAATTGCTGGAGATTTACAATCAGTAAAGAAAGCATATTTAACTTTAAAAGAAGAAATAAAAAAAGCTGGATTTAATATAGAAACAGAAGATTTTGACTTTGAAGATATGTATCAATTAATTATAAAAATTAAAAAGCAAGGCGAATAAACCTTGTTTTATTGTGGTTCTGAACCTTTTTTAAAGTAAAATATACTTGTCTTGCCATTTTCAGTATTTTTTTCACCAGTAATAGGATTTAAGGGAATACCAATGATATTATCACTCATTTCATACCAAGAGTTTTCTTTATCTTTAGTATAATCTTCGACTGTATCACACCATATATTTTTAATTTTTTTAGAATAACTACTATCTACATTTTCATTCATATCATTTCCAGCCCATACCATCATTAAGATATCAGGATTATAACCGACAATCCAATAATCACTTTCAGTGGTACCACTTTTTAGGGCATATTTTTTGGTAATTTTACTATTTAAGTAGATAACTGTTGGTGATAGATAGTCTATAAAGTTAGAGTTATAGGTATTTGTCATCATTTCATTTATTATGAAAACTGAATCTTTATTTAATACTTCTTCGCTTTCATCTTTTCTTTGATATAAAATGTTACCATTAATGTCTTCTACTTTTTCAATAAAGTATAAATTTTTATGAGTTCCATAACTAGCAAGGGTTGTATAACTTTCGGCATAATCAAGCATATTTATTTCTTTAGCACCTAAGGCAAGTGATGGATTAGGATCTAGTTTTTCATTTAAGCCTGCCTTTTTCATAGTTTCAACAAGTTGTTCTTCACCTAAAAATAGATGAGTTTTTACTGCATAAATGTTATCTGAATAAGCTAAAGCGGCGGCCATAGTTATTTCTTTATTAGCATATTTATTAGAATAGTTTTTAGGTGAATAAGTTTTATTTTCCGAAAAGACAAAGCTAGTTTTTTCACTTTTAAAGGTAGAACTTTCAGTCATATTATTTTCTAGGGCAGTGTAATATAAAAATGGTTTTATTGTTGATCCAACTTGTCTTTTTGATTGAATAACACGATTATACTGACTTTTGGCATAATTAGTGCCACCGGCAAGAGCCATAATACCACCAGTTTTAGGATTTGCTACAATAGATGCGATTTGAATATTTTCATCAGTTGCATTTTTTAGAATACTTTCATCCATAGTTTTTTGAGTATTAATATCAAGAGAAGTATAAATTTTAATACCACCAGATTTAATAAGAGATTTAGGTATAGTTTTAATATTATTTAATTCATTTATTACGGCATCATGATAATACATTAATGTAATCATATTATTAGTTTCTTTTTTACCATATATTTCAATAGTATTTTTAAATAAACTATTATATTCTTCTTCAGTTATATAATTATTATCTAGCATAGATTTAGCGACTATTTTAGCTCTTTTAAGACAATTATCATAATTACTTACAGGATTGTTATTTTCAGGACTACGAGGTATACCTGCAAGCATAATAGCTTCTTCTAAACTTAAATCTTTAGCGCTTTTATTAAAGTAATATTTACTAGCATTTTCAATACCATAATTACCTTGACCATAATTAATGGTATTTAAATATCCTTCTAAGATTTCATCTTTATTATAATGTAATTCTAATTTTAATGTTAAAATGGCTTCTTCAAATTTACGTTTCCACGTTTTATTAAAGTCTAAATATAGGTTTTTTACATACTGCTGAGAAATAGTAGATGCACCTTGAATAATAGAGTGGTTTTTAATATTTAAATACATAGCTTTTATTATTCTTAAATAATCAAAACCTTGATGATTATAAAAATTTTTATCTTCAATACTTATAGTGGCATTTTTAATATTATAAGATATATTATCAATGGTAACCCAGTTATTATTGTTCGTAGTTTGGAAGACTAAATTATTTTTATTATCATATAAAAATATAGCATTAGCAGAGTTTAAAGTAATTTTGGGTGAAAAGTAAGCATATAAATAAAATGAAGTTAGAATAACTATAAAAC
>CAVIQT010000038.1:0-10121 GCA_963645165.1 Phocaeicola vulgatus
ATAATCTAAGATAGGTTCTTTAGTATACATATTAGTTTTTACTGTTTCTAAATTATAATATTTATATAATTTACTAGTTTTTTTATAATATGAAAAATTGCTAATACCGGTTTTTGGTAACCATTCTAGTGATTGATGTAGAGGTTCCCATTTAGTATAGTAATCTATAACATTAAAGATAAATTTGGGATTATTTATTTGCGGTTTTATTACAAAGCTATATAAAGCGTGTAAATTATTTAATTCAAAACCAATTTCAGTACATAGAATATTAAAATTAATAGTATCAGATGCATCATTATATAAGTCAAACTCAATAGTTAGATCTTCAACACCTACTGCTTCATCTAGGGATATTTTAATAATGGGACTAGTATATTTATTGTTTTGTTCAAAGTTATAACCACTTAATGTATAACTTACTGGTTTATCTTTATTATAAAATTTTATATTATTAAATCTAGTATTATCATCTACATTATGTATTTTAATATTTTTAAATACTTCTAATCTTCCAGTGTATATTAAACCATCATTATAAATAGTGGTATTATCATCTACTGGTTCTTGATAATGACCTTCTTTAATATAGGTATAGTCATTATTATCTATTATAGGTGATGATTCAGGATTATTATTTAGTTCATAATATCCTTCGTTTGTTTTTTTAATATAATAATTATTATATAGATATACTTCCTCTTTCTTTAATAAATCACTTTCTTCATATAAATTTTCGACTTCAGAATCAATTAAATTATAATTTGTATAAAATTCCTCAGCCATAACATTAATAGGGCATAATACTAGCCCAACTATAAAAATAAATTTTTTCATTTCTTTCCTCCTTATAATTTATGTTGTAAGAAAGTATTGATTTTCCTTTAAATTATTTAAAAATGTTGATAAGTAATATTATTTTGTGGAAAAGTATGGGAAATTACAAGCAAATATTTAAAATTTGTGAGGAAATTTACGCCCTAGACAAACTAATTTTTATATTGTATAATTAAAAAGCAAAAAAGAACTTTTATAATTATTTTTAAGGAGGAATTAAGATGAATAATGAAAAAGTTACGTCTATTTTTGCTCTTGGTGGACTTGGTGAAGTCGGTAAAAATATGTACGTTATAGAATATGATAAAGAAATAATAATAATAGATGCAGGAGTAATGTTTCCAGAAACAGAACTTTTAGGTATTGATTATGTTATTCAGGATGTTACTTATTTAAAAAATAATGCTCATAAGATTAAGGCATTATTTATAACTCATGGGCATGAAGATCATATTGGAGGTATTACTTTTCTTTTACAGAATATTAATATACCTGTTATTTATGCACCTAAGATAGCTTGTGATTTAATTGAAAAGAAATTAATTGATCGTAATGTAAGTTATAAAGAGTTAAAGGATTATAATAAAGATAGTGTATTTAAGTATAAGAATTTTGAAGTTTCTTTTGTGCAAACTACTCACTCTATTCCAGATAGTTATGCGGTTGTTATTAAGACACCAAATGGTACTATATTTGAAACTGGGGATTTTAAATTTGATTTAACCCCAATTGGGCCGATGGCAGATATTCATAAAATGGCATCTTTAGGAATAGAAGGAGTTAAAATACTTTTAAGTGATAGTACTAATGCGATGAGTCCCGGTTCATCTAATAGTGAAAGTATTGTTGATGAAGCCCTTGGAGATGTTTTTTCTAAGCATTCATCAAGAATTATTATTGCAACATTTGCTTCTAATATTTATCGTATTAAACATATTGTAGAGACTTGTCGTAAGAATAATCGTAAGATTGTTACCTTTGGGCGTTCAATGGAAAATGCGAAAGAAATTGCATTAAAAAATAATCTTATAGTAGATAAGACAATTTTTATAGATTCTAATGAAGCAAAGGATTTAAAGAAAAGTGAAATATGTATTTTATGTACTGGTTCTCAAGGGGAGCCTTTAGCGGCTTTATCTAGGATTGCAAATGGTACTCATAAACAAATATCACTTTTACCTGATGATATAGTAGTTTTTTCTTCTAGTCCTATTCCGGGAAATAAAGCATCTATTAATCGTATAATTAATAAATTATATTTAAAGGGAGTTAAAGTTTATACTAATTCTGAATTATCTGATATTCATACATCTGGTCATGCTAAACAAGAGGAGTTAAAATGGATGCTTAGAATTATTAAACCAGAGTATTTTATGCCTGTTCATGGGGAATATCGTATGCTTAAGAAACATGGGGATTTAGCAGTTGATTGTGATATTCCAAAGGAAAATATTTTTATTTGTAAAAATGGTGATGTGGTTGAGCTTACGAAAGATGGTGCAAGACTTGGTAAAAGAGTTCAATCTGGGGATGTTTATGTTGATGGGTCTAGAGTTGGTGATATTGGTAGTGTTGTTATAAAAGATCGCCAGCTTATGAGTCATGATGGTATATTAGTTAGTATTATAAATATTAATCCGATTACTAGAGAGTTATTAATAAAACCAAATATTACAACTAGAGGATTTGTATTAGTAAATGAAAATGCTGAACTTATTTACAAGATTGAACAAAAGGTTAGTGAAATAGTTACTAGAAGTTTAAAAACTAATTATAATTATATTGATTTAAAGAATCAAATTATTTTAGAACTTAGTCCATTTATTAATGATTTAACTGGGCGTAGACCAATTATCTTACCGGTAATTATGGAAGTAAAAGAACCATTAAAATAGCTTGTCATATAATATAAGTATGATGAGTTTTTTTATGAATTAAATCCAATTTTACAATCTTTTATGGCAGCAACTGTTACTTTTTTGATTACGGCTTTTGGATCTGCAAGTATTTTTTTAACTAAAAATATTAGTAAAAAGTTTATGGATAGTATGCTTAGTATATCGGCAGGAATAATGATAGCATCGGCATTCTTTTCTCTACTTAATCCGGCAATAATAAGCGCTGAAAATTTAAAATTAAAGCCATGGATGGTTACCTCTCTAGGTTTTTTATTAGGGTTACTAGTTTTATATTTAGGAGATGCTTATAACAAGAAAAGAGCCTCTAAAAGTTTTAATAACTTAATCTTATCAATGACTCTTCATAACATTCCTGAGGGTATGGCGATTGGGGTTGCTTTTGGATCGGCCTTTTGTGGGATTAATGAAATAAGTGTAATTAGTGCATTATCTTTAGCGATAGGAATTGGCATTCAAAATTTTCCAGAGGGAGCGGCAATTAGTTTTCCCCTTTATAGAGAGGGATATTCTAAAAGAAAAGCATTTTTAATTGGAGCGTTATCTGCTGGCACTGAACCTATTGGGGCAATATTTGGGGCTTTATTAGTGATGAAAATACAGTTTATTATGCCATATTTACTTGCTTTTGCGGCTGGAGCGATGATGTATGTTATTGCCACTGAGCTTATTCCTGAAAGCATGAATAATGAAAAAAAAGAGCTCATGGCTCTGTATTTTGGAATTGGATTTATAATTATGATGATTTTAGATATTTCCTTAGGGTAATATCTTTTATTTGTTTAAAAATATCTTTTCAAATTCTTTAGGTATGCTTGTTTTTATAACTATATTTTCGCCACTAGTTGGATGCTTAAATTCTAAATAGTAAGCATGAAGACCAAGTCTACTTATAGGATTTTTACTAGCACCATATTTTTTATCACCAATAATGGGGTGCCCTATATCATTTAAATGAACTCTAATTTGATTTTTTCTTCCAGTTTTAATTAATATATCTAAAATAGAATATGCTTTACTAAATTTTAATGGTTCATAAATAGTGCATGCGTATTTTCCGTTTACCTTATCATTACTTGAATAAGTATATAAAGTCTTTGTTTCTTTTAGATATGATTCTACTACCCCACCTTTTTTTACTACGCCCTCAACTACCGCTACATATTTTCTTTTTACATTTTCCCAGTTATCTTGAAGTAATAGTTTGCTCTTTTCATTTTTAGCAAAGATAATAAGACCAGAAGTATCTTTATCTAAGCGATGAACTATAAAACATTTTTGATTTTTCTTATTTAAATAATCATAAACTTCATTATATAAACTATTATTATTTTTTTGAGTATTTATAGTAAGAGTTTTAGATGGTTTATTAACTATTAATATACTCTTATCTTCATAATAAATATCTAATTTTTTCAAAATAATTATCCTTCAAATTTAGCGTCTATATAATAAATAGGTCTACCCTCTTTTAGATATTGTTTTTCATAATTAGTCATGATATTTTTAATATTTCTTTCATCATTATGTAAGTCTAAACTTACCTTTTCAAAAACGTACCAGTAAGAAGATAATGTTTCTAGAGAGTAAGCAAAAAGACCTTTATTATCAGTTTTAAGAACAATATGTTTATGTTTTTTAAAGATTTTATCGTACAATTTTAAGTAACTTACATGAGTAAATCTCTTAGTTTCATCTATTCTTTTTGGCCAAGGCTCAGAAAAAGTTAAGTAAATAGTATCAATTTCTTTACCAAATATTTTATCTATTTCTCTAGCATCAGCATTTATAAGTTTTATATTATTTAGTTTTAAACTTTTTAAATTATTTACAGCCATTACCATTTGGGAATCATTTATTTCTAGGCCTATAAAGTTTATATTGGGATATGTTTTTGCCATTTCTATAATAAAATCACCTCTTCCCATACCTAGTTCTAAACAAATAGGGTTTTTATTTCCGAATAAGTCATTCCATTTATTTTTATATTTTACAGGATTAGTAACAACATAAGAAGAATTATTTACGATCATATCTGCATCTTTTATTTTTATATATTCCATTTTAATTTACTCCTTTTTCTTTAGTATAGCATAACTTATTTAGTTAAATATTATTAATTATCAAAATAATTTAATCCCATCGCTTTTTTTACTTCTTTTAAGGTTTCTTTAGCAACTTCTCTAGCTTTAGTAGTGCCAAAGTGCAAAATTTCTTTGATTTTTTCAGGGTCTTTAGCTAGTAATTCTCTTCTTTCTCTTATAGGTTTTAATTCTTCATTTAATATTTCAAATAAGAATTTTTTTATTTTTACATCACCTAAACCACCTTTTTGGTAATGGGCTTTTAATTCATCTAGGTTATTATATTCTGGTAAGTATTTACTAAATGAATCACTTTTACAGAAAACATCTAAGTAAGTAAATACGACATTGCCTTCAATTTTTCCTGGGTCAGTTATTTTGATATGGTTTGGATCTGTGTACATACCAAATACTTTATTTCTAAGTGTTTCTTCACTATCTTTTAAGTAGATACAGTTACCTAGTGATTTACTCATTTTGGCATTTCCATCAGTACCAATTAAGCGGCTTTCATTTTTATTTTCAGGAATTTTGGCTTCTGGCTCTACTAGTACTTCTTTATAAATACGATTAAATTTTCTTACTATTTCTCTAGTTTGTTCGATCATAGGGGCTTGGTCTTCGCCAACGGGAACTATACTTGCTTTAAATGCGGTAATATCGGCTGCTTGACTTACTGGGTAAGTTAAAAATCCAGCGGGGATGCTTTCTTCAAAGCCTTTTTGTTCTATTTCAGATTTTACCGTAGGGTTTCTATAAAGTCTAGATACAGTTACTAAATTCATATAATAGAAAGTAAGCTCAGTAAGTTCTGGTATTTCTGACTGAATAAAAATAGTAACTTTTTCAGGGTCTAGTCCCACTGCCAAATAGTCTAAAGCAACTTCTAATATGTTGTCTTTTACTTTTTTTGGATTATCAAAATTATCTGTTAAGGCTTGAGCATCCGCGATAAAGACATACATTTCATCGTAGTTTCCTTCGTTTTGCAATTTCACTCTATTTTTTAGGGAACCAACATAATGACCGATATGAAGTGCACCAGTTGGTCTATCTCCTGTTAATATTACTTTTTTCATAAATATCCTTCTTTCTTTTAATTAATAAAACTCTTACCCCCATTTCTAGGATAAGAGTTTATTCTTATTTTTAATGCCACCCATTTATGTACTATCATACATAAGTTATTTGATAACGGTTAACTCCCGTGATAGCCTACTATTATTTCGGTATCCTCTCATAAGCCCATTTCCATAATATGTTTATATGATTTTACACCAAATAATCACTCTCTTTAATAACCATAATATGTACTTTTCTTAATCAACAATTTAAAAATTACAAGTATATTATATACAGAAATTAAAGGGATTGTCAAACATAGATTATAATTATGGCTTAGGTTTATTTAACTATATCTAAACTATTCTTATCTAGTTTTTTCATGATTATAGACATTAAACTATTTAGTTTATCAAAGATATATATACTACATATACCAAATACTATATATAAAAGGATAGTATTAAAGTTAATTTGGGATAAATCAAAAAAGTCATACCAGAACATTATTACATATATGAACATGGCAATTAGAATAGTAACAAGCGCTCCTCTTAGTAAATTAAATGGTTTACATAGTCTAAATAGGAATATAAATCCAGTTGTTCCTGTCATGATAACAATAAGGGTGCTTGTTAAGTCGGGATCAATATTAAATTGTTGTCTAAATAATACGATCATTACAACATTAAATACTACAGTTAATGCAGGTGGTATACTTTTGCTTATTACTTTAAACATAAAGTTACCTTTTACTCGTTCATGATTTGGTTCTAGGGCTAAGATAAATGATGGAAAGCTTATTGTACAAGCAGTAATTAAACTTAAATGAATTGGCATATAAAAGTATTCACTTTTCATAAATATACAAATTATTACTAAAATGGTGGTAAATATGGTTTTAATAAGTAATAGAGATGCAGATCTTTCAATATTATTTATGGTTCTTCTTCCTTCTGCTACTACTTCTGGCATGGCGGCAAAATTGGAGTCTAGTAATACTAACTGGCTAACATGTTTAGCGGCATCACTACCACTTGCCATTGCAATACTGCAGTCTGCTTCTTTTAAGGCTAAAACATCATTTACACCATCACCAGTCATTGCGACTGTATGACCAAGTTTTTGCAGAGCATTTATGATTTCCTTTTTTTGTTCAGGTTTTACTCTACCAAAAACATCATATTTTGTTACAATATCTAAAATATTATCATCAGTAATTTCACTAGCATCAATTCCTTTGGCATCTTCTAGTCCCGCTCTTTTAGCAATATTTAAAACTGTTAGGTGGTTATCACCACTAATTACTTTAACACTTACTCCTTGTTTTTTAAAATATTCTAGGGTTTCTGGGGCTTCTTTTCTAATTTTATCTTGTATTAAAACAAAGCCTAAAACTTCTAAGTTTTCGGGATTTTCGGTAAGTTCTTTATTGTTTTTAGCAACTACTAGAACGCGGTGAGTGCTAAAATCTTTTATTTTATCTTTATATTTATCAGCATCTTTTTTTAAAACAAATTCGGGAGCGCCAATATAGAAACTACCCTTTTCTTCAAAAGAGACAGCAGAAAATTTTCTAGATGAAGAAAACTCGATTCTCTTACTAACTATCCAAGACCCACTTTCTTTAAATTTTTCTTTTATTGCTTCCATTGTTGCATTACTATTGAGAAAGTCATGGCTAATATTATTTAGGGCTTCTTTTAGTTCATCTTCTTTACCATTTTCCCACTTTAAGTCACTTACTTCCATAACCCCTTCAGTGATAGTTCCGGTCTTATCTAGACATATTACATCTACTCTAGCAAGGGTTTCAATACAGTATAACTGCTGAACTAATACTTTATATTTGGCTAGTCTAATAACACTAACTGCCATAACAGAACTAGTAAGAAGTAAAAGGCCTTCTGGTATCATACCAATTAACGCCGCGACTGTATTAAAGATAGATGCGGTAAAATCATTATCTGTTACAACTAACTGATTTATAAAAAGCAAAATACCTACAGGTACGATAACAATTGATAAAACTTTTAAAATTTTTTCAAAACTATCCATTATAACTGAATTTGCTTTTTTATTATATTTAGCTTCTGCACTTATTTTAGATATATAATTATCTCGACCTATATGGTCTACTCTAACATAGCATGAACCACTTACTATAAAACTTCCAGATAAGATTGTATCACCTTTCTTTTTTATGATAGGTGTTACTTCACCTGTTATAAAAGATTCATTTACTTCTACATTTCCTTCTAATATTATGGAATCGCATATAACTTGGTCTCCTAGTTTTACTTTTAAAACATCATCTAGCACTATTTCGTTTAGACTAAGTTCAACTTCTTTAGAGTTTCTTATAGCGACTACTTTAGATGCGGCTAGGACTGATAACTTATCAATAGTTTTTTTAGATAATACTTCTTGAACTGTACTTATTATACTATTTATAATTATGACTCCCATAAATGTACAATTTTTAAGAGATTCAAATATTTCACCGCCAATTATGCCAGCAATAATTATTGCGCCACCTAAAACGCAGTTAATAAAGTTAAAATAAGTAAAGAAATTATCTCTAAATATTTCTTTGACTGTTTTTGTTGGTGGTTGATCATCATAATTTACTAAATTATTAATTATTCTTTCGTTTACTTGTTCATTAGTTAAACCTATTTTATAATCTGGAGTATATCTCATAAAAAATCACCTTAATTCTTTTTTATTATACCAAATAATAAAATAACTAGTACTATAAATACTAGTTAAGTTTTCCATCAGTTTACTGATTTTTTAGTTTATTTCTTTTTTGTTTATTTTTATTATTAAATAAAGATAAAATTATAATTTATCAACTGTCTTTATTCCTAAAATTTTAGTACCATTTTCTAAAACAGTTTTAATACTGTTAATTAATAATAATCTTGAATTTTTAATATTTTCATTAGGTTCTTTTAAGATACTTGTTTCTTCATAGTATTTACTAAATAATCCACATAAATCATTTAAGTATTTTGTAATTACTACGGCATCACTTAGTTTTACTGTTTCTTTAACTGCATCTTCAAAGTCATAAAGTTTTTTAACTAGGTCTTTTTCTGTTTTTGTATCTAATACTAAATTATCAAAATCTTTTTTTACTTCACATTTTTTTAATATAGAATTTATTCTAACATAGTTATATAAAACATAGATAGCTGAATTTCCGGTAAAGTTAGTTGCATCATCTAAATTAAAATTAATATTTTTACCACGATTAATATTAAGCATATTATATTTAATACATGATGATGCTAAGCTTAGATATTCTTCTTCGCTTAAGTCTGTTCCTCTTTCATTAAAACTAGTTTTAAGTTTTTCAATTGTTGCTTTGATAAAGTCTTCTAAAAGTACTACTTTACCTTCTCTAGTAGCCATTTTATCACCATTTAGAAGTACAAATGAATAAGATATTAATTTAGGACTATTATAACCTAGAATATCAAGAACGGCACTTATTTGTTCCATATAAACTTTTTGATCTTCACCAAGGACAATTAAATTAACATCTTTCTTTTTATCCATTTTATACATAGTATAAGCAATATCTCTTAATGGGTATAAACTAGTTTTATCTTCACGTGTTAGAGTTAATACTGGTTCTCTAGTTGGAATATTATAACCGGTTAAATCTACATATAATCTTCCATTTTCATCTTCTTTTAATCTTTTTTTAGCAGATATTTTATCTAGGATATCTTTAGTAATATGGTCAAAAACAAAATCAGATTCATGAGTAAAATTATCCCAATGAATATCCATTTTAGCAAATATATTTTTTTGCCCTTCTACACATATGTCGGTAATTTCTTTAAATTCTTTTCTAACTTCATCATTACCATTTTCAAGTTCATTTAAATATTTAAATGCTTCTTTTTCTATTAAAGTATCTTCTTTAGCAGCCTCATTAATTTTTATATACAAGCTTAGCATATCATCAAATGTAACTGTTTTAATATTAGAATATTTTTTTACAGCAATTAAAAGCATAGCAATTTGTTTTCCAATATCATTAACAAAATATTCTCTTGTAACATCATAACCATTAAATTCATATAAATGAACTAAAAAGTCACCAATAATACTGTTTCTACTTCTACCAATATGAGGTGAAGCATTTGGATTTATAGATGTATGCTCAATTAATAAAGTTTTATTATTCCCTTCATTTGTACTACCA
>CAVIQT010000038.1:10131-19651 GCA_963645165.1 Phocaeicola vulgatus
TAAAGTATCTTTATTCACATTAAAATTTAAGTATGGACCGATAACAAAAGCATTTTCAATTATATTTTTATCATACTCTAAATGCTTTAATATATAATTAGCTTTTTCATTAGGATTTTTTAAATCATTTATTTCTACTTTAAAACAAGGTAATGAATAATCACCCATTCCCTCTTTAGGCGGTATTGCAATTTCAATTAATTCTTTATTAATTCCTAAATTTTGAATAATATTTGTTAAATATTCTTTATAATTCATATATAATCACCACTTACTAAAATTAATTCAATAATATAATATCACATTATTGATAAAAATATAGTTTTTTCCTTTGTTTTTTTAATTTCTTTATGCTAAATAATATACTACTTATGGTTTTAATGCGGTTATTGGCACAACATAAATGTCAGTATCTTTGTCTTTATATGCAGCTTTAGTATTACCAGTAATAACGCACATAAATTTTGGCTTTTTATGGACATTATTATAAAACTTAGTAAGACTTTGGATTCCCTCACCTACATGGTCAAATCCTAATTTTACTTCTACAGCGGCATATTCACCTACATTGCTATTTTCCCTTTTTTGTACATTTTTATATTGACATTTACAGAATTATAATTACAAAACACATTTCAATTCAAGTTGTCAAATGAAATATTCTTATCTGAGACCTCCACTTGTTTTTTCATTATATACTCATACCACCTAATATGGTAAAGGTAAACATATTCTCCTCAAACAACCTCCATAAAATTTTATTATATTTTTTAACTAAAATAAGTGTTTTTTTATCAAAATTATGCTTTTTTTGATAGTCACTGAATAGTTGATTTTCACCTAAATATTAGGCTTTATTTATGTTTTAAAACGCATACACATTCAACATGTTTCGTATATCTATCGTTGATACCTTAATCTAGCCTCGTTTATTGATTTTAGATATGTATTTTAATTTTAAATTTTATAAATCAATTTTTTCACTTTTTCGTGATATAAAATTTTATATCACGAATTTTTCGCTTTTTTCGTGATATGGATTTTTATATCACGAATTTTTCACTTTTTTCGTGATATAAAATTTTATTTTAAAAATAAATTAATATATTTTTCGAAAGCAAAAATTTGATTTCGGCTATATCCTGTTGTCTCAGTTAAAATCCCTTTATCTAATAATGCATTAACTATTCCATTTATCGTTGTTAATTTTATTCCTGTGATCTCAGACATTTTATTTCTAGTAAGTACAGGTTCATCATATAATAAATCTATTACTTTTTTAGCATTTTCTGGTTTTACAGGTAATTCCATTATAATCTTATCCATTTCCAGTGTAAATTTAACTACATTTCTAAATTTTTCTTTTGCAGTTTTTGATGTTTCAATAACCGCTTCTAAGAAAAATTTAATCCATTCTATCATATCGTTATTAGTTCTTACTCTTGTAAGCATATCGTAATATGTATCTTTATTTCTTTCAATATAATCAGAAATATATAAACAAGATTTCTCAAGCATTCCTTTACTTTGCATATACAATGGAATAAGTAACCTTCCAATTCTTCCGTTTCCATCTAAAAATGGATGTATAGATTCGAATTGGTAATGTAAAATCGCAATTTTTATTAAGTCTGGTGTATCTATCCCTTCATTATTTATGAATTTTTCAAAATCTGATAAGCATTCTTTAACTTCTGTATGTGGTGGTGGAACATATACTGCTGTACTTGGCATACTACCACCAATCCAATTCTGTGATATTCTAAATTCTCCTGGAGTTTTATATTCTCCACGAACTCCTTGCATTAAAATTCCGTGAATTTCTCTTATTAATCTAGTACATACTGGAAATCCATTTCTTATTCTTTCAACACCGTAATTTGTAGCCTTTACATAGTTTTGTACTTCTTCCCAGTCATCTCTTTTTTCTGGATTAATGTCAGTTACATCTAGCAAATCTTCTTCCACTGTTGTCCTTGTTCCTTCAATTTTACTGGATTTATTTGCTTCAATTTTTACATGCATTTTAATATATAAATCTACATTTGGTATTAATAATGAATATGCATTTAGTTCCCCTATCTGTCTATTTGCTTCAGCTAGTAACTTATCCAATTTTGTGTCGTCCCACCCCCCAGTTGAAATTTATTTTGCTTGGAATAAATGCTTTATAGTCATTCATTTTTATATATTCACCTGATTTATATTCTTCTAACTTCATTTATATCACCTCCATATTTTAAATAAATTTTTTCACTATTTTTTATATTAATTTATATTTCAGTACTTTACTTAAGATATAGCACCGCACAACACTCAACATGTGTTGGGTATTGAATATGAATAGTAACTTTTTTCTATGCGTATTGTTTAAATACACTATATTTAACACAAACTATCAAGGTACTGTGTGTGTAATTGATATGTTTATTTTTCTACTTCTACCCTAACCCTTACACTATTGATTACTTTCTTTCTTTTTTTACCATTCTCATCAACATAAAAGTAGAAAAATTGTTGATTGCTATAAAAATCTAATATATTTATAAATGAATTACATTCATAATCCATTATATCGTTATTGTCAATAATTTTTTGTTTTGTTAAGTCTTCTCTTGGAGTATCATCAAATTGTGTCTTACATATAAATCTTATCATACAATCATCTTTTTTTCCATTTTCATATCCACCAATAATTATATAATCAACTAATGCATCAAACACATCTCTATCAAATCCATCTAATAATTTGTTACTATCTATTACTTCTTTTATTTTCTTTATTCCTGACTCCACTTTATCTTCGTCTTCTGTAAGAAGTCTATATTGTTCAATCTCCTTATCGATTTTTTCCTTTTTATTATCAAAGGTTATTTTTTTCTTATTATAACTTTCTTTATCTATTGTACCATCAATCATCAAATCTATCAATCTCTGTTGCTGATATTCGATATTAATTTTTTCTTTTTCTAAACTTTTAACTTTCTCTATATTTCTATCATCTCTTAATGCAGAAGTAATTATTTTTATTAATTGATCTTTGTCCATATTCTGATTATTGCATAATCTGTGAAAGGCATCAACAAATACGTTTTCTAATAAGTTTTCCCTCATTGCTTTACTATTTTCACAAGATTCCTTACCACTTCTAATATTTAATAAACAATCCCAAATACAAGTACTTCCTTGTTTTGAATACATTGCACGTCTGACATAAGTATTTCCACAAAAACCACATTTAATTTTTCCACTAAAAGTATATTTTCTCCCAATATTTCCTAATCTCCTACCTGTTGCTCTTGCACCAACTCTATTTTTTATTATTTCTTGAACTTTTTCAAAATCTTCTCTTTTTATTATTGGCTCATGATGATTTCTCATATAATATTGATCTGCTTCACCATAGTTAGTTAATCTTTTATGAGAGATTGGATCAACTGTAAATGTTTTACCCTGAAGTACATCTCCAACATACTTTTCATTTTTTAATATTTTCATAATTGTAGAAGGTAGCCAATGTCCTTTATTTCTTCTTGTTTCGACCTTCATTTCAGTAAGTAGTTTGGCAATATAATCACATCCGTGTCCATCTAAATAATTTTTAAATATTAATTTTACTATTGAAGCCTCTTCTTCAATAATTATCATCTTATTTGTTTTACTGTCGTAGTGATACCCATAGCAATTATTAAATCCAACTAATTCTCCTCTTTGTGATTTCATTTTTAAGCCTAATTTTACGTGTGAAGAAATAGTTTCACTTTCCTGTTGGGCAACAGAACTTAATATAGTTAGTAATAATTCACCACTCATTTCCAAAGTATTTATTCCCTCTTCTTCAAAAATAATTGCAACATTATTTTCTTTAAGAAGTCTGACATATTTCAAGGTATCAAGTGTGTTTCTTGCAAATCTTGATATTGACTTTGTTAATATTAAGTCAAATTTATTTTCTAAGGCATCTTCTATCATTCTCATAAAATTTTCTCTTTTGAAATCTTGTGTTCCTGATATTCCCTCATCTGCATAAATACCTCCAAAACTCCATTCATCATTAGACATAATTTTTTCCTTGTAATATTTCTTTTGTGATTCATAACTATTTAATTGTTCGTCGTTGTCTGTACTTACTCTCGCATAAGCAACTACTCTCATTCTTTCAATAGGTTTGCCAGTTCTCCTATCGATTCTTTCTTCTTTTTTCTTGATTAACGTTATTTCCATAACTATATCACATCCTTTCTTTCACACGTTAATATTACAAACTATTTTATATAATTACGATTGTGCGATTTCCTCTATTTGCACTCTTGACTTTTCATAAGTTTCTTCATCAATTATTTTTTTATTTTTTAAATAATTAATAGCCTTTAAATTTAATAAAAATTTAATAAATTTTACATCTAATTCTTTAACTTGCATTTATTTTTTCATTCCTTTCAATCTTCTTATTTTCAGTTGGTAGTCACATTTATTTTTAAAATCAAATAAATCTGTACCAAGTAAAACATTATCAACCATATTTTCAGCAGTTTTCTTATCTTCTGCTTTTACTTGAACATCCTGTTTGTAATTATTTGCTATAATAGTTACTATATAATCTTTTCTTCTTTTGAACATAATTCTCTCCTATTCCATAAGTTTTTAAATAACTTATAATATCAAAATCAAAGACATCTACTAATGCTCTATTAACTTTATCTAATTGATAATCTAGTAAACTTCCCATATAACTGATAATTCTTGATTTATCAATTACTCTAATCTGCTCTAATAAAATTAAAGAATTATACCTCAAAAAATCATTGCTATGAATCAAAATATGTGTTGGTAATTTTTCTTTTTTTATTATCTTTGTTAATGGAGCAACTATAACAGTAGGACTATATTTATTACCACAATCATTTTGAAGAACCACCACCGGTCTTTCTCCTCTTTGTTCACTTCCAATAACAGGATTCAATGAAGCATAATAAATATCTCCTTTTTTTATATCTGATTTAATCATCTTTCTTTTCAACTTTATATATAATGCGTGGTGGTCTATCATTAAATAGATTTAAAATGTTTAACTTCTTATCTTTTAAATAATCTGTTAAAACACGATTAACATCATCTTGTGCCTTTTGCATACTTGTTTGTGAATGATCCATAGTTGTTTCAAATATCAATTTAACTTTTACTTTATAATTTTTTCTTTTCATTAAAATTTCCTCCTTAATATGTAAAAAGCCAAAGTACATATAAATACTTTGACTTTTATAATTCTTCTTTAATTTTTATTTCTAACTGATATTTGTCTTAATACCCTCAGCACGGGATTTCATCAAACTATTGACTTGCTAAATCAATATCACAGGAATTTCACCTCCCCGAGGATCTCTCCGGGCTGCACCCATTGCTTTAGTCTGTGGCTATGCAGGAGTATCATTAATACTGTTAGATGTAATCGCAAATTAGTTGCTACCTAATTTTATAACCAAGTATAAATCGACAAGCGTACTTGTTAATGTGCTATCTCTAACAGGAATGTATCTGATGAATGTGTATCAAATTTTCAAAGAACACATCCTGCTCCACTTAAATTAAAAGGAACAGGTTGAAAAGGATTAACTCCCTCTCACCTGTTTCCTCACTCAAACGCAAAATAACAACCCTAAAATTTTATTTTTTTAAAATTTCTTTCAATTTTTGTATTGCTTGTTTTAAATTTTTATTCACTGCTTGTTGTGTTGTATGTTCTTCGTTGGCAATAACATACTCATTTTTATCATCAAAGAAATACTTTTTTATTCTTCTTTTTTGAACATCTGGTAATAAATCTATTGCATTTTTCAATTCTTCAAATGTAGCTTTTCTTATAATTTCATCTTCTAAACTTAAAGGCTTGTCCTTTACTCTATTTTCAAGATTATTTTCATATATTTCAGAGTGTTCAATATGTCTATCATATTCATTTAATTCTTTAATATCTTCCAGTTCAAATTCATTAAATGCCTCATATATTTCTTTTGTTAGTTCAACAATTCTTGTTATACCAATTCCATCTTTAAAAGATACTTTATATAATCCTTTTTCATCAACTTTTAATAATACATAGGGATTATCTCTATGCTTTCTTCTTTTTGGTCTTTCGTCCATTTATATTTCCTCCATTCAATTTTTTTGTTTTTAAAATTGAATGTTGGTGGACTTCTGCACCTAAAATTATTTAAAACAAAACAAAAAACGCCGATAATCAAACTCATTAATTGAGTTAAATTATCAGCGTCATAAAAAACATATACTTCTACACTTTGATTAGGTCTAGGAGTGAAAGATATCCCTTTGAAATAGCAAATTTTTCTATCATAAACCAATAGTACAATTAAAACATTGCTTTCAATCATAAGGGCAACAACTCCTTTACAACTTATAAAAATCAATGTCCTAATTTTTATAGGGGTTATAATATAGAATTATTGTTACCTCTTATGAAAAATTAACCAGTAATACATCTTTATCTTTTGTTGTAAAGAAATATACTGCTTAATTATTTCTTTTTATTAATTTATTTTTTCTCCTCTTTTCATTACATAGTTTGACATTGCTATAATTACCGACATTATACTACATACTTCTTGCAAAATTTGTCGAAATGTTGCGAAAATGTCTTTTTTTGTCATAAAAGTCATTGTTTTACTTTTCATAAACGATTTTTGATCTTTCGTGCAAAAAAAATAGCAGTACTATAAAATACTGCTATAATAATTATTTAATTATTTTATTTCCTCATATTCTACATTTAACTTTATTTACATCATATACTCTGCTTGTGATATAACTCTTGATGTTGCTTCCTCATTATATTCTGGTGGGTAACCATAAGCATCTAATAATCTTTTTATTTGAGAACGCATTTCTGCCTGTGTAGATTTTTTCTTTGACCAATCAACTGTTGCATACTTTTCTACTATATCTTTTAATTTCATCGCAATAAGTCTTAATGTTTCATCTGTCATCAGTTCTGCTGCTTTACCATCTGTTGTTAATGCGTCATAAAAGGCTCTTTCTCTTCCTTTCAAGTTATTTTTATTAGCATTATTCTCGTCCTCAACCATTTCTTGTGAAAAAGCCATTAAGCCAACAATTGTCATTTCTATATCTGCATTGTCTTCAACCTCAAGAGTTGGTCTATTATAATATTCCTTCAACAAATTTCTCAATTTTTCACTATATTCTTGTGATTTAACTAAATTATACTTTTTATATTCCTTAATTGCTTGTGTTAATAATTTTTCAAGAATTTTAACAAATACATGAGGAGGATTACTTTCTCTTAATTCTTTTACTTTGTCTTCTCTTAATAAGTCCCAAACACTACTTCCATCATTTTCATTTACTTTTGTTAGAACTTTTACTTCATCTCCAACTATTGCTTCTGCAAGTAGTTCACTTACCTTTTCATTGATTTTAGTAAGTGAAACAGGGTTTCTAGAATATTCAATCTTTTGAATAAAGTATCTAACTGCCAAATAGTAGTTTACTTTTGTTTTAGTTTCTTCGTTTAGTACACCCAATGCAATTACAAAAGCACTTTTTATAGTTTTAGTTATTGATAAGAACTGTTTCTTTCTTTTTTCATTTTCAAGAACAAAATTCGCTCCATCTTGAATTGTTCTAAATTTATCCAATTGCTTTGAACTTTTGAATCCTGATTCATCAATTTTATAAAACCATTCATCAAGAATTGATAAGTTTTCATCAATTAATGTTTTTGCAGTTTCTCTTATATCTTTAAGGTTAACATCTCTATCTCTTTTGGTGTAAGTATTTAATGCCTCATCTAATGCTTTTGATATTCCAATATAATCAACAATTAATCCGGAATCTTTTCCAGCATATACTCTGTTAACTCTTGCTATTGCTTGCATTAGTGTGTGACCTTTCATTGGTTTATCTATATACATAACATCAAGATCTGCAACATCGAATCCTGTTAGCCACATATCTACTACTATTACAATTTTTGTTTTTCCTTTTTTATTTTTAAAGTCATTGGCAATATTATCTCTGAATTTTTTGTCTTTTATTACATCCCTCATTTTTTCATCATCTTTATTACTAGATGTAACAATTAGTTGCATTTTTTCTTTGTAATTAGGTCTTATGTCTAAAATCAAATTATATAAATCAAATGCAATTTTTCTAGTCATACAAACAATCATTGCTTTATCATTTAAGATACCTTTTCTTTCCTCATAATGATTAACAATATCATTTGCTAATAATTTTAATCTATCTTCATCTCCAAGTAAAACTTCCATACGACTCATTTGAGATTTTGACATATCAATTAAATCTTCTGTAACTCCATTATCACGCATTTCATTATAGTATTCATCTATTTCTTCAAGTTTCTTATCGTCTAACCATACTTTTGCAAGTCTTGACTCATAGAACAATTTTACAGTTGAACCATCTTCAATAGATTGTGTCATATCATATACATCAATAATATCTCCAAAAATAGCAGTTGTATCTTTATCCTTGGTTTGAACAGGAGTTCCTGTAAATCCAATGAATGTTGCATTTGGTAAAGCATCTCTAATATACTTTTCATAGCCATATTTAGTTTTCATTTCAAAATCTGTGCTATTCTTTTTATACGAAACAGTTTCTTCTATTCCATAATGACTTCTATGTGCTTCATCACTTATAACAATAATATTATCTCTATCATTTGGAACTATATTATCCTTATCAATTTTTTGTAATGTTGTAAAGATAATTCCACTTTCTTTAACATTTGACAGTTTATCTAATAAATCTTTCCTATTTGATACTTTTACTGGCTCTACTCTTAAATAATTCTTTGCATTACTGAAAGTTGTATATAATTGGTCATCCAAGTCGTTTCTATCAGTTAGTACAACTATTGTTGGATTATTTAAAGACTTTTCTTGAATAAGTCTATATGCTAACATTAACATACTAAAACTTTTACCAGAACCTTGTGTGTGCCAAACCAGACCTGCTTTTCCATCACCATTTGGTCGTTTGTTTTTTAGTATTGAGTCATAAGCTTTTTTTACACCAAAATATTGATGATATTGACTTAAAATTTTAATAGGTTTTTCTTTATCTTTATCAATGAAAAATAAATTGTTTTTAATGATATCAAGTAGTCTATCTTTTGTGAAAACACCATCTATCATTACATCTAGTTTGTTTACGCTATAATCTTTATATACTTCTTTTCCATCGACACTTTTCCATTCTGAATATCTTTCAAAATCACTTGTAATAGTACCTAATCTATTGTTTGCACCATCACTTATTACACAAAAAGCATTGTAATTAAACAATGTAGGAATATCATACCTATAACCACTATTGTCAGAATTACCCCCTAATTGATTATAAGCATTTTCTATTGTAGCGTCCTCTCTATCTTCTATACTCTTTAATTCAAATATAATTAAAGGAATACCATTTATATAAATCAACACATCTGGGATCCTAGTTGATCTTCCCTCAT
>CAVIQT010000039.1:0-3464 GCA_963645165.1 Phocaeicola vulgatus
CTTCTTATAACCTTAAGAGCTTTCCTAAAATTATTACTATAAATAAGTGCCTCTAAAGAAGAACCACAATTATCTATAACCTCTAACTTTTTTAACCTTAAAATATTTATAATCTCTCTAACCACATGTAATATAAACTTATCACTATCTCTTAAATTACTAAACTTACTATCTTCATTTTCTAAAAAATTCTTAAGAGTAATATAATCATAATTCTGGATGCATCTGCATATTTCCTTATCCCTTTTACTAAATAATAACTTCTTCATACTAAGAACATAATCTTTAATATTACCTAATAATAAAGAATTACTATCATCCATATTATAACCATTTAAACTAGGAGGAAGCTTAGTAATAAAAGATAACTCATATAATAAATTATTTATTTCACTATTTAAATTATTATCATCCCCATATAACTCTTTTACCTTAAATAATACCTCAAATAAAAAATCATAATCTCTTTTTCTTAAAGACATAAATAAAAGTTCTAAACAAAGAGGCAACGTAACAAAACCTTTTAAAAATAAATATCTATCTATAACTTCTTTAATCTTATAATCAGCTATTTTTAAACTAGTTTCATATAACAAATTTAAATCACCCATAATGTAAAAATGTTTCATAACTCTACTATTACTTGATATATCTATCATATGTAAATTTAACATCTTATTAACAATATTTTTATTTATATTCTTTTCTTTTAAATCTTTAAAAGATACTTCATTTTTACTAATTATTTCTAGATAAACTATCAATACACTATTTAAATCCATTAATAAAACCTCCTTAAATAAAATAACTTTATATATAATATGAATAATAAATTAAAAAATCAAGTCTTATTTCTATTTGAAAAAATATATGTATTATAGTATAATTTCCTTAAAGTAAAGGTTGATTATATGAGAAAGATATTTAGTGCTTTAGATATTGGTTCTAGTAGTATCAAACTAGTAGTAGCAGAATTTATTAAAGATAAAATTCATATTTTACTAGCTTTAAAAAAGACTTCATATGGCTTTAAACATAACACTATAACTGATAAAGAAAGTTTAAAAACAAGTATAAATTTACTCTTAGATGAAGCAGAAAGTAAACTTAATTTTCGCCCTTCAAAAGTTATTTTAAATATACCTACTGATTATAATAGTTTTAAAATGATTGATTATAGTATTAATATTGATAGGGAAAACAATATTATAAATAGTAATGATATCTTAAAAGTTTTAAAAGAATCTACTGCTAATAATTCTAGTTCTAATGAAGAAATGATTGCTAATATCCCTGTTATATTTAAAGTAGGAGACATAGAAACAGATAGACCTTTTGGTAAAGAAGGTAATACTTTATCAGTAAAAAGTGTTATAGTAAGTGCTGATAAAAGAAAAATATATGAACTAATTAATTTCTTAAGTGAATTAAGATTAGAAGTAATTGATATAACAACTACTGGTTTAGTAGATTATTTAAACTTTAAAACACCAGAACTAGATAATAAAAATATAGTTATTGTTAACCTAGGAGATACAAGTACTAATATAAGTGTATTTAGTAAAGGAGTATATATAAATAACCAAACTCTAGATATTGGTGGTATAGATATAGATAGAGAAATTGCTTTAACATTTAATTTACGTAAAAAAGAAGCAACTTATTTAAAAGAACACTTAAGCTTAGCAGTAATGCAAAGAGCAGATGTAAAAGAAAAGTGTGAAGTAGAAACTAAAGATGAAGAAATAATTAAAATAAATCAATATGAATTATCTAAAGTGAGTAGTAAAAAACTAGAAGAAATACTAAAAATAGTTAAAAATTCTATTAACCACTTAACAAAAAAAGAAATTAGTTATATAATTATAACTGGAGGACTAGCAGAAATTAAGGATTTTCCTCATGCAGTTAATATGATTTTTGGTAAAACTGCCAAAGTAGGTAATATTAATAATATAGGTGCAAGAGATAATTCTTATAGTGTAGCAGTTGGTATGCTCATTTATTTTAATGAAAAGTTAAGTCTAAGAAATAGAGACTTTAGTGCAGTTACAAATGAAGAAGTTGAATCTATGATGCAAACTGGTAAAAAGAATGTAATTGCCGAAGACTCTATATTAGGAAAAGTAGTAAGTTACTTTTTTGACAATTAAGAAAGAGGAGATATTATGTTTGGACTAGAAATGGATCAAATTGCAAAAATAAAAGTAATTGGTGTTGGTGGCGGAGGCTGCAACGCCGTAAATAGAATGATTGAATCAGGAGTTAAAGGTGTTGAATTTATAGTTGCTAATACTGATTTACAAGTATTAAACGTATCTAAAGCATCAAATAAACTTCAAATAGGATCTAATATTACTAATGGTTTAGGAGCTGGTGCTAACCCTGAAGTTGGACGTGCTGCTGCCTTAGAAAGTAAAGAAGAAATAAAAGAAGCTTTAAAAGGCGCTGATATGATATTTGTAACATGTGGTATGGGTGGAGGAACCGGAACTGGTGCTGCCCCTGTTATTGCTGAAATAGCGGCTGATTTAGGTGCTCTAACTGTTGGTATTGTAACTAAACCATTTAGATTTGAAGGAAAACGTCGTATGGAACAAGCAATACTAGGTATTGAAGAATTAAAAAAACATGTAGATACCCTAATTGTTATACCAAATGACCGCTTAAGAGATATTATAGATAAATCTACTCCAATGATAGATGCCTTTAAAGAAGTAGATAACGTACTACACCGCGGAGTACAATCAATAAGTGATTTAATCGCTGTATCAGGTTTAGTAAACTTAGACTTTGCTGATGTAAAAACTGTAATGGAAAAAAGAGGATCAGCCCTTATTGGTATTGGCCTTGGAGTAGGCGAAAACAGAGCTATAGAAGCTGCTAAACAAGCTGTATCAAGCCCATTACTAGAAACTAGTATAGATGGTGCAACAGATGCCATTATTAATGTAACTGGTGGAACAAGTCTAACATTATTTGAAGCAGAAGATGCTGCTGAAGTAGTAAGACAATCATCAAACAATGATATAAATATTATCTTTGGTGCTGTAATCAATGAAAACCTAAACGATGAAGTAATCGTAACAGTAATTGCTACTGGCTTTGAAGATGACCAAAGAACATCAGAATCCAAACAAGATAACCAATCAAATAAAATAACTCAAGACGACAGTGATTTTGATATCCCTCCATTTCTAAGAGATAGAGATAACTTCTAAAATAAATAACTAAAAGAGTGTTTCCACTCTTTTTTTGTTTTGCCAAAAATTAAGTTAAAATGATAGAAATATAGAGAAATAAACGTTAACTTGACATGGGGGGGGTAATTAGTACAATTATGTAGAAATATTTAGGAGATTTGATTATGAAGAAGAATAAATATGTACTAATTATACTTGCCATAGTGGGTTTACTAATATCCCTATCTGGGATAACTTATGCTTATTTAAGGGTAAGAAAAA
>CAVIQT010000040.1:0-10930 GCA_963645165.1 Phocaeicola vulgatus
GATTTTCATTTGAATTTCCGCTTTTAAAATAAAAACTGAAATAAGTGTGTTTATTGTATAATATGATTGTTTCTTTAAAAAAAAGAAAGGTTATTTCAAATGGAATATCTCATAATTACAAATTAAAAGAAATTGCCGAAACTTTAGGATTTGATCCTACAAGTATATCTAAAAAAGTAAAGAGGTGGCTTTACGTATGCACTGGATACAATAAAAAGTATAATAACAAGTGTTGTTTTACAAAATACAAATACGATGCACAAAAAGCCCAAAACAAAGCTGATATTAACTTAATTAATTCAAGAAAAGGTATTAATATTGTTAAGAAACATTTTCAAAAATCGATAATATTATTAAAGCCGGCATTGAAAATAAAGTTATTATAAATAAATCAGTTACTACTCTTTATAGATACGCGAACAATGTTTATTTAACAGCCAAAAGAATTTATTTACCTTATGCTGTTACTTATAAAAAAAGAAAGCATAATAAAAAGAATGAATATTCTGAAAACAAAATGATTGACAGAACAGGTCATACTTATATTGATTATCTTGCCTACATACACAAAAACCCAGGAATCTATGTCTGACAACTAGATTTTCTTGGAACAATTAAGACAGATAACAATAATATTTTATCATTCATTCTACAAGACTTATAATTTGTTTTGTTAGATTTAATTAAAAATCCTAATCAACAAACAGAGATAACTCTGTGAGTTTAGCATGCAATAATTTAAAGAAAATTAAAGCAAATTAAAAGACTTATTGCAGTTTTTGTATTTAAAATCCGAAATAAGTCTAGAAAACAAAACGTTTTTCTACAAACCTGCATTTAGCCTAAAAATTCGCGTATTATCACTTAGCAAGTCTTATTATATCTTGAATAGTAATATAAACCATTAAAAGCATTAATAAGAAAAACCCAACTGTATGAAAGATATTTTCTACATTAGGATTAACTTTCTTTCCCTTTATAGCTTCTATTACAACAAATAATATTCTGCCTCCATCAAATGCTGGAAATGGCAAAGCATTAATAACTGCTAAATTAATACTTAAATAAGCAGTTAAATATAATATACTTTGAAACCCTATCTTCGCACTTTCTCCAACTACACTATACATACCAACTGGTCCAGATAAACTAGATAATCCTAAAGAGCCTTTAATTAATGATATAATAATTAACCACATACTTGATACAATAGATCCTAACTTAAAGAAAGCATACTTTACTGCGTTTAAAAATCCCGTATATTTTGTATTTGAAGCACCTACTCCAAATAACTTTTGTTCATTACCATCTTCATCAGTAGTTATTTTAGGGCTTATTTTATAAGTTTTTGTACTACCATCTTGTTTTAATACCTCAAACTCATATATATTATCTTCACACTTTAAATTAATCGCGATAGTAAGTTTATCCCAAGTATTTACTTTAATACCATTAACTTTAGTTATTTTATCACCAGCAACTATTCCAGCTTCACTTATTGGTGAGTTTTCTGTAACCACTCCAACTACTGTACCTTGATCATTATATCCCCATATTAAAGCTTGAACAAATAAAATTATAAAAGCTAAAATTATATTCATCGTAACGCCTGCGATAAGAATTAAAAATCTTTCCCATCTAGACCTATTACACATATATTCACTTTTCTTTAATTTCAAATCTTTATTATCTTCATCAACTTCACCCGCCATCGCGCAAAATCCCCCAATTGGAAGTAATCTTAAAGAATACTCAGTTGGATCATTTTTCTTCTTTCTTTTAAAAGAAAATAATTTAGGACCCATCCCAATTGCAAACTCACTAACATAAACATGACATGCTTTAGCGGCTAAGAAATGCCCAAACTCATGTACAAATACTAAAACCCCAAGAATTAATATTAAATATAATAATGTTAACATTTTCCCCTCCTATAACATATTTATAAAAAGCATAAACGCTATTGCAACAAATAATTGACTATCTATTCTATCTAGTACTCCTCCATGACCAGGAATTAAATTACTAAAATCTTTTATATCATGATTTCTTTTTATCGCACTAAAGAATAAATCTCCTAAATGACTTACTATTGTCAGTATTAATATTATTCCCATTAATTTAAAAATATTAATATTACCAATAAAAGTTACATAATAAACACACATCATAAATGTCCCCATAAATGAACCTGTAATAAACCCCTCTAAACTCTTTTTAGGGCTTATCGCTGTTACTTTATGTTTACCTATAAGCATACCACCAATATATGCAAAAGTATCTGTAATAATAGGTATTAATATCATAAATAAGAAATACTTAAGACCCATACTTCTAATTAAAATCATATAATTTAAACCTAATCCTACTAAAAATATAAAACCAAATAATTTAAAAGCATCACTAGTAATATATTTTTTCTTTTCTTGATAAAAAATTACTGGAATAAATACAATTAACATCATAATAGATAATACTTTATAATTAAGACCAAATGCAATAGTATTACTATCAAAATTACTATATATTAATGATATTAAAGCTAAAAAACCTAAAAATCTAACTACTAAAGGATACTTATATAAACTAATAATTTCCTTATAGGCAAAGATACTTATTGCTCCTACACAAAGCGCAAAAGGTTTACCACCCAAAATTAAAAATGGAACTAATATAAGTATTAAAACAGCTGCACTTATTACTCTTTTTTTCATTAATTACCTCCAAATCTTCTATGACGATTATTATATTCTTCTATTGCTTTATCAAATTCATCATTATTAAAGTCAGGAAAATAAACTTTAGGAAAATATAACTCCGCATAACTTATTTGCCATAACATAAAATTTGATATTCTCATCTCTCCACTAGTTCTAATAACAAAATCTAAATCAGGTAAATCTTGATATAAACACTTACTAAAGTTTTCTTCATTTACCTCTAAATTACTTTCATTTAACTTCTTTATCGCATCAATTATTTCTGCTCTACCCCCATAATTTAAACAAACATTTAAAACTCCGCCAGTATTATTTTTAGTCATTCCCATTACTTTACATATACACTGCCATACATTATCTTTAAGTCTTTCCCTTTGACCAGAAAACACTATTTTAATATTATGCTCATCTAACTCTTTAGCTCTTTCATTAAAAAACTTAATAATAAGTCCCATTAAATAACCAACTTCTTCTTCAGAACGATTAAAATTTTCTGTTGAAAAAGCATATATACTTAAATATTTTACCCCAGTATTAAATACATGTTTAGCAAGTTCCATTATATTATTAGCGCCAGCTAGATGTCCATCAATAGTCTTTTTGCCTCTTTCTTTTGCCCAGCGTCTATTGCCATCCATGATAATTCCAACATGATTTGGTATTTTTAACTCATTCATATTTTCACCCTAAAAGTATTATATACTTATTTTATCTTAAAAGCAAAGAAAAAGGACTATCTTTTTAAATAATCCTAAGTACTTTACTATTCATTAGTAAACTGAGCATTATAAAGTTTAGCATAAAACCCATTTTTCTCTAAAAGTTCTTCATGAGTTCCTTGTTCAATAATATTTCCCTCATTCATAACTAAGATCAAATCAGCATTTTTAATTGTAGATAATCTATGTGCAATAATAAATGATGTTTTATTTTTAGATAACTTATCCATTGCTTTTTGTACTAATTCCTCAGTTCTAGTATCTACATTACTTGTTGCTTCATCTAATATCAAAAATGGTGCATTTTCCATCATTCCTCTAGCAATAGTTAAAAGCTGTCTTTGACCAGATGAAACACTATCATTATCACTTAAATAAGAATCATAACCATTAGGTAGTGTCTTAATAAAATGATCAACTCCAACATACTTACATACTTTATAAATATCTTCATCACTTATATCTTTCATATTATAAACTATATTTTCTTTTATAGTTCCTTCAAATAACCAAGTATCTTGTAAAACCATAGTAAATAATTCATGAATATTATCTCTTGTTAAATCTTTTGCATTTATACCATCAATATAAATATCCCCATCTTGTATCTCATAAAATCTCATTAATAAATTAACTAAAGTAGTCTTACCAGCTCCAGTGGGACCAACTATTGCTATTTTTTCACCCTTTTTAGCCTTTAAAGAGAAATTTGTAATAGTATCTTTATCATTACCATCATATCTAAAATAAACATTTTTAAATTCAATATTCCCTTTAGCATCTTCCTTAGAAAGTCTAATTTTTTTATCACTTTCATCACTTAATTCTTCTTCATCTAATATTTCAAAAACTCTCTCACTAGCAGCCGCTACTTGCTGCATACTTGATGCTGCCTGCGCTATTTGTGATAGTGGTGATGTAAATAATCTAACATATATAATAAACGCTATAATAGTGCCAAAACTAATTATCCCTTTAGTTGCTAATACTGCCCCTACTATGCATACTGCTACATAACCTAAATTACCAATAAACTGCATCATTGGTGGCATTAAACCAGATAAAAACTGACTAATAAAATTGGCTTTATAAACTCTATTATTTAAATCATCAAATTTTTCTTCAAAAACATCCTCTGCATTATATGCTTTTATAACATTCATTCCTGAATATGCTTCCTCAATATGAGCATTTAACTTACCAAGTTCTTCCTGCTTTAAAGCAAAATACTTTTGGCTCTTGGATAAAACAAGTCCCATAAATATAAAACCAAATAAAGATGCAAATATAGCAGTAAGAGCCATTAAATAATTAGTTACAAACATCATAATAATACTACCTATAAATAAAGTAACTGAAGCAACTAACGTAGAAAGAGAACTATTCATAGACTGAGCTATTACATCAATATCATTAGTAATTCTAGATAAAATATCCCCTATTTGATTCTTATCAAAATACTTTAAAGGTAATTTATTAATCTTTAATACAACTTTCTCTCTTAAATTTTTAGCAAACCTATTAGATACTATAGTCATTGAAATACCTTCAAAATATTCAAATACGGTACTAAGCATAAACATTACAAAACATATAATAGCTAAATTCTTAACCCTTACTAAATTAACATCAGTAGATAATACCTTTTGAACATTTATAGGAAGATTCTTAAGTTCCTCACTCATCTTTTTAGTATCATTATTTAAACTTGCTATCTTCATTAAATTAATTTGATCATCTGTAGTAATCATAACCCCATCTATTTCATAAGGAATAAATATATCATTTATTAAATTAATAGATAAAACAGTATAATCTTTAGTTTTTATAAATGATATTAAACTTTGACAATCTTCACTATTTATATCAGTACAATATTTTTTCTGTAAAGATTTAATATTTTCTTCACTAAAAGCATTAGTCATTTTTTCTTCTATAGTTCTTAAATTATCTTTATTTACTACTAAAGAAGAAGAAACTTCATCAACCACCTTAGATAAATACTTAGGTGAAACAATAGATAATATCGCTCCAAATATAGCTAAAACCATCGCCACTATAATTAAAACTTTAAAATCTTTTAAAGAAATTAATAATCTTTTTAAAGAACCTTTTAAATCCTTTGCTTTTTCTAAACTATTACCTCTTTCTCTATGCATTTTCAAGTTCCTTTCTAGATAACTGTGATAAAGCTATTTGCTTATATACTTCACAATTTTTCATAAGTTCCTGATGCGAACCAATCCCCGCACACTTACCTTCATCTAAAACTACAATTTTATCTGCATGAAGAATAGTACCAATACGGCTAGCCACAATTAAAGTGCAAGCATCTTTAGTTGTCTTCTTTAAATTACTTCTAACCTCTTGATCAGTTTTATAATCAAGTGCTGAAAAAGAATCATCAAAAACATAAATATCAGGATTTTTATATACTGATCTCGCAATTGCTAATCTTTGCTTTTGACCACCAGAAATATTAGTGCCACCTCTTGCTATATAAGTATCATAATCTTTATCCATCTTTAAAATAAACTCTTCTGCTTCACTTACTTTAGATGCCCTCTTAATCATATCTATATTTTGCACTTTATCTGCTAAAGCAATATTATCTTTAACACTACCACTAAATAAAACTGCCTTTTGAGGAACATAACCAAACTTACTATATAAATAATTTAAATTATAATCTTTAATATTCTTACCATTAATAAGTACTTCTCCTTTAGTTACATCATAAAATCTTAAAACTAAATTAACTAAAGTACTTTTACCACTACCAGTTGAACCTATAAATGCGACAGTTTCTCCCTTATTAACTTTAAATGAAATATCTTTTAATACCTCTTCTTCTGCATCAGGATATTTAAAAGATACATTTTTAAATTCTACCGATATATCAGAATTTTCCTCATCTTTATTATGTATTAATGCTCCACTTTTTACATTTATATCAGTATCTAATACTTCATTTATTCTCTTAGCAGAAACTGTTGCTCTAGGCATTAAAACAAATATTACCGCTAGCATTAAAAATGACATTATAACCTGCGTAGCATAAGAAGTAAATACCACCATATCGCTAAATATCATTATTTTATCATACATAATTGAATTATTAATAAGTGTCGCACCTACAAAATAAATAGCAAGTGGAAGCATATGCATTATTAAATACATAACTGGCATTAAAATAGAAAATGTCTTTTGATTAAATAACTGCTGATTAGTTAAATCATTATTAACCTTAGCAAACTTTTCCTCTTGATACTTTTCTGCATTAAAAGCTCTAACTACCCTTATACCAGTTAAATTTTCTCTTGTAACACTATTTATCTTATCTGTTAACTTCTGTACAATTTTAAACTTAGGAAACACTATTAAAGTAATAGTTATAATAGTTATTAATAATATAACTACTGCTATACCTGTAATAACACTAAACTCAAAATTTTTATTTACGATCTTATTAATTGCCCATATTGCCATAATTGGAGCCTTTATTAATAATTGAAGTCCCATCCCTAAAACCATCTCTAGCTGAGTAATATCATTTGTAGTTCTAGTAATTAAACTACTAGTACTAAACTTCTTTATCTCACCAGAACTTAAACTTTCCACCTTACGATAAAGCTTACTTCTAGTATTAAGTGAAAAATCAGACGAAACTTTTGCCATTAAAAAACCTACAATAACTGCAAGAACTAAACTACCAAAAGCACATAAAAGCATATATCCCCCATTAAGAAGAATATCCCTCATCTCACTACCATCTGTTTGAACTAACATAGTAATTTCACTCATATAATCAGGCATCTTTAAATCTAAATAAACCTGAAAAACAATAAATAAAACCGCTATTAAAAATAATATCCAATCTTTAAATTTTAAATTTTTAAATAATCTTATCATATAATCCTTTCTTAATCTAACACTGTTAGATTATATCTCTACTTTTATATAAAGTCAATTAAAAAAAGAAAGTTTATTACTAACTAAACCTCTTTTATATTTATAAATCTAAACTATTTTTATCAAGTAAAAACTCTTGAATTCCAATAACTAATATACCTTCCTCAGTTATCCAATGTTTCATCCTATCTTTAACAACAATTATCTTTTTAAAATTATCATTAATATTCATTAAAGGTTTTTCCTCTTGAATAGTTTTTTCCCTAGTTTCCAAATTTAATGATGATTGAATATAATATCTTTTATTTCCTAAATTACAAACAAAATCAACTTCTAACTGTTTTCTTTGATTATCTTCTCTTATTTCTACAACACCAACATCAACATTATAACCTCTAACAATTAGTTCATTATATATAATATTTTCCATTAAATGATTTTCTTCTTGCTGTCTAAAATTTAATCTAGCATTTCTAAGCCCAATATCAGAAAAATAATATTTTTGTGGAGTTTGAATATATTTTTTCCCTTTAACATCATATCTATCTGATTTATTTACAATAAATGAATCTTCAATATACTTTATATAAGAATTAACCGTATTTGAAGATATTTCTTTTTTACCATTACTTACAAACGTATCATATATTTTTTTAGGATTAGTTAAAGAACCAACTAATGATGCAAGCATATTAATAATAGAATCAAGAATATCTACCCTTTGAATATTATTTCGTTCAATTATATCTTTTATATAAGTTTGTTCAAATAAATCTTTTAGATATTTTGACTTTTCTTCATCAGTTTTCTTTGAAAGCACTAAAGGTAAGCCGCCATATAATACATACTCATTCCATGCATCTTGCTTATCACCATTAAATGCATCTACATATTCTTTAAATGATAATGGAAATACCCTTATTTCATCACCTCTACCTCTAAATTCAGTAATTATATCAGATGATAAAAATTTAGAATTACTACCAGTAACATAAACGTCAAGATTTCTCTCATATAAAAATCCATTTAATACTGATTCAAAGCCATCAACCATTTGTATTTCATCTAACAATATATAATACATATCATTATCTTTTACTCGTGATTTTATAAATTTATTAAGTTCATAAGCATCACGATATTGCCTATTTTCCTCCTTATCTAACTCTAACTTAATAATATGATCATCTTTTACCCCACTTTCAAGTAAATGGTTTCTAAATAACGGATCCAACAAAAATGATTTACCACATCTCCTAATACCCGTAATTACTTTTATTAAACTATTTTCTTTTCTACTTATTAATTTATCCAGATACAAATCTCTTTTAATCTCTTTCATAATTTCCTCCACTGAGAATTTTTGCCACTTTTGCCACTTTTTCTCAACGAACTATTTTAATACAATATAAAAGATGTATTACTCATCACAAAATGTAACTTCCGCACCATTATAAGTAATACATCTACTATCATCTATTTTTTCTTTACTTTTAGGATCAAAAAGTATATCTAAATACTCTTTATCATATAAATCTTTTAATGTTATATTATCATTACACTTACCATCATTATAACACTCTTTAGCAGCCTCTTTTATCTTATTATCTATTACTAAATATTCTTTCTTATAATGATTATTAAGATTTTTTTCTGCTGATAATAACAAAATAATTACAATAAACGCTACAATAAAGTAAATTATTATTTTACTTTTTTTCTCCATAATAATTCTTAATAAATTCCTCTCTATATTCTAAAATACAATCATTTTTAATCGCATCCCTTAATTCTTTAGTTAGATTTACTAAATAATTAATATTATGAATAGATAATAATCTTGCTCCAAATGTTTCCTCTGCATTTAGTAAATGCTTTATATAAGCCTTAGTATAATATTTACAAGCATAACAATTACACTCATCACTTATTGGAGTAAAATCTTCCTTATACTTAGCATTTTTTAAATTTATTTTTCCATACTTAGTAAGAGCATGCCCATGACGAGCTAAACGAGTAGGACTTACACAATCAAATATATCAATACCCCTTATAACATTTTCTACTAAATCTATAGGATCGCCTACACCCATTAAATACCTTACTTTATTCTCAGGTAAATACTTAGTACTCATTTCTACCATCTTATACATAGTAGGTTTATCTTCCCCAACACTAGTGCCACCAATACTATAACCATCAAAATCAAGCTTTACAAGTTCCTCAGCACAATGTTTTCTTAAATCTTCATATTCACCGCCTTGAACTATACCAAATAAACTTTGTCTTGGATTATTAAAAACATCTTTCCCCCTTTTAGCCCATCTTAAAGTTCTTTCAACACTTTGCTTGCAATAATCATAAGTTGCAGGATAACCAATACACTCATCAAAACTCATCGCAATATCACTATCTAATTTATTTTGTATTTCAATAGACTTTTCCGGAGTAAGTAATAAAGAATCACCATTATACTGATTTTTAAATTTAACTCCTTCTTCAGTTATATCCTTTCTTTTAGCTAAACTAAATACTTGAAAGCCACCACTATCAGTAAGGATTGGACCATTCCAGTTCATAAACTTATGTAAACCACCTGCATGATTAATAACATCTTCACCAGGTCTAAGCCATAAATGATAAGTATTAGCAAGTATAATTCCACAATCTATTTCCTTAAGTTCCTCTGGAGATAAAGTTTTAACAGTTGCTTGAGTTCCGACAGGCATAAACATTGGAGTATCATACTCCCCATAATTAGTTTTAATTTTACCCAATCTAGCATTAGTATTCTTATCTTTTTTTAATAACGTATATTCAATCTTCACAATAATCATTCCTTGCTCCTTGATTATATAATAAATAAATATAAATTAAAAGAAAAAGTCATTAAATTACATCTAATAACTTATATATATTAAGAACTTATCAAAAATGGATCACTAGACGTGCCTGTACCAGATGATATAGTGATTGTTGGAATAAGTGATATAGATGGGCGGACAGCACCCACACTCGTTGACTGCCAACCAGTTTCAACGCCAGCATCAGTTCTGACATACAAAATATTTTTAGTATAACCACTTGAATGAAAGTTTGACGGCGACATAGTCCACCAGAATGTACCATTCGCATTTTCATATAAATAATAAGAACTATTGGCAGTTGAGTAACCACCACCAGCAAATACTATTTCATCAGCTGATAATAATCCAACTTTATATCCATTTAAAGCGCCATTACCGTTTACTGTATCCTCACTTGTATATTTTGATAAATTAGCCCCTAGATTATCATTAGGACAAACTAGGGTTGGTGACATTCCAGATGCACTACCTAAACCATCACTAGATGAGACAATTCTTGATACAGCACCATAATAATTTACATTTGTTCCTACTCCATAATTTGTACCGATTGTCCCAATACTCCATGGATTATATGATGTGTTTTTATATGTACTTTTGTCACCACAGTAGATGACATCGGCTAGTTTATCTGCATAACTTTTTATATAAGTGTTATACCATGTTTTTATGTTAGATAAAATGGTACTATCTACTTTATTGGCGTGCTCTA
>CAVIQT010000041.1:0-9618 GCA_963645165.1 Phocaeicola vulgatus
GTTATAAGTAATTGTTATATAATTAAATTGCCTATGAAACAACGCATAGGTTAATCAGAATTTTGAAGCGTTAGATTTGTTCTGATGCGGGGAAAGTAGGAGCATTATCTTCTACTTTTCTTTTTGTCATAAAATAATTGAAAATAAGTAAATATTTTGATATAATTGGTTTACCGAAAAGAACTTTAAATAAAAGAAAGAGTGATAATAAATGTGTAAAATAAAGATTTTTGGCATGGGTGGGCTTGATGAAAATGGTAAAAATACTTACGTAGTTAACATAGATGATCATATATTTGTCTTAGATGCTGGATTAAAATATGCAAATGATACTATATTTGGTATAGATTATATATTACCAGATTATTCTTATCTAATTCAAAATAAAGATAAAATAGTTGGAGTATTTATAACTCATGCTCATCCTGAAAGTTATGGTGGTATAAATGATTTAATTAAAGTTATACCAGAAATTAAAGTTTATGCTGCTAAATATACTTATAATCAAATGATATTAGAAGGAATACCGGCAAGTAATTTAAAATTAATTGAAACTCATAAAAAAATTAATATCAATAAAGAATTAAGTGTATTTCCCGTAAGAGTTAATCATTCAGTACCTGATTCAGTTATGTATGTAATAAATACCCCAGATGGTGCGATTGTATACACTGGAGACTTTATAATCGATCCATCAATGATGGGACCATATAATATGGATTTAGGAAAAATAGCTTATGTTGGAAAACAAGGTGTCCTAGCACTTTTATGTGAATCAAGTTTCTCTGAAAATATTGGACATACTAGTCCTAATCATCATATGTCATCATTTTTTAAAAATATTATTAATAAAGCAACTGGTAGAGTAATCTTTAGTGTCCTTCCTGTTCATCTATATACAATTGAAGGAATCTTTAATGCTGCTAAAAATTCTCATCGTAAAATAGTAATAATGGGTAAAAAACTTCAAAATATAATTAATATGGCTATTAAAGATAACTATATGGATATTGATACCAACATGATTGGAGACTTATCTAATATAAATGATACTAATGCTATATTACTTGTATGTGATGATCGAGCAAACCCATATAATTCTATGGAAAAAATAATTGCAGGAAATGATAAATACATTAAATTAATAAATTCTGATACTGTATGTTTCGCAGAACCTAAATATGATGAAAATGAAAAAATATTTGTTAAAATTGAAAATGAACTAGCTATGCTAGATATTAATACTATAAATATTCCTAAAGATAAAGGTATTTCATTACATGCTTCATCAGAAGACTTAATGCTAATGATTAACTTATTAAAACCTAAATATTTTATTCCTGTTAAAGGTGAATATAGATATATGGTTGGTAATGCAGATTTAGCAAGTAATTTAGGTTACCAAAAAGAAAATATTATCTTAAAACAAAATGGTGATGTAATAACTATTAATGATAAAAAACTAGAAGAAACTGGTGAACATATATTTATAGATGATGTATTAATTGATGGAACAAGTTCTGATGATGTCGGGGACTTAGTAATTAAAGATAGAGAAATGCTATCAGAAAATGGTATAGTGCTTATTAGTGCGACACTTGCTAAAAAAGATAAAAGACTATTAGTAGGCCCTGAAATAACCACTCGTGGTTTTATCTATGTAAAAGACTCTAAAGAAATGTTAGATGAAATAAAAAGAATATCTCTTGAAGTAATAAATAAAAACATAAATAATAACTATGTTGACTTTAATAATATTAAAACTGAAATAAGAGAAAAACTAAGTAAATATTTTTATGTTGAAACTGAGTGTAAACCTATGATAATTGCTGTAATTCAAGAAGTCTAAATTAGACTTCTTTTTTAAATTATAAAATGTTATACTTTTAAAGTAGGAGATGATTAAATTGTTAAATAAATATTTAATTACTGTAATAGTCCCAATAATTGAACTAGAATTTGATATCTATATTCCTAATAATAAAATGGTGGGAACTATAAAAACTCATATTCTAAACGCTATAAAAGAAGAATCAAATAATGCATTTAATAAAAATATAAATGATATAAGAATTGTTGACCGTGATACTGGAAAAGAATATGATAATAATATCCTAGTAAAAGACTCTACTATCAAAAATGGAAGTAAAATAGTAGTTATCTAGTGTAAACATTTTACACATCTCTTTTATATTTCTTCTTAATAATGGTAATATATTATTAAGGTAATCATGCCTATATTATTATTCATAATAAAAGAAGGAGGAGATTTTAATGGATAATATAAAAATAAATAACTTAGATTTAGGTTATAATCAGTGTCAAGAAATAAATAGTATGTCTTTAGAGAATGGAAAAACTTTATTAGATAATCTTTCTTCAAACATATCTAATTTAAAAAATCACTGGGTAAGTTCTGATGCCACTGTTCATATTAATAATTTAATTAATATTTATAATGGTATGGGTGCATTAATGCAAGATGCCATCTTAGTAACATCAAATGCTGCTAATAGTATAATTGCTGTTCAAAATGTAAGAAACGCTAATGGTGGTTCTGGTATGATTGGTGATAAATTACCAACTACAATGGAGTTTACTAGCATCCCTCTAGCAGAACCAACTGTAAGATATGATGTAGACCCTGGAATACTAAATGATTTAAATACACTTCAAAGTATCTTTAGTACTTATAATAAATTTGTAACTGATTTTAATAATCAAAAAGACGAACTACTATCTAACTGGATAGCAGGAGCAAATAAAGAGCGCGCTGTAAGTTTATTTGAAAGCTTTAATGATAATACATCTAAATATACTACTTACTTTAATGATGCTATAAGTAACTTATCTAAAGCAACTACTAACATTGGTTCACTATAAGGTAAAATATGGCTTTATCTACTAAAGAAATGAAAATATATGCTCTAACTGAAGAAATACGAGGAATAAATAGAACTATAAGCATATATGAAGGTTGGAAGAAAGGTTATGAAAACTTTAATAGTCAACTAGGAAACTATTCTATGACTATAGAAAAAGCCTTAGATAATATCTTTGCTGCTAAACAAAATTACCAAAGCGGTGGCTTTATTTCTGGTGATGATATATTAGGTAATGACTTAATCCCTAATATTGATACTAATTTAAAAAATGCTAAAAATAGTGTTTCTAGTATCAATAGTTTCTGCTTAAGAAAAATGGATGAATTTAATAAACGTATTAATGAATGTAATATAAGTTTAAGTATCAAACAAAATGAATTATATAAATTAAAAAATAGTTAGGAAGTGAATTTATGTTTGAATATGAACCAGGACTATTTAATCTTGCTAAAAATAATATAGATAAAACAGAAGAAAATATTACTCTAGCAACATCTCAAATTAGTGATTTAATTAGTAAAGCAAGTAGTTTAAATGGTTTTACATATGTAATGCTTCTAACTGAAATGAAAGACTATCTTACTAAAGCATCTACTGATATGGCATCACTAAAAGATATAGAAAGAAACGTAAGACAAGCCTTAAATATTGAAGAGCCATTAGTAGGCTCTGATGACTTAACTGGATTTACTACATCAACTGTTAATTTAGAACTTCTAACAGTAGATAAAATTCTAGAAATTGTAAAAGAAATAAATTCTGGTAAAAATCCCTATGGTAATGGTGAAGAAAGGGTTAAAAATCTAACTAACTTATATGGAGCAAAAACTGCAGAAGCCGTCCAAAAAACTATTAATAATAATGGAATAGTTCCTAAATATATTGCAGATATGTTAAATAGTGAAAATAATAATATAACTATAGATTTAAATTATAAAAATGTTAATTATACTACATTAAAAGATTACTCAAATAAGATGAAAGAACTTGCTACATCTGTAATAAACTCTAGTAATCCAAACTCTAAATTACAAGAAATTAATAAAGAATATGGTACTAAAGTAACTGAGCTTATTAATAGTATGATTCATAATGGCAATATGGATGTAAATGGCGCTTTATATATGCAAATAATTAATATGGGTTTACTAGATAATCCTAATTTATCAAATACTCTTAATAATGAATATAATAAAGGCTTATCTTTCGAAGAAAAAGTAATAGAGGGTTCTGTTACTAATAATGAAAATAATAAAACAAATACTATCGAAACTACTATCGTAAATAATCCAAGTAATATTTTTACATCTGATACAGATCAAAGAATCATTTATGCCTATAATAAAATGCGTAATGACTTTGGATATACAGATGCTGGCGCTAAAGCAATTTTAGCTAATATCATTAATGAAAACTCTCAAATTGATCCTACTATAACTAATGGTAATGGTGCTTTTGGTATCTGCCAGTGGCTTAATGCTGATCGAAAAAACAATCTTTATACATATTGCCAAAATAATAACTATGATCCATCATCTTTAGAAGGACAATTAGAATTTATGAATTATGAACTAAAAAATAACTATAATAATATGGCTAATGGAGCTGACTATGGTAAACTATATGACCAGCTTACTGGTGAAGTTGATAAAGACTATACCAACATGACTCAAAACATAACTGTATACTATGAAGCACCATCACAAAATAGTAGTGAAAATAACGAAATTGGCCTTTACAGAGCCAGAAGTGATAATGCAGGCGCTGTAATTGAACTTATTAATAATAATATTTAAAACCTATTATAAATTATAATAGTTTTTTATTTGTCCTTTTATTTTAAGTGTAGTATAATTTTTATAGTAATAAAATAAAAAGGGGTGCAGTTATGCGTATATCCGTAATTAAACTTTATTCAATAAAAAACATTATTTTACCATCTAAAATTCAAGGAGTATACTGGGTTGAAGGTATAGATCTAAATGGTAACAGAAGTAATTTAATCTCTATTGAAGCTGATGGTGATAAATGGAAACTAATAAGTAATAAAGAAGTATACTACATTAAAAATAATATCATGCAGCCATATACATACCTTGAAGTAGGTAAATTTTACTATATAAAAAATGATATTGATAATAGTATCTTTCTTTTATACTGCTCAAATATAATTGAAAACTATAACTGTTATGAAATAAATGAATACTTAGAAAAAGGTCTATTAATAGGTAGTAAACCAAGCTCTAATATTATTTATAGTAACTTAGATAAAGAATCTTTTCTAATTAAAAAAGAGAATGATAAACTATATATTTATGTTAATGATACTAAAAATGGTCTATATATAAATAATTTTAGAATCCTAAAAAAAGCCGAACTTAAAATAGGAGATGTTATATTTATTGTTGGTCTTAGAATAATAATATCAATGACTACTAATAATGGATATGCAGTATACTTAAATAATGGAACTCTTAAACAAATAACTACTAATATGCTTCCCTTAGGTAATATTGGATCTATGTATCCTGACTTTTCCGAAAATCCTGTTGAGATAGAATATCCAATTTATAATGATAATGATTACTTTTATAAAAAACCAAGAATTGTACCTGTAATAAATACTTTAGAATTAAAAATAGATGCACCACCAGCAAAACAAGAAGAAAAAGAAAGCCCTTTCTTACTTACTATTGGCCCTATGGCAACTATGTCTATGACCTCTATGGTAATGGGTTATCAATCAATAAGTAATGTTACTAGTGGTGCTATAACATTAAAACAAGCAACTCCTTCTTTAGTTATATGTGGCGCTATGTTTGCCAGTATCTTTATTTGGCCGTTATTTACTAGGTGGTATGAAAAATTTGACCGAGCAAGCAAAGAAAGAAAAAGACAAAAGAAATATCGTAAATATATTGACTCTAAAAAAGAAGAAATAGAAACTAACAAACATAATCAAGAAGAAGCCCTAAATATGTACTATCAAGACGCCCAAAAAGCATCATCTATTATTCTTCATAAAAATCCTGCCTTATGGCAAAAACGTACTGATGATATCGACTTTTTAACTGTTAATGTTGGAACAGGTAACTATCCTATGAAGATAAATATAAACTATCCAGAAGAAGGATTTACTCTAGAAGAAGATAATTTAAAGAAAATGCTAAATGAACTAGGAAGTACCCCTAAAACTCTAGAAAATGTTGCTATCCCTTACTCATTTAAAAATAATTACATAACTGGTATATATGGCCTAACTAATTTACATAACTTAATTAGAAGATTACTAATTCAAATTCTAGCCTTTCATAGCTATGATGATTTAAAAATAGTCATCTTAACTGATGAAGAAAGAGAACATGAATGGAGTTTCCTAAAACAAGCACCCCATATATTTACAGATGATAAAGTAATGAGATTTTTTGCAACTAATAATGATGAATATAAAGAAGTATGTTACTACTTAAATAAAGTATTTGAAAACTATAAAAATAATCCTGAAAATAATAAACAATCTTATCTAATAATAACTGATTCATTAAAGAAAATAAGAGAATATGATGTAATTAAAAATATCTTAAATAATAAATCATATAATAACTTTAGTTTAGTAGTCCTAGAACAAAAAATGACTAACTTACCAGATCAATGTACATCATTTATAGATATGAGTATGTTAAGTAATAAATATCATGAATGTGAAATAAAAAATAGTTTAAATCCAAGTGAAAGTATTAAATTTATTCCTGATTTAGAATCTATAATTGATTATGAAGCCTGCATTAAAGTCTTAGCCAATATTCCTATCGATATTAAAAATGATGCAGAAGGTAAACTTCCTAATAAAATTGGCTTTTTAGAAATGTATGATGTTGGAAAAGTAGAACAATTAAATAGTTTACTACGCTGGCAAAAAAATAATCCTATTTTAAATTTAAGTGCTCCCGTTGGAGTAGGTAAAAATGAAGAAATAATATCAATAGATTTACACGAAAAATATCATGGACCTCATGGTCTTATTGCCGGTATGACCGGTAGTGGTAAATCAGAATTTATTATTACATATATCTTATCAATGGCTATAAACTATCACCCTTACGAAGTACAATTTATCCTAATTGACTATAAAGGAGGTGGCCTTGCTGGTGCTTTTGAAAATAAACTTACTGGTCTTAAACTTCCTCATTTAGTTGGCACTATTACCAATTTAGACGCTAATGAAATTAAAAGAAGTCTAGCATCAATATCTGCTGAACTAAAAAGAAGACAAGCCCTATTTAATAAAGCTAGAGAAGTATCTGGTGAAAGCACTATTGACATATATAAATATCAAAAAATGTATAGAGAAAAAGTTATAACTGAGCCTGTTTCTCACTTATTTATTATCTGTGATGAATTTGCTGAACTTAAAAATCAAGAACCAGAATTTATGGATGAACTAATAAGTACTGCCCGCATTGGTCGTAGTTTAGGAGTTCACTTAATACTAGCTACTCAAAAACCTAGTGGTGTAGTAGACCCTCAAATATGGAGTAATACTCGCTTTAGAGTATGCTTAAGAGTTCAAGATACCTCTGACTCTAATGAAGTAATAAAAAAATCAGATGCTGCCTATTTAAAACAAACTGGTAGGTTTTATTTCCAAGTAGGTTATGATGAAGTATTTATTCTAGGCCAAGCTGCTTATGCTGGATTAAAATATATTCCTCATGATAAAGTAACTAAAGAATTAAATACCTCAATAGACTTTATAAATAATATTGGTTACATAACTAAAAAAGTAAGTACTAAAATAAAAAAAGAAGAAGTAGTTATATCAAATGGAGAAGAATTAATAAATATAGTAAAATACTTAAATGATCTATCTACCAAACAAAATATAATAACTAAACCATTATGGTTAGAAAAAATCCCAGGATTTATCACTATAGATAATTTAAAATTAAAATATAAAAATACTTATACTAAAGAAATGTTTAATATTAACCCTATAATTGGAGAATATGATATTCCTAATAAACAAGAACAAAAACTACTTACTATTCCTATCTCTAAAGAAGGAAATACTCTAATTTATGGTGCTGCCGGTAGTGGTAAAGAAAACTTTATTACTAGTATGATTTACTCATCATTATTAAACTATACCCCAGAAGAATTAAATTACTACCTAATAGATTTTGGTTCAGGAACTCTAAATATGTTTAGAAACTCTTATCTAGTAGGGGATATCTTAACAAGTAGTGAAGAAGAAAAAATAAATAACTTATTTAAAATGATAACATCTACCATAAATGAAAGAAAAACCTTGTTTGCTGAATATAATGGTACCTATGAAAGTTATATTAAAAATAGCCCTAAAAAAGTACCTAATATTGTAATAATTATTAATAACTTTGAATCATTTACTGAAGTATATGAAACTCTATCAGAAAACTTAAGTATCCTAGCAAGAGAAAGTATTAAATATGGAATATACTTTATTTTAACTATAACATCCCCTAATGGAATTAGATATAAACTAAGACAAAGCTTTTCTTTATTATATGTACTTAATCAAAATAATGAAGAAGATTATATAAGTATCCTAGGCTCTATTAATAAAAATTATCCTGCTAAACTATTTGGTAGAGGTCTAATTAAAATAGATGATGTTTATGAATTTCAAACCGCTATGGTTAGTGAAAAAGATAATATCTCTATAACTGTCAAAGATAAAATAAAAACATCTAACTCCATGTATAAAATAAGAGCAAATAAAATACCAGTACTACCTAATATAGTTACTTATAATGAAATAAAAGGATATCTATCTAATAATGAAGTTGTTATTGGTATAAATAAATCCAATTTAAATGCTATAACATTTAATTTTAATAGATACTTAATTAATGTTATATCATCATTAGATTTACTAATAGTAAGTAAACTATTAAATGCCCTAATAAACCAAATAATATATCAAAAAATAGCCCAAGTAATAGTTATTAACTCAGAAGAAATAGAATTAGAAAAAGAAAACTATCAATATATAGATAAAGACTTTGATAAAATATTTACCAAAATAAATGATTATGTAAATACTAACTATGATAAATATGTAAATAGTAACTATGATAAAGATATCTTTATAGAAATACCTAAAATATACTGTTTTATCATAGGTATAGAATCATTTAGAAATAAACTAAATGAAGAAAATAAAAAACTATTTAGCACCATGATGGATAAAGCTAAAGACATTGAAATAATTAAATTTATTATTGTAGATAGTATTGATAAAATAAGAAAAATAGAAATGGAATCATGGTATCGTTCTTCATCTAATACTAACTTTGGTATATGGATTGGCAATGGAATTAATGATCAATATAGTATTAAAGTTGCCCAAAAAATACCTTCTATGAAAGAAGACGTACCAAATAACTTCTGTTTTGTTATAAAAGCAGGTAAACCATACTATGTTAAATATGTAGAATCTTTTGAAATAATAAATGATATTACTGAGACTTTATAAATATGCATTATTAAGTGATTTTTCATAAGAAATTAGATCCACTACATGCGTAACGAAAAAGAAAATAAGGTAACAAGAAATGATTAAAGGTAAACCATTTAAATGATATTAAAATATTATCAGTTGACTTTGAAGAATCTATAAAAGATGGTTTTAATATACACGTAATAGAAGCTAAAAGAAATATAAATTCAAATGGAAAGAAAAGAGGTAAAG
>CAVIQT010000042.1:0-16773 GCA_963645165.1 Phocaeicola vulgatus
CTATAGATGAAAATAACTATTTAACTATCGGTAAAGAAAATGTATCCATAAAAGCATATTATGAAGGAGGACTTACTCTAACAGTTAATCTAAATGAAGGAACCACAACTCAAACTTTTGCATCTAAATATGGAACCGGACAAACTATCACATTAACTACTCCAACTAGATCAGGCTATATATTTACTGGCTGGAAAATAACCAGCGGCGATGGTACTTTAAAAGATAATGTCTTAACTATAAATACCGAAAGTGTTGTTATCGAAGCCTTATGGGAAGCACCATATACTTTAACAGTAAACTTAAATGGAGGAAGTACCACTCAAACTTTTGCCTCTAAATATTTTGAAGGTGATATTATCACATTAACAAAACCATCTAAAACTGACAGCCTTTTTGCTGGCTGGGAGGTACAATCTGGTGGGGTAACAATAACAAATAATAAATTTACTTTTGGAACAAGTAACGTAATTATAAAAGCCTTGTGGCAAGAAGAAAATGCGTTTACATTTACTGGTGCTGAGCAAACCTATTCTGTACCATATTCTGGTTATTATGAATTAGAAACATGGGGAGGTCAAGGCGGCGCTGCGCTATGTAATAATGCACTTTGTAATACTGGTGGCTATGGTGGATATGCAAAGGGTACAGTTTATTTAACCAAAGGTACTACCCTCTATATAAATGTAGGCGGACAAGGCCAAAATGCACCGCTTAAAGCAAATGCCACTGGTGGCTATAATGGTGGAGGCTCCGGCACGTGGGATAATTCAGATGATGAAAGTTCTGGAGGCGGCGGCGGTGCCACTCATATCGCTACAAAATCCGGGTTACTTTCATCACTAGCAAGTTATAAAGGTAATATTTTAATTGTATCAGGTGGCGGTGGCGGAGCATCTTGGACATATGCAACTGGATCCGGTGGTGGAATTAAAGGCGGAACAACCACAACTACAAATACAAGTGAAGTATCTCAAACAACTGGTTATAGTTTTGGCCAAGGCCAAAATGCTACAGGTATTGCTGATAATGATGGAGTAGGTGGCGGTGGCGGCGGCTACTATGGCGGCTACGCCAATAATGTTGCAGCCAAATCAAGTGGTTCTGGTGGATCAGGATACATTGGTAATTCTCTTCTTACTGACAAAGTCATGTATGCTTATAATGGTACTGAATCATCAGTTGCAAGCACTAAGACTATATCAACCACTTGCATTAGTACTGATCCTACGAGTTATTGTTCTAAACAAGGAGCAGGGTATGCTAAAATTACATTCATTGGAGTTGATAATTTAGCAAACAATAATACTGTTTATGAATTTAGTTATCTTAACTCTAACCAAACATTTACTGCAAAAGCAACTGGCACCTACAAATTAGAAGTATGGGGCGCCCAAGGCGGCGGAGCAAATTCTACTTATTTTGGTGGCTATGGTGGTTACGCAACTGGAATAGTTACTTTAACAAAAGGTCAAACATTATACATTAATACTGGTGGTGCCGGTACTTATGGAACTGGAGATGCAACAGTTGCTGGCGGCTATAATGGTGGTGGCACTGGTGGCTGTGATAATGATAATAGTTATGGTTATTGTGGTTCAGGTGGTGGTGCCACTCATATTGCTACTACTTCTGGCTTACTTAGTACATTAAGTTCTAATCAATCTTCAATTTTAATTGTTGCTGGTGGTGGTGGAGGCCAAGGTGGTAATGGAAACAGTAATAATGGTACTGTTGGATCATCATCAGGTGGCGCTGGCGGAGGAATAACTGGTAGTTTAGGTTTACAAACAGTTGGTAATCAAAATGGCACTGGTGGCAGTCAAACGAGCGGCGGAACTGGTTCTGTTAGTGGTTCCTTTGGTCAAGGTGGAAGCGATACATCAACTAACGCCTGGGGTCGCGGAGGCGGTGGTGGCGGTTTCTATGGTGGTGGTGCTGGTTTTAGAAGTTCCGGTGGTGGCGGCTCCGGTTATATAGGGAACTCCCTATTAACAAATAAAGCCATGTACTGCTATAACTGTACATCTTCTACTATCTCTTCAACAAAAACAATATCTACTACATGTATAAGTAGTACGCCTACATCAAAATGTTCTAAACTAGGCTCAGGCTATGCTAGAATTACATATATAAGCACATAAAACATTATAAAGACTATAAACTTAGTCTTTTTTTTGATATAATCTATATAGTTTTTAAAACTCTATGTAATTTTATATTAGAGATTTATTATTAGGAAGAAGGAATTTAAATATGAATTTAAAAGATTTATATATTAATTATTTTATAAGTAAAGGACATAAACAAATTCCAAGTGCTCCTGTAGTACCAGAAAATGATGGTAGTGTCTTATTTAATACGGCAGGTATGCAGCCATTAATTCCATATTTAATGGGAAAAGAACATCCATATGGAACAAGACTTGTTGATTATCAAAAATGCATTCGTACTAATGATTTAGATTCAGTTGGTGATACAACTCATCATACATTTTTTGAAATGCTTGGTAATTGGTCTTTAGGTGACTATTTTAAAGAAGAAAGTATTGCCTATAGTTTTGAATTTTTAACTAAAGTATTAAATATTCCTATAAATAAATTAGCTGTTACTGTATATAAAGGCGATGATAAAATCCCTTGTGATACAGTAAGTGCTGATAGATGGAAAAGTTTAGGTATAAGTGAAGAACGCATCGCTTATTTAGGTGTCGAAGATAACTTCTGGATTGCTGGTGAAAGTGGTCCATGTGGTGGCGATACTGAAATATTTTACTTTAGAAGTGATGACGAAGTTCCATCAAAGTTTGATCCTACTGATAATAGATGGGTTGAAATTTGGAATAATGTATTTATGGAATATTATAAAGATGCAGAAGGTAATGTATCTGTCCTACCTAAAAAGAATGTTGATACCGGTATGGGACTAGAGAGAGTAGCAGCTATTTTAGAAGGCGTAAATGATAACTATAAATCAAGTATATGGACTGACGTAATTGCAAAATTAGAAGAAATTACTAATAAACCATATGAAGGTAATGAACAGTCCATGAGAATTATTGCAGATCACATAAGAACCGCTACATTCATTTTAGCTGACGATGCTAAAGTAGTTCCCTCAAATACCGATAGAGGATATATTTTAAGAAGATTAATTCGTAGAGCCATTCGCCATGCTAAAAAATTAGAAATAGATGTAAATACCTCTTGGGATGAAGAACTTGCTTCATTAATAATAAAGAAATATCAAAAATATTATGATGAACTATCAAGAAATAAAAATATAGTTATACAAGAATTAAAAAAAGAAAAGGATAAATTTAATCGTACTTTAGAAAAAGGCTTACGTGTTTTTGAAAAAGAAACTGCTAATATTACAAGTATTGATAAAGACCTAGCATTTAAATTATATGATACATTTGGTTTTCCTATTGAGTTAACTGAAGAATTAGCTAAAGAAAAAGGTATTACTGTTGATTTAGAAGGTTTTAAAGAAAAATTTAAAGCTCATCAAGAACTATCTAGAACTGCATCTAAAGGTATGTTTAAAGGTGGTCTTGCTGGTAATGATGAAATAGAAACTAAATATCATACCGCTACTCATTTATTAAATGCCGCCTTAAAATTAGTTATTGGTAAAAACTCTCATCAAATGGGTTCAAATATTAATGATGAAAGAATGCGTTTTGATTTTTCTTGTGATCATAAATTAACTCCTGAAGAAATAAGTAAATGCGAAGAAATAGTTAATAATTGGATTAAAGCATCACTTTCCGTAAGCGTATTAGAAATGCCAAAAGAAGATGCCATTAAATTAGGAGCTGAAGCCATGTTTATAGAAAGATACCCAGATATTGTAACTGTTTATAGTATTGGTGATGTATCAAAAGAAATATGTATGGGTCCTCATGTAAAAAATACTAGTGAATTAGGAACATTTAAAATTGTTAAAGAAGAAGCATCTTCTAGTGGAGTAAGAAGAATTAAAGCAGTATTAAAATAATATTGCTTTTTTTCATGCAATTTAAAGGAAATTAATATTTTTTGGTTAATATATATTATAGAAGGAGAAAAAGTTTATGAAATTTATTAGCATAATGAACTCTTACTCAGTATATTTTCTATCAAAAAGGGGATATATTAATTTTTTTATAAATTATATTAATACCCTTTTAAATTTAAATGAAAAATTTATTTTAAAAGATTACTTTAATATGGAAAAAAGTGAAGTTAGAAGCTATGTAATCTTTGAATCATTAAATTATATAGTATTTATAGACTTTAATATATTTAATTCTAAAAAATTATATGAAGATGATAAGTTAATTGTAGAATATATAAAAAAGACTGAAAATAGAAAAGTTATATTTATAATATTTAATATGAAAGAAGGAAAAGATAGTTATATAAATGATGAATATAATTTATATAAAAAAGATGATATTTTTTATGCTAGAAGTAAAAGAAAACAATTAAGATATAACAAAAAAATGATTAATGAATTATATCAAATGGATATTAAAATGTTAGGTCTTTATATGCATGAAATATATTTAAAATGTAATTTATAAATTAAAAGAATTATGTTACAATAGTCAAAGTGAAAGAGTGATTTAGATGGATCATATTAGAAATTTTTGCATTATTGCTCATATCGATCATGGAAAAAGTACCTTGGCTGATAGAATATTAGAACTTACTGGCGCTGTATCAAAAAGAGAAATGAAAGATCAAATACTTGATAATATGGATATAGAAAGAGAAAGAGGTATTACTATTAAATTAAATGCAGTAGAACTTTTCTATAAGGGATATACCCTTCATTTAATTGATACCCCTGGTCATGTTGATTTTTCATATGAAGTATCAAGAAGTTTAGCCGCTTGTGATGGTGCTTTATTAGTTGTTGATGCTGCTCAAGGTATAGAAGCCCAAACACTTGCTAATTTATATTTAGCATTAAATAGTGATTTAACTATTATACCGGTTATTAATAAGATAGACCTTCCTAATGCTGACGTTCCTAAAGTAAAAAAAGAACTTATTGATATTTTAGGTTTTAAAGAGGAGGAAATTATGCTTTGTTCTGGTAAAACCGGGGAAGGCGTAAGTGAATTATTAGATGAAATTATTAAAAAAATTAATCCTCCTAAAAGTTATGGTGATAAAACTAAAGCTTTAATTTTTGATTCTTATTTTGATCCTTACCGTGGTGTTATTGCATCTGTTTGTGTTAAAGCAGGTAAAATTAAATTAGGTGACACTATAATTATGATGAGTACATCTTCAGAATATCAAGTAGTCTCTCTAGGTGTTCATACTCCTCAAGAAAAAGAACTAAAAGAACTATCTGCTGGTGCGGTTGGCTGGATAAGTGGTAGTATTAAAACCATTGATACTGTTAGAGTAGGAGATACTATTACTACTAAAAATAATAAAGCCTTAGAGCCTTTAGAAGGTTATAAACCAATGAAACCTATGGTTTATAGTGGTATTTATCCAATTGAGCCTAATAAATTTGATGCTCTAAAAGAAGCTCTAGAAAAACTAAAACTTAATGATGCTGCCTTAATATTTGAACCAGAAACTAGTGAAGCTCTAGGCTTTGGTTTTAGATGTGGCTTTTTAGGTCTTCTACATATGGAAATAATTGAAGAAAGAATCAACAGAGAATTTAATATTGATATTATTGCTACCAGCCCCTCTGTTATTTATGAAGTAACTTTAACTAATGGTGATATAGTTATGGTAGATAACCCTTGTGAAATGCCAGAAAAAGTTAAAATAGCATCTATTGCAGAGCCTTATGTTAAAGCAAGTATCTTTGTTCCAAGTGAGTATATTGGCCCCATTATGGAGTTATGTCAAGAAAAAAGAGGTATATATAAAACTACTGAATTTATTGATCCAAAAAGAGTAAATATCCACTATGAACTACCACTTGCTGAAATTGTTTATGATTTTTTTGATAAACTAAAAAGTTATACTAAAGGTTATGCATCTTTTGATTATGAATTATCCGATTATAAAATAAGCCCTTTAGTAAAGATGGATATCCTAATAAATGGTGAAGTAGTTGATGCCTTATGTTTAATTGTTCATAAAGACGCTGCTTATCATCGTGCAGTTCAAATTACTAAAAAACTAAGAAAATTAATTCCTAGACAATTATTTGAAGTGCCTATTCAAGCAAGTATTGGTTCTAAAGTTATTGCTAGAGAAAATATAAGTGCCATGAGAAAAAACGTCCTTGCTAAATGTTATGGTGGTGATGTATCTCGCAAAAGAAAATTACTAGAAAAACAAAAAGAAGGTAAGAAAAAGATGAAGATGGTGGGAATAGTTGAAGTACCACCAGAAGCATTCTTAAGTATTCTAAGTAATGAAGATGAGTAGAATTTAGGTAGTAAAATGATAAAAAGTGTATATATACATGTCCCATTTTGTAAAAGTATTTGTTCTTACTGTGACTTTTGTAAATTATATTATGATAAAAAATTTGTATCTATATATCTAGATGCTTTAGAAAAAGAAATAAATGATTTTTATTTAGGAGAAGTAGTAGATACTATATATGTAGGTGGTGGAACCCCATCATCACTTAGCCCTGAAGAGTTAGATAGATTTTTAAATATTATTAAAGTTATAAAGCGTTCTTCTAATTATGAATTTACTTTTGAATGTAATCCTGAAGATATAGATGATATCTTACTTAGTAAATTAAGCCGCTTTGGAGTAAATAGAATTAGTATGGGAGTTGAATCTTTTAATAAAGATAATTTAAAATTTTTAAAAAGAAAAGCCGACTTTGATGATATTAAAAAGAAAATGGATCTTATTAAATATTATGGAATAAATAATATTAACTTAGATTTAATGTATGCCTTAAAAGGAGAAACTCTTGAAGTTCTAAAAAAAGATGTAAAATTATTTTTAAAATTAAAACCAGAACACATTAGCACTTATTCATTAATTATTGAAAATCATACTATGATAAATAATGATAATATAAGTTATATATCAGAAGATTTAGATGCTAAAATGTATGATTATATATGTAAAAAATTAAAAAGAAAAGGATATAATCATTATGAAGTAAGTAATTTTGCTTTATCTAACTATAAATCAAGACATAATTTATGTTACTGGAATAATGAAGAATATTATGGTTTTGGTTTAGGAGCATCTGGTTATGTTAATGGTTTTAGGTATGATAATACTAAAAGCTTAACTGAATATGAAAAAGGAAACTATCATCATAAAGAATCTTTATTATCTCAAAAAGAAGTTATGGAATATGAATTAATGTTAGGTTTAAGAAAATTAGAAGGCATTAGTTTAGAAGAATTTTATGATAAATATGGAATAAATATGCAAGATGTGTTTCCTATTAAACCACTTATAAGAGAAAAAGAACTTATTTATAAAAATGGTAGAATCTTTATAAATCCAAATAAAATATATGTAATGAATGAAATATTATTAAAACTTATTTAAAAATAAATATCGTATTTTTATCATATAATATGTTAGTACTTGAAAAAATAACGAAGTATGGTAAAATTATTTATATAGTAAAGAGGTTGTTTTAATGAAATTAAAAAATTTTTGTATATTTATAGTTTTAATGTTTATAGGTGCATTTAATGTAGAGGCCTTAAGCTTTAGTACTTCTGGTAGTACCCAGGTGCCAACTAATGAAGATGGTTCATTTGCTATAAGCATCAAAACTGATGGAGAAAAGCCAGAGAGAATTAACTTAATTTTAGATTATGACAGTACTAAAATAAAACTTACTGAAGATAAATCAGATAATTTAGGTTATGGAACTGTAATAAATGATAAAAATATTTGGATAACTAAAGCAGGAGAAGACTTCACAGATGGAAATATTATTAAATTTAAAGTAACTAATATTTCTAGCACAAATGAAACTACCACTATTAAAGTAAAAAATATTGTAGTTGATGGCACATCACTAGAAGGTGATAATGAAATAAGTAAAGAAGTATACTTAAAATATGTAGAAGCAACTACCACTAGAGCTAAAAATACCAGTGCGAAGCTTACTAACTTCACGGTTAAAAATGCTACATTTAAGCCGGCATTTTCTCAGTCTATTAAAGAATATAAAATATATGTAAATAAAGATACTATTAAACAAATTACAATAAATCCATCATATGAACAATCTGGTGTAACACTAGAAGTAACTTGTAAAGTAGGATGCACTTCTCATACTGATTTACCTAATAAATTAGACTTAGTTATGGGTAAAAATGAAGCAGAATTTATTTTTACTAGTGAAGATGGTAAAACTAAAGAAACATATAACTTTATAATATATCGTGGAGAAACTACAGATGGTTCAAGCAAACTTGCATCTTTATCTGTTGAAGGATTTGAACTAAAAGAAAAATTTAATAATGATGTATTAGACTATACTTTAGAAGTTCCTTTTGAAACTGAAAAATTAAATGTTATCGCTGAGGCGGAAGATGAAAATGCAGATGTTAAAATTAAAGGAAATGAAAACCTACAAGTAGGAGAAAATGTTATAACAATTACAGTTACTTCTGCTGAAAGCGAAGAAAAGAAAATATATAATATCACTGTTAAAAGAAATGAATTTACTCCAGAGGATGATACTACTACAACCACTCCTGTAGATAATAAAGATGATGAAAAAAAAGACAATAGTACACTTCTTATTGTATTAATCGCTTTAGGTGGAACCATAATAATTTGTCTTGCTGCTTACTTCATATTCTTTAAAAAAGACAAAAAAGATAAAAATAAACAAGATGATAAGAAAAAAGATATAAGCCCTAAAGAAAATCAAACTGAAGAAGGAATTATTGAATCACCAAAATTAGATGAAGAAAAAGAACCAACTACAGTTGATGATGCTTTAAGAGATTTAATGAAAACTAAAGATTTAGAAATAAATGAATAATCACTTAATATAATATATTAGGTGATTTTTTTGTATATTGCTCATAGAGGTTTATATAATGATGAAATAAATGAAAATACCATATCCGCATTTGATAACGCATTTAATAATGGTTTTGATGGTATTGAATTTGATATAAGACTAACTAAAGATAAAGTACCTGTAATAATTCATGATTCATTCTTATCTAGAGTATCCAATGGTAAAGGCTTAGTTAAAAACTATACCTATAATGAATTATTAAAATATAACTTTGGAAAGAAGAAAGAAGAAAGAATACCAAAACTTACTGATGTTATAAATAGATATAATAATAAAATAATGATTATTGAACTAAAAGAAAATATTGATATAACCCCATACTTAAATAATAAAAATAAATACTATATTAGTTCTTTTAACTATAATTATATTAAAGATATTCCATCTAATTCTAACTATAAGAAAGGAATTATAAACTATATAATAAACCCAATTAAAGATTATAATAAAATAGATTTTATAATGGTCTTAGATAGTATATCTTTTAATAAAGTATTAGAAAACTATAATAATAAAAATATTGAAGTAATTATTTATGGAGTTATAGGTAAGATAAATAATTATAAAGAAAATATTAAATATATAATTTAGCCACCTTGTATAGAGAGCTTTTTTTTGATACAATTAACTCATCTAGAGGTGATAGAAGTGTTAGATAAAACAAACCTTTTTGATAGTGCTGAAATTGAAAGAGCCTTAATAAATACCACTCTTTGTGAAGTATATAATGCTCTTAAAGAAAAAGGATATAATCCCATTGCTCAAATAGTTGGCTATTTAATTAGTGGGGATCCTGGTTACATTTCTAGTTATAAAAATGCTAGAGAAAAAATGATAAGCATTGATAGAACCAAAATATTAATGGCATTATTAGAAGGATATTTACAAGTATGAAATGTTTAGGTATGGATTTAGGAACTAAAACTTTAGGTCTTGCTATGTCCGATAAAAAAGGTATAATTTCTTATCCATATAAATTAATTAAATTTAATGATTATAAAGATGCTGCTAAAGAAGTTATAGATATAGTAAATAAAGAAAAAGTAGATGTCCTTGTTTTAGGTCTTCCTAAAAATATGAATAATTCCTTAGGTTTTGCTTCTGAAAGAAGCTTAAACTTTAAAAGCATACTGGAAAAGCTTACTGATAAAGAAATTGTTTTAATAGATGAAAGACTGAGCACTATAGAAGCAGAAAATATATTAATAAATGATGATGTAAAAAGAAAAAAACGTAAAAAAGTGATAGATGAACTATCAGCCGCAATAATTCTTGATACAAGGAAAGTAGGTTAATTATGGATAATAATAGAGGAAAATTTACAATAAAAAATAATAAAGGTGAAGAATTAGAATGTGATGTTTTATTTACTTTTGATTCCGATGAATTTAAAAAAAGTTATATTGTTTTTACAGATAACTCATTAGATGAAAATGGTAATATTAAAGTATATGCAAATACTTATGATCCAGAAGGAAAAACTACAGACTTAGGTAAAATAGAGACCGAAAAAGAGTGGAGTGTTATTGAAGATTTACTTTCATCATTACAAGAAAAAATAGGTGATGAAAATGGTCAAAACTAAAAAAAGAAATGGATTAGTTACTAAAATTTTATTAGTATGCTTTTCTTTTATTATACTAATGTTAATATCTTTTGTAATCGCATCAAGTATATTTTTATCTCCCGTTGATAAATCATCAGAAGATACTGTTAAATTTGTAGTAGAATCTGGTTCATCTAAGAATTTAATTGCTGATAATTTAGAAAAAGCCGGATTAATTCGTAATGCTTTATTTTTTAAATTTTATATAAAATTTAATATAAATAAGGAACTTTATGCAGGAACTTATAACTTATCTAAAAGTATGAGTGTTGATGAAATAATAAAAACTCTAAATAGTAATAAATCAATTGAAAATGAAGGAATAACTATAACTTTTATAGAAGGAAAAAGAGTAACAGACTATGCTAAAAAAATTAGTGAAGTATTTGGTTATACTGAAAAAGAAATACTAGATACTATTAATGATGATGCATTTATTCAAAAAATGATAGATAGTTATTGGTTTGTAACTGATGATATTAAAAATGAAAAGATTTATTACCCTTTAGAAGGATATTTATTTCCTGATACTTATAATTTAAAGAAAAATGCCACTATTGAAGAAATATTTAATACCATGATTTATACTATGGGGCAAAAACTTAGTGTCTATAAAGAAGATATTGAAATATCTAAACTTAGTATTCATGAACTTTTAACTCTAGCATCTATTGTAGAATTAGAAGGAGCAAATAGTACTGATCGAAAAGGTGTTGCCGGTGTTTTTTATAATAGATTAGCGCTTAAAGAACCTCTTGGAAGTGATGTAACTACATACTATGGAGTAAAAAAGAACTTTGATAAAGATTTATCACAAAGTAATTTAAAGTCATGTAATGGATATAATACTAGAGCAGAATCTACTTGCCCAATTATAGGTCTTCCAGTTGGCCCCATTGCAAGTCCTTCACTAGCATCTATAGATGCAGTAATTGAACCAGAACAAAATGATTACTATTACTTTGTAGCAGATAAAAACAAAAAAACATACTTTAGTAAAACTTATAATGAACATGTAAAAACTGTTGCTAAATTAAAACAAGAAGGCTTATGGTATGAGTATTAAGGAGAATATGACTTTATGAAAGAAACAATAATAGAAATGGAAAGGTATGCTGAAGCAAATAATATACCTATCATAGAATTAGACTCTATTAAGTTTATTATGAAATATATAAGACTTAATAATGTCCAAAAAGTTTTAGAAATAGGTACTGCGATTGGTTACTCAGCAATCCTTATGGCAAATGCGACTGATACAGTAGAAATAACAACTATTGAAAAAGATGAAAAAAGATACCGCGAAGCAGTAAAAAATGTTAATGCATGCGCACTAGATAAAAGAATTGAAATAGTCTATAATGATGCGATGGATGTAAACTTATCTGGAAGAACTTATGATTTAATCTTTATAGATGCTGCTAAAGGTGGATATATAAAATACTTTGAAAAATTTTGCCATTATTTAAGCCCTGGTGGTGTAATTATCACTGATAATCTTAACTTCCATGGTTTAGTTAAAAATAAAAATGCCATTAAAAGTAAGAATTTAAGAGGTATCGTTGATAAAATAGAAAAATATATTGATTTTTTAAATAATAATGAAGACTATATAACTAAATTTTATGAAATTGGAGATGGCTTATCAGTAAGCTTTAAGAAAAATAATGAAAAAAGATAAAATTATAGTAAGAATAAATAATATAGAAGAAATAAATGATTATAAGAAAGTAGGAATAACTAACTTTCTTTTTGCTTTAGATGGTTTTAGTGTAGGATACAAAACTTTTTCTTTACAAGAACTAAAAAAACTAAAAGAAAATATCTTTTTATTAGTAAATAGAGTCTTTGATAAAGTAGCACTTGATAACTTTATCAAAATTAAAGATGAATTAAACTTTATTAAAGGTATATTTTATGAAGATATTGGAATCTATAAGGTATTAAAAGATACTAAAGTACCTTTATTTTGGAATCAAATGCACGCAGCAGTTAGCTCTTTATCCATTAACTTTTGGTTAGATAAAGTAGAAAGTGCTGTATTAGCAAATGAACTAACTAAAGAAGAAATTATTAATATTTTAAATAAAGCAAATAAAAAAGTTATCTTACCAGTATTTGGTTTAAATATATCACTTTATTCTAGAAGACATCTACTATCTAATTATAATAAATTTAAAAATTTTAAACCATATGAAAGCGCCATACTAAAAACTGGCACAGATACTGAATTTTTGGCCGTAGAAAACAAATATGGTACTGTATTTTTCTATCATAAATATTTTAATTTAATAAAAGAAATAAATAACTTTAATGATGATAAAATACTTTATTACTATATTGATCCAAATGAAGTATCTTCTCTAGATATGATAGATATCTTAAATGGTAAAGAAATAAACTATGATAACCGTTTTTATGAACATAAAACTATATACAAGATAGGTGATGATAAATGATTGAATTACTAAGCCCAGCTGGTGATAAAGAAAAACTAACTATCGCATTTCATTATGGTGCTGACGCCGTTTACTTTGGTGGTCAAAATTACAGCCTTAGAGCCAATGCTAAAAACTTTACTTTAAAAGAAATAGAAGAAGCAACTATCTATGCCCATAACCTAAAAAAAAGAGTATATGTTACTGTAAATATTATCTTTCATGATGAAGATTTTAACGGCTTAGAAGATTATTTAAAATACCTAGATAAAATAGGAGTAGATGCCATTATTGTAAGTGATATTGCTGTTATGAATATATGGAAAAATCTAAATTTAAAAATGGAATTACATATCTCTACCCAAGCAAGCACCTTAAATAGAGAAACTGCCTTATTTTATAAAGAAATGGGAGCAACTAGAGTAGTACTTGCTAGAGAAGCCATGAAAGAAGATATCATAGATATTAAAAATTATACCTCCCTAGAAATAGAATGTTTTATTCATGGGGCTATGTGCACTTCCATAAGTGGCAAATGTATAATGAGTAATTACGCTACTAACAGAGATGCTAACCGTGGTGGCTGCGCCCAAATATGTAGATGGAACTTTTCTTATTTACCGAAAGAAGAACAAAATATATTAAGCAAAAATATGCAAATATGCCCTAAAGATTTAAATATGATCTCTAATATAAAAGATATGATTGACTCAAATGTTGTATCTTTTAAAATAGAAGGAAGAATGCGCAGCATTTACTATATTGCCACTGTAATTTTAGCATATAAAAGAATAATTGAACATATTAAGAATAATACTTTAACAGATGAATATACTAATTATTATCTAAAGATATTAAATAGATGCGCAAATAGAGAAAGTACACCTCAATTTTTTAATATTTTCCCCAAAGAAAATGAACAATATTATACTGAAGGAGAAAATGAACTATCTAATCAAGACTTCTTAGCTCTTGTATTAGATAATCAAAATGGTATTATTACTCTAGAACAAAGAAACTACTTTAAAAAAGGTGATATAGTACAATTTATAAGCCCTAATTATGAAACATTTGACTATGAAATAAATACAATATATGATGATAAAGATAATGAAATAATATCTGCCAATCACGCGCAAATGATAGTTAAAATAAGGGCAAACTTACCAGTTTCTGCACTTGATATTATGCGCAAAAAAGTATTTGACAAAGTAAGTCATTTGTAGTATTCTTATGTAAGTTTAATTTTAGAAAGGATTGGAATTGATATGCCAAAAAAAGAAATTTTATTAACAAGTGAAGGTTTTCTAGAATTAGAAACAGAATTAAACGAACTAAAAAATGTTAAAAGACCAGAGATAATTGAAGCTATCAAAGATGCTAGAGCACAAGGTGATTTATCAGAAAATGCTGACTACGATGCCGCTAGAACTGCTCAAGCCGAAGTTGAAGCTAGAATAAAAGAAGTAGAATATATGCTAAATAATGCTAAAATAATTGAAAAAACAAATAACCATGCCGTTGGCCTTGGTTCTACCGTAACAATTAGATATGTAGATGATGAAGAAGAAGAAGTATATAATATAGTTGGATCTATGGAAGCAGACCCTTTTGAAAATAAAATATCTAATGAATCTCCAATTGGAAAAGCAATTATTGGTAAAAAAGAAGGAGATATAATTGATGTTGAATCTCCAACTGGTTCTTATAAAATAAAAATCGTTAAATTAGCTTAACGATTTTTTTATATCCAGAATTTTCTTTTTCATAAAGAATATCCTTAAACTCTTTATGAGCTGCTCTTAATAAAAGATTAGCATCTATTAGTTCAGGTAAGAAATATTCGATGGATGACTTGCAAACATTTTTAGAACCAATGTTTTCTAATTTTACTTCTGGTCTAGTAGAATTTAGAAGTATACTTAATGATTTATTAAAGTTAGTTACGCGAAGACCAGTAATACCAATTTGGTCATAAAATAATGCGGAAACAATGATATTTTTATGCCCTAAAAATTCCAAAATTTCAATACTATTTTGATATTCAGATGATAATTCAATAATAGCAGAATTTTTACCATTTTTAAGTCTAAGTTCTAATGAAGAACCTTCTTTTTGCTTTTTTATCATGTCTTGTAAACTAACAGAGTAACCTTTACTTTCTAAATAACCACTAACTTCTTTAGTAACATGATTATCTTTTGGTAAATGTAAATAATTTATAAGATAATGCTCAATTAAAGTCATACAATACCTCTTTCATTAATCGCTATATTAGCATAACCAAATATATTAATCAATATAAATATGGTCTATTTTTCTTGCATAAAATAGTTATATAAAGTATAATACTTAAAGTGATTAAGGAGTAAAATAATGAAGAATGTAAAAGAAATTGAACTAAATATTGAAGGCGAAGAATGGTCAAAAGCATTAGATGATGCATTTAATAATAAGAAAAAAGATATTAAGGTAGATGGCTTTAGAAAAGGAAGCTGTCCTAAAGATATTTATATTAAGAAAGTTGGAATTGAAAGTTTATTTATGGATGCAGTTGATTTGGTTATTAATGATGCTTATCATAAAGTTTTAGATGATAATAAATTAAATCCTGTTTGTGAACCAAAAGTTGATATTTCTCATATTTGTGAAAATGATGTTACTTTTAAATTTACAGTAATTGAACATCCTGAAGTAAAATTAGGAAAATATAATGGCTTTGATGATATTAAAAAAGATAAAGTAAAAGTAACCGAAGAAGAAATAAACCATGAAATAGAACACTTAAAAGAAAGATTTGCTGATGTTGTAGAAACAACTGATGGTAAATTAGAAATGGGAGATACAGCAGTTATTAATTTTGAAGGGTTTGTTGATGATAAAGCTCTTGAGGGCGGTAAAGGAGAAAATTATCCTTTAGAAATAGGATCAAATACTTTTATTCCAGGATTTGAAGATGGTTTAGTTGGAATGAGTATTGGTGAAGAAAAAACTTTAAATTTAAAATTCCCGGAAAATTATGTTGAAGATTTAAAGAATAAAGATGTTAAATTTAATGTTAAACTAATAAGCATAAAGAAACGTATTCTACCAGAATTAAATGAGGATTTTTATAAAGATTTGGGCTATGAAGATGTTAAAACTGAAGAAGAATTTAGAAAAGAAGTAAGCAAGCACCTAAAAAGTCATAAGGAAGCAGATGCAGAAAATAAGTATGTTGATGAATTAATTAAGAAAGCATCAGAAAATCTTGAAGTAGAAATTAATCAAGAAATTATAGACGCTGAAGTAGAAAGATTATTAAATCAATATCGTCAAGAATTACAAATGCAAGGTCTTACTTTAGAACAATATTTAGAATTTACAAAATCTAATATGGAAAGTATGAAAAAAATGATGGAACCTGAATGCATTAGTAGAATTAAAGGAAGATACTTATTAGAAGCAGTTGCTGATAAAGAAAAAATTGAAGTAACTGATGAAGAAGTAAATGAAGAAATTACAAAGATGACAGAAATGTATCAAATGAGTAAAGAAGAGTTACTTGAAGCAATCGGTGGCGAAGAAGCAGTAAAATATGACATCAAAATGAGAAAAGCAATGGATATTTTAAAAAAATAATTTCCTAAAATAACAAAAATCTATAGTTAAAACTATAGATTTTTTGTATATAAAACATTAACTTGACATGGGGGGGCAATTAGTAAAATTAAATAGAAAATAAAGGTGATT
>CAVIQT010000043.1:0-2817 GCA_963645165.1 Phocaeicola vulgatus
ATATTGGAGTTAAGTCTTTAATATTTAATAGACTTAATATTAAAAATAGTGAAGTTATATCTATTAGTGAAAAGTTATCTGAAATAATTGATATTAATGTAAGTTTAACTGATTATGATATAAGATATTATTATTATATAAATAATAAGAGTGAAGTGGATAATTTAGTAAGTAATGATATTTTAAAGAAGTATGAAGAAAGAAAAATATCTTCTAAGGATATATTAGAAGAAAAGTTATCTTTAATAAGTGATGATGATTTAGATAGAGTAAATGTTAAGGCTGCATATATTTATAAAATTTTAATAGATGGTTATAGTTATGAGGATAAAATAATTAAAAAAGATTTAACTAAAGAAGAGTATAATATAGTAAATAATATGGATTTAAAGGGTATTAGAACAGAAATAACATGGGAAAGATATTATCCATATAAGAATTTACTTAGAAGTGTTTTAGGGGTTGTTTCTTCATATAAACAAGGTATACCTTATGAGTTAAAGAATTATTATTTAAATAAAGGGTATAAGTTAAATGATAGAGTAGGAGTTACTAATTTAGAATATATTTATGATGATTATTTAAGGGGAAGTAAGGCTAGGTATGTAGTTAAGGATAATAAAATAATTAAGGTAAAAGATGAAGAAAAAGGTAAGGATTTAGTTTTAAGTATTGATATTAATATGCAGATGGATATTGAAAAGATTATGGAAGAAGAAATGATTAAGGCTAAGATGGAATATAATACTAAATATTATAATACATCATATATGGTTGTTAGTAATCCAAATACAGGGGAGATTATTTCTTTAATTGGGAAAAATATAAATGATGATGAATCTTTTAATGATTATTCTTATTATAATGTTATAAATTCTTTTACAATGGGTAGTGTGGTTAAGGGTGCTAGTATTATAGTAGGGTATAATAATCATATAATTGATGAAAATACTAAGGTAAAAGATGGGTGTGTTTATTTAAAGAATCAAATGGGTAAGTGTTCTTGGAAAACTTTAGGAGTAATGAATGATATTGAGGCTTTACGTATGAGTAGTAATTATTTTCAGTATTTAATAGCGATAGGGCTTACTGGTAATAAATATAAAGTGGGTATATCATTAAATGCAAATAAAAGTCATTTTGATATTTATAGAGATACTTTTGCATCTTTTGGTTTAGGAGTAAAAACTAATATTGATTTAATGAATGAAAGTATGGGACAAAAAGGTTCTACTTATAGTGATGATTTACTTCTTAATATGTCTATTGGGCAGTATGATACTTATACGCCTATTAGTTTATGTCAGTATATAAATACGCTTGCGGTAGGAAAAAGAATAGAGTTATCTTTACTTAAGTATGTTTTAAATAATGATGGATCAGTTTATTATGAAAAGAAAAATAAGGTTTTAAATATACCTTTAATTGAAGATAAGTATTTGGAACGCATTAGAAAAGGTTTATATGAGGTAAATAAAAGCGGGACTGGGTATTCTTATACTACTCATAAGTTTACATCTGCTGGTAAAACAGGGACGGCAGAAAGCTTTATGGATACTGATTTAGATGGTAAGATTGATAAACAAACTGTATCTACTTCTTATATTATGTATGCACCTTTTGATGAACCTAAATTTAGTATTATAATGGTAAGTCCAAATATTAAGTATAAGAATAATGTGTCTAATTATAAATATCCAATAAATGCGAAGGTAATGAGAAGAGTTAGTACTTTAGTTTATGATAATTATGTTTAAAAATTTACATAAAAATAAAATTTTCCTTAAAGCCTATAATTTATATTGATATACCTTTAAAATATATGGTATAATACTAGGGCAATGAAAAAGGAGGAATAACCATGGCTAAGAAAAATGAAAATCGTGAAAGCATTGAATTAAAATGCAGCGTTTGTGGTTCATTTATAAGACCAAGTGAAAAAAATAAAGCAAACACTCCAGATAAGTTAGAAATTAAAAAATTCTGTCCAAAATGTAAAAAAGTCCAAGTGTTTAAAGAGAAAAAATAATAAAGGAGTAATTTTATGAATGTTAATATTAATGATATTAAAAATGGTATGACTTTAATTCTAGATGGAAATTTATGCATGGTTATCGATTTCCAACATGTTAAACCTGGAAAAGGTCCTGCTTTCGTAAGAATTAAATATCGTAATTTAAGAACTGGTGCGACAGTTGAAGATACATTTAATACAACTTTAAAATTAGAAAAGGCTCATGTAGATAAATTACATATGCAATATTTATATAAACAAGGTAATGACTATGTATTTATGAATACTGATGATTATAGTCAAATGGAAATTAATGAATCTATTATTGGTGATGATGTTAAATTCTTAAAAGAAGGTTTAGAAATTGAAGTTCAAATGTATCAAGGTGAAATATTAGGCCTTGTATTACCTGAAAAAATTGAGTATACAGTAACTGAGACTACGGATGCTGTAAAGGGTAATACAACTAATAATGCGATGAAAGATGCTACTATTGAAAGTGGTTATGTAATAAAAGTTCCTATGTTTATTTCACAAGGTGAAAAGATTATTGTAACTACAAAAGATGGTAAATATTCATCAAGAGCTTAGGTTAAAATTAATAAAGTCTATAGTTAAAACTATAGATTTTTTTATTGAGAAAATTAACTTGACATGGGGGGGGCAATTAGTAAAATTAAATAGAAAATAAAGGAGATTTTCTATTATGAAGAAGAATAAATATGTACTAATTATACTTGCTATAGTAGGTTTACTAATATCCCTATCTGGGATAACTTATGCTTATTTAAGGGTAAGAAAAA
>CAVIQT010000044.1:0-7703 GCA_963645165.1 Phocaeicola vulgatus
GATGTATTATTTAGATAAGGAACCAGTATGTTCTATGATGTTAATTCCATCTTCTGAAAATGATTTATCTAAATTTGAATTAGATTTTGATTATAGGGAAGTAGCTGATTATGGCCAAATGTTTGTTAATCCTAAATATGTTGGAAACAGTTTATAGTATCAAATGTTAAATGCATTAGATGAATATTGTACTAATAATAAATATAAATATGTGGTTAGTACAATTCATCCTGATAATGTTTATTCAATAAATAATCTAATAAAAGATGGATTTGAATGTAAAAGTACTAAATAATTTAAAAGAGGAAGAAGAAATATTTATTTAAAGAAATTATTTAACATAAAAATAGAATATAATATTAGTGTTAGTGAATTTACTGAGATGGTAGATTAGGTTAATTGGAATACTTATATTGAATATTAGGTGCGAAAAGCTTTAGATAATAATATGTATATGGTTAAAGTTTTAATTGATGATAAACTTGCTGGAATAGGCAGAGTAGTTGGAAATTATTCTATTATATGCATATTGTCAGATGTATGTGTAAAGCTTGTATATCAAGGTAATGGAATTGGTCAAATAATAGTTAATAGATTAAGATAATTAATTGAAGAAAATGTTTAGCCTGGTAAAAAAATAATAATAATATATTTTAAGAAATTTAATGGTTTAAATTCTTATATCTTATTAATTATACTTAGTTAACATTAAACATAGTTCTTTAATAACTTATAACTTTGTGTTATTATGTTATAAGAAAGGATGGTAGTTATTTATGGATATGTATGATGTTGATTATTTTGCAAGTACTACTTCTAATAGTATTTCTTTTACTATAGTTTGGTCTATAATAAGTATAGTTGTTGCTATAGTGGGTGGTATTGCATTATATTATACAGTATTTAGCAAAAAGAATAAGGATAAGTATAAAGGATTTATGAAAGGATTATATGATTTTGTTAATTTTAGATTCTTTATAATTGATGATTTATTTAGAATACTTTATTTAGTTAGTGCAATTATGATTACATTATTATCATTTACTTATCTTGGCTCATGGAAATTTATAACAACTTTAGTATTAGGAAACTTAGGCCTTAGAATTGTATATGAGCTTATGTTATTATTTAATGAATTATGTATTAATGTTAGAGAAATTAATAAGAAAATAAAAAAATGAATTACGTTATTTGTAGTTCATTTTTTAATCGTCTTCAGTTTGTTTAACTAGATTTTCGATTGGTTCATCTATAATATTTTTTCCATTTGAAGTATTACTTTCACTTGATGTGGTTTCAGCTATATTTTTACATACTGTTACATTTAAAGTAGATATGTTAGTTGTAATTGTTCCAGCATGAACGCTTTGATCTAAAACATTATTATTAATGCAAGCGCTATTTTCATTATATGTTTTTGTAAGAGTAATACTTCTTGTTTTTATCCAATCTTCTACGTATGATATACTAGTTCCTACAAAATTAGGTAGTCCTTCATTTTTACGGACACTTGAATATTTTTTACCAATTATAGGTATTTCATATTCTTTATTAATAGAGAAAGTAAATTCTTTAATCATTTGAGGCTTAGATATTTCTAAGTTTTCTTTCATAGCAGTTACAATTTCATTTAAACTTTCTTCATAGTACTGATATGTATAGGCGTTATATCCATTTAAGTAGTATGTTGCATCATATCCAGTTAAATATGTTTTTTGAATATTTATAAATTTATTATCTGAGAAGTTACTATTTTGTAATATGCTTTTACCAACATTATAGAAGTTTAATATTTCTTTATTTGACATATTAGTATCAATATTATTAGATACAGCATTTAATACTTTATAAAAGGTATTAATGTTTCTTATAGTTTTAGCTTTATTAGCAATGGCGGTTACTACGGCTTGTTGATGCTCGATTCTTTTAAAGTCACTTAACGCCCACTGATGACGGTTTCTAGAATAAGCAAGGGCTTGTTCACCGTTTAGTGTTACATCTTTGCCTGGAGTTATATATACTATATTATCACCAAATTCACGGTTAGAGTTTTGCTCGCAGACTAGTCCATTACAGTCAATGCTTGAGTTCTTTTTAAAGTCTGGTTTATCTATATCTAGTGTTATACCATCTAAGGCATCTACTAAGGCAACAACACCTTTAAAGTTAATTTTTACATAATAATCTATATTAATGCTTGTTAAATTTTGAATAGTATCTATCATACATTTTGTTCCATAACCTGCTGCTGAATTGATTTTAAAACTTTTATTATTGTTGCATGCGATTGGAACATATGTATCTCTTGGAATGCTGAAGACGGTGGCATTTAAAGTTTTAGGATTAAATGTTATAAGCATTATTGAGTCACCATTAAAGGCAGCATTATTACTTAGTCCGTCATATTCAGAGTCTACACCTAGTAGTAGGACAGTAAATGGTTCAGTTACGCTTTTACCTGTGGATATTACTGTATCTTGATTATCTAATTTTTTACTATAGGTATCTATGACTTTTGTTTCGGTTTCAATATTTTCAAAGCCTTCAATGTTTTGGTATTTTAAAATATAGTTTGATGTAATAAAGACAGCATCTACTTCTCCATTATATAAAGCTTTTAGCAATAATTCATTGTTTTCATAATTGGTTATTTTGTATTTTTTGTTATTATTTGCTATATATTCTTGAGGTAATATGTATCCTTCAGTATCTTCTTCATTTTTTAAAATACCTACTGTTTTGATATCTATATCTTTATTTAATGTTATTAAATTAGTTGTATATATTATTTTATCTTTACTTAGGTCATCAACTATGTTATATGTTTTATCTATATAATAAGTTATTAGTAAATTAATAGATGCAAATATAAATGTTAATATACAAATTATAATAAGTTTAACATTCTTTTTAGATATTAATAAGACTAAAGATAGGATAAAAAAGATAATAAGATATATTATTAAAGTTATGATAACTAATACTCTAAGTAAGGTTTCAATACCAGTTAATAATAGGATATTATATATTAATAGATTTAAACTTATTAAGTATATAATAGTTGTTAGTATAAATATTATTTTATAGCCTAGTTTTACTTTTTTTAGTTTTTTAAATAGGTTTTTAAATTTTATTTTTTTATTCATGCTATGCACCCTATTATCGATTATACACTATAATTAGTATTTTATAAATAAAAAATTAAAAGATGTACTATGTAGTAAGTACACCTTATTTTTTGCTTTTGAAATAGTCTGATTTTATAACAGCATCATTTAAGAGCATTTTCTTTTTAACTATTAGATTATATTTGTCTAATACTTCTTGTTTCATTTTTTGTCCACTTTGATATTCTCCGTTTGCAACATATGTTTTACCATTATACCAAGAGCCATCTGGGAAGAAAACAAGTTGATCATAGTTTTTACTTAGAATATCACGACCAATATAGTTATTTTGATTATATTCAATACCAAATAGGTTTAATACAGTTGGTAGGATATCTAATTGAGAATTAACTTGTTTAATATTTTTTACTACTTTACCATTATTATAAATAATAAATGGTGTGTGGTTTATTAAGTTATTACTTGTTTCTTTATATTTGTTTAATATTTCTTTATCTTCAATAGTGTAGTCATAGTGATCAGCATATATAACTAATACAGTATCATCTAGTTTGTTATTTTCTTTTAGTTTTTCTAATAGTAATTTAATAAAGTCATCTGTTTCTTTAGCTTGTAATTTTAAACAGTCAAATTCTGATAGACCAACTTCATCAGTAAGCATTTTACAGGTTCCTTTAGATGTTTTATATGGCATGTGAGCTGAGTAAGTAATAATATATGAGACACTAGGTTTTTCGTTATTTAAAATCATGTTAGCAAAAGTTTCATTTTTAATTAGTTCTGTATCTAACCAGAATTCATTGTTATGATATATACCTAAGTCTTTTAATCCATTATATGAGTCATAGCCAAAGGCTTTATAGTTTACTCCTCTAGAATAATATTCTTTACTATTCATGTGGAATGCATTAACTGTATAACCTAGATTTTTAAATAAGTTTGGTAGTGAGTATGAATAAGTATTGCGGCTAAATGTGTAAGCACTTTGATTATAGTTATAGGCACTTGAATAACCTGTATTTACCATAAATTCGGAGTTAAATGTTGAGCCGCCTCCGGAAGTAAATGAATAGTGGTTAGTAAAGTTTAGAGAGTTTTTAGATAATTTATAGAATGTAGGCATAATATCTTTATCAAGTAAGAATTCATCTATACTTTCTAATTGTAATAAGATTAGATTTTTTCCTTTAAAGATACCTGTGTAGTTATTTGTTTCTGCAGGTATATCTTCTTTAAAGTTTTCTTCTAATACTTCTTTTTCGGCATCTGATAAAATGTTATTGTCTTTTATAAAATTAATATAGAAGTTTCTAACGTTATATTCAAACATACCTGATACCATCATGCTTTTATTATTATCATTAAAGTTTTCATATATTCTTCTAGAGTTACGCCAGTCATCCCATTCTACTTCATCATTTTTAGTTCCATATAAATTTGGCATTAATAGTCTAATAATAAAGAAAGATATAATTATTATTCCAGCTTTTTTGTAATTTGTTTTTTTATTAAATTCACTTTTTTTAAGTCCTTTAATATTTAGATATATGCTTAAGATAAATATAATTACTACCCAGTATTTAATATTTAATAGGACAGTGTCATAATATTCAGTTCCTTCACCTGCAACGGCCATAACACTATAATCAAAGAACATATTAAAGTATGAAAAGTATATAGCGTGAACTAAGAACATAACTAGGGAAAAGATATAGAATATTATATATATGATTTTACCTGCTGTTTTATTTAATGATTTTACTAAAGATAAAATAAATGTAATCCATAATATACTAAATAAGTTTGGCATAGGCATAAACCAGTAATAGAATCCTACTTTATGGTTATAGAATAGTCTTAGTGCTAAATCTAATATGTATAAAGATAAGAATAAATAGATATAGTATTTATTTTCTTTAGTAAATTTTTTAACGATATTTTTTAATTTAATAAAGTTTTCTTTTAGAAAAGAGCTTATTTTATTATTAATACGTTTAATTTGTTTAGTAAATCTTTGATAAATAATAATTGATATTAGGATTATTAAGCCAATTATGGATGCTATTTTAGCGGTTTTTAAAAATGGTGTATGGTAGACTATTTCTATTTTATGTGTTCCTTCAGTTATAGCAAATCCTAGGAAGGCATTATCTACTTTTATAGTGTCAACTTGATTATCATCTATGTATACTTTAAAGCCTCTTTTTTCATAGGGAATAGTTAGTTTAATGTAACCGTCTTCTCTTACATTAATAGTTCCTGATAAGTAATTAGTTTTCTTTACTTCATCAAATGTTATTTCATCGATACCATTTTTTATATTTTTAATTTTATTATAGTTAATTGTATATAGTTCAATATCACTTATATCAAATGATCCTTTAGTAAAGGTAATGTTTAACTCAGAGATGGTATTATTTGATGATAGGACATATTCAAAAGTATTATTATTGTTATGGTATTTCCAGTTAGAGCATGATAGAGCATTTGTTATACCATTTATAGTTATGTTACTACTGCAAGCAAAGCCATCTTTTTGTTTGTTCATTTTAAATTTTATAATAAATATTTCATTATTAATGGGGGTATTAAGTTTTATTTTTATATTGTTATTATTATCTGCTTCAATAATATAGTGACCATTTTCTTCATTATAAGTAATGTTATTTGACTTAGTTATTTCATATGTTCCTTTATAGTTTTGGACATTACCTTTTTTATAAACATCATCTACTGCTCTATCTACTATAATATAATTTAGTAGGGCATCTATAGTTTCTGGGTATGATAGAGTATTAAATTCTCTTAAACTCATGATTTTACTAGAACTATAACCAATAGGTAATACGTTATCATTTATGTATAAACTTTTACCATCTTCTTCAGTTACTTTGGTATAACCAATAGGGGCATCATTACTTGTTATTAAGTATTTAGCTCCAATATAGTAGTCATATAGAATATTTTGGGCTTCAGTAATAGTGGTATTGTCTCTATTTAATATTTCATTTTGAAAGATATTACGTACAAAGTTCATATAGTTTTTATTTGAGTATGATGAGTAGATCGATGATTTTAAGTTTTCAATGTTATAAACTTTATTTGAGTTACTTAAAATATTATCTTCAATTGTAGTACGATATAGATTATTATCTGATATTTCTTCAGTTAATTTATAGTAACTTTCATCATTTATATCTTTTATAGTAGTAAATTTGGCATAGTTTTCATTTAGGGATGTACCAATAAATGTACCAATTAATATTAAGTATATAGGGATATATAAAATATATGTTTTTTTCTTTTTTGTTAATAAGTATAGAGATATTAACATTAATATACTATCTAATATTATAAGAGGTAAACTATAACTTTTAATAGCAGTAAAGATAAGAAAGATACTTATGGGTATAGTTATGTTTATTAGTTTATTATAGTTTATTTTTTGATTTTCTATATTTTTGAAAAATTCACTTATTTGTAATATCATTAGTGGTAAAAAAGGGATAAAGCATTTGCCATCTATATACATAAAACCATTTAGAGTGTAACTACATAGGGGTACTAATATATATAAGGATGATATAATTGCAAGGAAGTAAAAACCTTTCTTTTTGGTAATAAGTTCCCATATTATAGTAATGATATATATCATTGTTATTCCCCATGAATAGTATGAGAAATAGAATGTTTTATCATAACTTAGACTAGGATTAAATAAATCTATAAGAGTATAGGCAATAGAATTACTTGTTGATGATCTTCCAACTATAAGAGCATATATAGTAGGTATTAAGATAATACTAGACATAAGGATTGCTACGGATACGCATCCAATAATTTTAAATAATTGATTTCTGTTATAATTGTTATTTTTTAATAGTTTATATAGGGTATAAATTCCGATAGTAATAATGCCTGAAACACTAAAGTAGTAACTAGTCATAATCATTAAAAAGGTACAAATAATAAGAGGGATAGGTTTTTTCTTTTCAAAGTAGTAGTCAACACTCATTAGGGCACCAATCATAAATGGCATATATATAACAAACATTAGATGGCGATGAAAATGGTAAAAAAAAGTAGTGTTAAGAAGTAGTATAGCGGCGCTTAAAAAAGCAATTTTACTATTATATTTATTATTAATCCATTTATAAAACATAAATAAAGATGCTAAAAGACAAATTATACTTATACTAGGAATATATATGTACATAGGAATAAAGGGAAGAAAGTATGAAAGTAAAATTAAGGGACTTAATAATCCATAGTAAGAAAAATAATAGATATTTTGACCTAGTCCTAGATTTAAAGCAAATTCAGGTATTATTTTACCTGTTTTATAAAAGAGCATTCTGAAATATTCTGGTATAGTTATATATTGATTTAACCAGTCTATGTTTGAACCAAAGATATATCCTTTAAATGATAATATTCCAATAAATATTAATATTACTATTAAAAATATACTTAAATATAAATAATCTTTTTTTTCTAATTTTTTCATTTTTACTACCTCTCAATTAGCCTAGATTATACCATTTTTAAGGAAAAATCGCAAATTTAATATAGCTT
>CAVIQT010000045.1:0-18963 GCA_963645165.1 Phocaeicola vulgatus
TATGAAAGTAATATAATTTGTTTATTTTCATTCTTTATAAGTATAACTTTATGTATAATTTTAAATAAAATTTTTAATGCATTTATATATCAAAAGATAGAAATAAAAAACCTAGCATCCCTAAATTTAAATATAATCTTATTTATTCTTATATTTAGTATTATTATATCTTACATATCTAGTTTTATCCCCGCTAGTAAAGCAAGTAAAAAACGTATAATCAACTCCTTAAAATCTAACGAATAATATTATATAAAAAAGGCAAAATAATAATGGTGATTTAATGAAAGATGAATTAGAAATTATTAATTATGTTTATAAAAACGCTAAAATGGGTTTTACTTCCACTAAAACATTATTAAAATCATTAGAAAATAAAGATAATAAAATTACCCCAGTAGTAGAAGATATATTAAACAGTTATAATGAGTTTCTAAAAGGTAGTGAAAAAATATTAACTAACTTTAAAGAAAAAGGTGAAAATTTTAGTAAACCGGCTACTATAAGTGCTGATATGCAAATTAAACTGCAAGTAATAAAAGATAACAGTGATGCTGCTATCGCAGATATGCTAATTAAAGGATTAACTTTAGGCGAAATAGAAATGACTAAAACATTTAGTAATTTTAATAAAGATATAGATGAAGATATTAAAAAAATAATTAGAGATTTTAAAGACTTTCAAAGTAATGCAATTGTCAAATTAAAGAAATATTTATAAATTAAGACAAGCATCATGATATAATTTAACCTGGTGATATTATGATTATACCAGTTGGTGTTAGTAGAAGACACATTCATTTAACTAAAGAAATATACGAAGAATTATTTGGCTCTAAAGAATTAGAAGTAAGAAATTATTTAAATCAGCCTACCCAGTTTGCTAGTACTGATACCCTAGACATTAAATGGAATAATAAAATAATTAATCATGTTAGAATAGTTGGCCCATTAAGAGAATATAATCAAGTAGAAATAAATGAAAGTGATGCCCAAACTCTAGGAGTAAATCCTCCCAGAAGACAAAGTCATGACCTAAATGGAAGCCTTCCTATTATATTAGTTAGCCCTAATAAAGAAGTATATCTTACAGATGGCTTAATTCTTGCCGAAAAACATATCCACATGGATGAAATTACTGCCAATAATCTAAATCTAGAAAATAAAGAAAGTGTAAACGTATATATTAATAATGAATATGTATTTGATGCAAAAATAAAAACATCAAAAGAAGCCTTTATTGAATTACATATTGATACTGATGAAGAACAAAAATATAATTTACACCAAAATGATCTTGTTACATTTAAAAAGAAATAATACTTTAAAATTCTATAGTATTTTTATCTTGCAATATATTAAAAAATTTATGAGAGGAATATCTTATGAAATGGGAAATTAAAAATTTAGAAATAAAAAATCAAGTTGTCCTAGCGCCTATGGCCGGTATTAGTAACACTGCATATAGACAAATTATTAAAGAAATGGGTGCCGGACTAATATATGCCGAAATGGTAAGTGATAAAGCTATAACCTATGGTAATGAAAAAACTTTTGATTTATTAAAAATGGACGATAAAGAAAGACCAATCGCCCAGCAAATATTTGGTAGTGATATTACCTCTTTTGTAAGTGCTGCTAAAATTATTGAAAACACTATGCATCCAGATATTATAGATATTAATATGGGCTGCCCAGTTCCTAAAGTAGCAATTAAAAATCAAGCCGGAAGTGCTTTATTAAAAGATCCAGATAAAATATATGAAATAGTAAAAGCAGTTGTCCAAAATGTAAACGTACCTGTTACAGTTAAAATTCGTAGTGGCTGGGATGAAAAAAATATTAATGCACCTCTTGTTGCTAAAAAAATAGAAGATGCAGGCGCTAGTGCCATCACCATACATGCCCGTACTAGATCTCAAGGTTATACTGGTAAAGCCGACTGGAACATTATCAAAAAAGTAAAAGAAAGTGTAAATATTCCTGTAATAGGCAATGGAGATATAAAATCTTGCTATGATGCTAAAAGAATGCTTGAAGAAACTAACTGTGATGCCATTATGATTGGAAGAGGAGTTTTAGGTAACCCTTGGTTAATTAAAGAATGCGTAGAATACCTAGAAAATGGAACATTACCTAAAGAAATAACCCCAGAAGAAAAAATAGAAATGTTAAAAAAACACTACAAATTATTATTAAATGCTACTAATGAAAGACAAGCTATTCTAGAAATTAGAATGCACGCCCTATGGTACATTAAAGGTTTACCAAACAGTAACGCCATTAAAAATAATATTTGTAAGTGTCAAACAAGTGAAGAATTATTTAATTGCCTTAACGATTATTTAAAACACGAGTTGCATTAACCTCATCTTTATAATATAATCTAATTATAATAAGGAGAGTCAAATGGAAAAAGAAACTAAAACTAAAAAATCTAATACTAAGTCAAATAATACAAAAAAGACAAAAACAATAAAAAAGGAAAAAGTTCCTAAAAAAACTAAAGAATTAAACGAAACAGTTAAAATTGCATCTGAAGAAAAAGTAAATAAAATAATTCCTATCAGCGAAAATGAAATAGAGTGTATTTATTGCCATAATACTTTTCAAAAAGGAATGAGCATTTGCCCACACTGCCGTAAAAGACAAAAAAATAACTTAAGTATTGCCTTTTTCTTACTATTTGCCGCAGTATTTATAACAATTATATTATGCACTCATTTTATTGAAAAAATTGGTGACAACTCTAACCTAAGTGAAGAAGATTATAAACAATCATGTGAATTAGTCTCTTATGAAAATTTAGTAAGAAAACCAGTTGATTATAAAGATAAAGATATAAGAATAATTGGAACAGTTATAGATGTATCTGGTACTGATACGGGCTTAGGAAACAATATGAAAATTACTATAGATGCTAACTTATTTAACGATGGAAAAAACTATTATGTTGAAGTAAGCTATGTTGATAAAAAATATGAACAAGGATTTATTAACGGAGACATGATAACTGTATATGGTAAGTATCAAACAATAAATGGTAATACCCCCGTAATTAATGCAAAATACATAGTATTTGGTCAGTAATATGAAATATGTTGAATATAACGCACAAGACATTGTTCTAAGTTTAATGGTTTTCGCCCATGAACTAAATATAAAATTTCCTCAAGATAACTGGGGAGAATTTAATATAGTAGATAATGAATTAATTAATATTATTATTGAAAAATTAAATGGTTTATCCTATTACGATGAATTAACAGGAAATACTTATAAGTTTGTATATGTTCCAAGAGATTTTAGCCATGATGCATCTTCTTATATAAGTGCGGTGTATCCTGATGGAACCATTATTCCAGCTAATAAAATAAGCACCCTAGAAGAAAGTAGTACTGATACTCCATATTATCAACTTATGAAAGAACTAAATAAAGGTAAACCTACTATCAAAGAATTTGATAATTTAAATAAAGCCCGCAAAATAGATGTATATTCTTTTTCCTTAAATGAAGGTTTGTCTTTAGAAACACCTACAAGTGATGATCACTATGCCATAACTATTTATAGTACATTTAAACAAAAAATAAATAATATGTTTTATAAAGCCTTTAAAACATCTATATTACATCCTCAAAGTTTCTTTCAAATAGAAGCTATAAAGCATCAAAGGTACTCTCAAGTTAAAATGGATAGTGATGTATTAAAATCATTTTATAGTGATTATGAAATAAACTTCTTATCTAAAGCAAATAAATATCCTCAAAAATTTACTAGTGCTTCTTTAAAAGATAAGAAAGTTAGTATAAAATAAAGACCATAAAAAACTTGGTCCTTTTCTTTTTTTGCAAACAATTGTACAAAAATTATTGACATATATTTGTTCGCATGATATATTAATTTCACTAGCAAAAATTATAAAATAAATTATAATTTGTTATTAAAAACCAATATTTTTTTAAATAAGTGGTAAAATAATTAATGCAAAGGAAAGATGTAACATGGATAAAATAATTGTAAAAGGCGCAAGGGAAAACAATTTGAAAAATATAAATATTGAATTACCTAAAAATAAATTAATTGTTATGACTGGAGTATCTGGTTCTGGTAAAAGTAGTCTTGCTTTTGATACTATCTATGCTGAAGGTGAAAGAAGATACATTGAATCGTTAAGTGCTTATGCTCGTCAGTTTTTGGGTAATGCTGAAAAACCTGATGTTGATTCTATTGAAGGATTAAGTCCTAGTATATCTATAGATCAAAAAACTACAAACAATAATCCTCGCTCAACTGTTGGAACTGTTACGGAAATTTATGATTATTTAAGGCTATTATTTGCTAGAGTAGGCACTCCATTTTGTCCAATTCATCATAAACCCATCAAAAGTCAAAGCATTGAAGAAATGACTCAAAAAGTCCTTGAATTAGAAGAAGGAACAAAAATTGAAATATTATCACCCGTTGTTCATGGGGAAAAAGGAACTCATCAAGAATTATTTGATAACTTAAGAAAAAAAGGCTATACCAGAGTTAGAGTTAATGACAAAATGTATGACTTATCTGAAAATATAAAATGTGAAAAAAATAAAAAAGACAATATATATGTGGTAATAGATCGCATTGTAATTGATAAAGAAGAAAAAAGCCGCATCTTTGAATCAATTGAACAAAGTACTAAATTAGCAGATGGCAAAGTATTAATAAACGTTTATGGTAAAGAAGAACTTATTATGAGTGAACATTATGCTTGCCCTGACTGTAATTTTTCCTTACCAGAATTAGAACCTCGACTATTTTCCTTTAATGCCCCTTATGGTGCTTGCCCCGAATGTAAAGGTCTTGGTTTTAAACAAAACATCAGTCTAGATTTATTAATACCAGATAAATCTAAAAGCATTTATGAAGGCGCTATTAAGTGTTTTAGTGTAGAACAAAATATGGCACTAACACAGTTAGAAACAGTATGTAAACATTATAAAATAGATTTAACCAAGAAAATAAAAGATTTAACTAAAGAAGAATTAAATATTATATTATATGGAACTAATGAAAATATAGATTATGAATATATAAGTAAAAATGGAAATAAAAGATATGTAAATAGTTCTTATGAAGGTATTATTACTAATTTAGAAAGAAGATATTTAGAAACTAACAGTAAATGGATAAGAGAGTGGATATCCTCATATATGATAGATCAGCCGTGCCCAAAATGTCATGGGGCAAGACTAGCAGACAATGTTTTAGCCGTTAAAATAAATAATAAGAATATATTTGAAGTATGTCAAATGAGCATTAAAGAACTTATTCCCTTTATGGATAGTCTAAAATTAACAGAATCACAAAAACAAATAAGTGAATTAATAGTAAAAGAAATAAAAAATCGTTTATCATTTTTAAATAATGTTGGACTTGGTTACTTAAACTTATCAAGAGAAGCAAGCACCCTTTCTGGTGGTGAATCTCAAAGAATAAGACTAGCAACCCAAATTGGTAGTAAACTAACTGGAGTATTATATGTATTAGATGAACCATCTATTGGTCTTCACCAAAAAGACAATGACAAATTAATTAAATCCCTTTTAGAAATGCGAGATTTAGGAAATACTCTAATTGTTGTTGAACATGATGAAGATACCATGCTAGCTGCCGATTACTTAGTAGATATTGGTCCAGGACCTGGAGACCATGGTGGAAATGTTGTAGCTTGTGGTTCTCCCAAAGAAGTAATGAATAACCAAAATAGTTTAACAGGTAAATACCTAAATGGAACACTTAAAATAGATGTACCTAAGCACCGCCGTAAAGGAAATGGTAAATATATTGAAATAAAAGGCGCGAAAGAAAACAATCTAAAAAACATCAATGTAAAATTCCCTTTAGGCACTCTAACTTTAGTAACTGGAGTATCTGGTTCTGGTAAAAGTACCTTAGTAAATGAAATACTATTAAAAGCCTTAAAAGCAAGTGTATATGGCTCAATGGTAATACCAGGAAAACATAAAACTATCAAAGGATTGGAAAATATAGACAAAGTTGTAGACATCTCCCAAGATCCAATTGGAAGAACACCAAGAAGTAATCCTGCTACATACGTAGGTGTATTTGATGACATAAGAGACTTGTATGCAAACATGAAAGAAGCAAAAATGAAAGGCTATGACAAAGGAAGATTTTCCTTTAATGTCAAAGGTGGTAGATGTGAAGCATGCTGGGGAGATGGCGTAAAAAAGATTGAAATGCACTTTTTACCAGATGTTTACGTGCCATGTGATGTCTGCCACGGAACTAGATATAATACTGAAACTCTAGATATAAAATTTAAAGGAAAAAATATTGCTGAAGTACTTGATATGCGAGTAAGCGAAGCCATTGAATTTTTTGATAGTGTCCCTAAAATTAAAAGCAAACTACAAACAATGATAGATGTTGGCCTTTCCTATATAAAATTAGGCCAATCAGCACCTACCTTATCTGGTGGTGAAGCAGCAAGAGTAAAACTTGCCAAAGAATTACAAAAAAAGCCAACTGGTAAAAGTATATTCTTATTAGACGAGCCTACAACCGGCCTTCATACAGATGACATAAAAAAATTATTAGTTATCTTGCAAAGAATAGTAGATAATGGAGATACAGTTATAGTCATCGAACATAATCTAGACGTTATAAAATGCGCTGATTATATTATAGATTTAGGCCCTGAAGGAGGAGACGATGGCGGAATGATTATTGCCGAAGGAACCCCAGAAGAACTTGCTAAAAATAAAAATTCTTATACTGGAATGTATATAAAAAAGAAACTAGAAAATTAAATTGCTAAATATGTAAATAAAGTTTATAATTAGGTTGGTGATAGAAAATGGAAATTTATTCAGAAAAAAAATCAGCATTATGGAGTATCTTAGACTTGTTCTTAACTCTTTGCATAAACGCATTTGTATTAAAATTATCTTCAGAAATATTTAAAGGATTTTATATTTCATCATTTAAATATGCCCTTCTAGCTGCACTAGTAATAATTATTTTAAACCATACCGTAAAACCAATATTAAAATTACTAGCCTTACCAGTTACGGTAATAACTCTAGGAATTTTATATCCCTTTATAGATGTTATTATTTTAAAACTAACAAGCTCTATAATTGGAAGTAATTTTATTGTTGAAGGTTGGTTTGTTCCTTTCTTTATCTCTATTTTTATATCAGTATTAACAGTATTTATCGATGCAATAATAACTAAATGTATAAGTGGAGGTAAATAATGAACCCAATACTTTTCACAATTGGCTCATTTGAAATCAGATGGTACGCTGTTATTATGCTAGTTGCAATCATCATATCAATCGTCCTAATAGAAAAGGAAGCAGCTAGATTTAATGTACCTAAAGACTTTATTTTTAATATGTGTTTCTGGACAATAATTATTGGTTATCTAGGAGCAAGATTATATTATGTTATATTTAACTGGGACTACTATAGTAGCCACATATCGGAAATATTACAAATTTGGAAAGGCGGACTTGCCATCCATGGTGGCATTATCGCTGGCTTTTTAACAATAATTATCTATGTAAAAAAATATCGTGGTAGAACCTTAAGATTTTTAGATTTTATTGTTGTTCCTTTATTATTAGCTCAAGCAATAGGTAGATGGGGTAATTTCTTTAACAGTGAAGCTCATGGTGTTGCAACAACCCTAGAACATTTACAAAGTTTACACATACCTAAATTTATTATAGATGGAATGAACATTGAAGGAATATATTATACACCAACATTTTTATATGAGTCACTTGCATGCTTTATCTTATTTATTATTTTTCTAATTGTAAGAAGAGGATCATATATTAAAGTAGGAACCCTAACTGCTCTATATTTAATTGGTTACGGTATAATAAGATTTTTAATTGAAATTAGTAGAACTGATGCTTTAATGCTTGCTGGCTTTAAAGTTGCTCAGTTTGTTTCTGTAATTATGATAATCATTGGTATCGTAATGCTGATGATAAACGTTCGTAAAAGTCGTTTCGAAGACTTATACAATGATAAAAATAATATAGATACCATAAGATTTTAGGTGATATTAATGTATGATTTAATAATAATTGGTTTAGGCCCTGCTGGACTTAATGCCTGTATTTATGCTAAAAGAAGTAATCTAAATGTTTTAGTTATTGAAAGAAGTATGCCAGGGGGAACTCTTCATGGTATAAAAGATATTGAAAATTACTTAGGTTATGATCATATAACTGGCTCTGACTTAGCCATAAAATTTTATAAACAATTTAAAGAATTAAACTTACCTCATGTAACAGAAGAAGTAGAAAATATAATTAACAATAAAGACTATAAAGAAGTAATAACTAATAAAAATACTTATCAAGCAAAATCAATAATTATAGCGACTGGTAGAGGCCCCTTAAAACTAGGATTAAAAAATGAAAACCTAAAAGGTGTAAGCTACTGCACATTATGTGATGGAGCACTATATAAGGATAAAATAGTAACATTATATGGTAATGGTCCTAAAAACTTAGAAGATGCTATTTATTTAAGTGGTATTGCTCAAAAAGTATATTTGGTATACAATCAAAGTGAATTACTTGGAACTAAAGATTTAGTTTTAAAAGTAAAAGATATAAACAATATTAATTTAATTCCCAATGAAGAAATTACGGAACTAATAGGTGAGAAAGTCTTAGAAAAAGTAAAACTAAAAGTTAATTATATAGACACAAATGCTCTTTTTATTAACAATGGTTATGGCCCTATAACTTATTTTGCAAAAGACTTAGGAATTACTAATGAACAAGGCTATATAATTGTTGATAATCGTCAAGAAACTAACATTAAAGGAATATTTGCTTGCGGTGATAATACAAAAAAAGATATATATCAAATAATAACTGCTGCCAGTGAAGGAGCAGCAAGCGCAATTAATGCATATAAATATATTAAAAACATTTAAAGTACCATATGGTACTTTTTTTGTAGTCATAAATTAAACAAATATCATAGAATATAAAAGAAAGGATGAAAAATTATGAAAGATTGTAATGAAGGAAACTGCTATACATTTTATGCGCCAGCAGGCCCCACAGGTGCGACAGGCCCCACAGGTCCCGCTGGAGTTCAAGGCATCCAAGGGATTCAAGGTGTAACCGGTCCACAAGGAAATACAGGTCCCACTGGTCCACAGGGAATAACGGGTGCCACAGGTGCCACAGGTGCGACAGGTTCCACTGGATCTACTGGCCCTATCGGAGCAACTGGTCCTACAGGTCCAACCGGCGCTACTGGCGCTACCGGGGCAACAGGTGAAGCAGGAGAAACTCCAACCTTAACAATTGGATCCATAACTACTGGGGAACCTGGAACTGAAGCAAGCGCCTCAATTTCAGGAACCGCGCCCGATTTTGTATTAAATTTAACTATCCCTCAAGGTCCTACAGGCCCTGCAGGTGATACCGGAGCAGATGGCGCCACAGGCCCTACGGGTCCAACCGGTCCGACTGGTCCAACTGGAGCATCAGCATAGTTTAATATGAAAATCGTTGTCTATGCCATATCCAAAAATGAAGCAAAGTTTGTAGATAGATGGTATAACTCTATGAAAGAAGCAGACGAAATATACGTCTTAGATACCGGCTCTACTGATGAAACAGTCTCTAAACTAAAAAAGCACGGAGTAAAAGTCAAAACGGAAGTAATTTACCCCTGGCGCTTTGATGTTGCTAGAAACAAATCACTAGACATGATTCCAATGGGTGCTGATATATGTGTATGTACTGATTTAGATGAAATCTTAGAAAAAGGTTGGCGAAAAAAACTAGAAGAAAAAGCAAAAGATGCAAACCGAGTAAGATATACCAATATTTGGTCATTTGATAAATATGGAAAACCTAGTGTTACATTTCTTCAAGAAAAAATTCACTCTAGAAATGGGTATAAATGGGTAAATCCTGTCCATGAAGTCCTTAAATATGATGGTGAAAATGAAAAAATAGTTACCATAAATGATATAATTCTAAAACATTACCCAGATCCTAATAAATCCCGAAGCTCATACTTACCATTACTAGAACTAGCTGTAAAAGAAGAACCAGAAAACGACCGCAACATGCACTATTTAGGTAGAGAATACATGTATTATAGAAAATACCATGAATCTATAGAAACCCTAAAAAAACACCTAGAACTAAAAAGTGCCACCTGGAAAGATGAAAGATGTGCCTCAATGAGATTTATATCCAGATGCTACGTAAACCTTGGAAATCTTGATGAAGCGCTAAAATATGCAACAAATTCCATCGCTGAAGCACCATACCTACGAGAAGGGTACTACGAAACAGGCTACATCTACTACATGCAAAAAAAGTATGACTATGCCATTTACTATTTACTACTAGCCCTACTAATTAAACAAAACCCTAAAAGTTACATAAACGATCCTGCCTGCTATAATGGCACTATTGAAGATATCCTATCAGTATGTTACTACTATCTAAAAGACTATAATGCCTCACTTAAATATGTAAACATTGCTCTAGATTTGGATCCTGAAAATGACCGAATTATTAATAACAAAGAGTTAATTCTAAAAGCCTTAAATTAACTCTTTTTTGTTTTACTTTTTCCCTAAATTATGATATATTCTTTGCGTGATGTTTATGGAAAATCTTATTCTAGCCTATTTAGGCGATGCCGTATATGAACTATATGTACGTAATCATCTTATAAATAATGGTATTGCAAGTGTCAACGAACTACAAAAAGAATCTTTAAAATATGTATCTGCTTCTAGCCAGCGCCAGATTTTAGAAAAACTTATAAATGAAAATATTCTAACTACCGAGGAACAAGAAATAGTTAAAAAAGGCCGCAATAGCAAAAGCCATAAAAACAAAAGTACAGATGTCATAACCTATCATATGGCAACCGGCCTTGAATGCCTAATAGGTTACTTATATAAAAATAACAAATCGAGACTAGAAGAAATAATGGAGGTAATATTGTGAGAGTATGTGGAAAAAATGTATTTAGAGAATTAGATAAATCAAAAATCCGAAAACTATATATAAGTAATAATTTTCATGACAAAGAATTACTAGATATAATCAAAGATAACCATTTAAAATATGTTATAACAGACAATAACATAATGGACAAAATGGCTAAAAACCATCAAGGAATTATTGCTGAAATATATGACTATGTCTATGGTCAAATGGAAGATATAAAAGAAAATGATAACTACATATTAATGCTAGACCATCTAGAAGATCCCCACAATTTTGGCGCTATAATTCGCTCCTGCGAAGCAAGAGGAATAAAACATATAATAATTCCTAAAGATAGATCTGTTTTAGTAAATGAAACAGTTATGAAAATAAGTAGTGGTGCCCTTGCCCATGTAAACATCATAATGGTAAGTAATTTAGTAAATGCCATAAACGATTTAAAAGAAAAAGGTTTCTTTATATACGCTGCAGAAGCAGATGGAATAGAATACCGCCATGTAAATTATGCTGATAAAATATGTTTAATAATTGGATCTGAAGGCTTTGGATTAAGTAAATTAGTAAGAAAAAATTCTGATGTTATAGTAAGCATTCCCATGAAAGGTCATGTGAACTCACTAAATGCTTCTGTATCAGCGGGAATTTTACTATTTGGAATAGGAGATTAATGGAATATAACGATATAGAATTAACACAAATGGTATGTGAAAATAATGAAGATGCTAAAGACGTACTTTATGAAAAGTATAATTATATAATAGATATAATAATTTCTAAATATAAAAAAACTATTTACGCTCTTGGGATGGACATTAACGAAGTTAGACAAGAAGCTATGCTAGGTTTCACCGACGCTCTAATTAAATACACCACTAGCAAAGAAACATCACTTCCTACCTTTATATCACTAGTAGTTGAAAGAAAAATTCAAAACGCCGTAAGAAAAGCCGAAACCCAAAAAAATAAAATTCATAATGAAGCATACAGTCTAGAATATGACTATGAAACATTTAATAGACCCCTAGAAGAAATAATAGGTGATACCACTAAAGACCCTTTAAAAAAATTAGAAAGTGAAGAAAATTATAAAGAACTAACCAAAAAAATAAGCGAATCATTATCTCCCTTTGAAAAAGAAGTATATGATTTAATTATTAATGACTTTAGTTATATAGACATTGCCAAAATATTAAATAAAGAACCCAAACAAATAGATAATACCATCCAAAGAATAAGAAATAAAATTAAAGATTTAATTTAATATACCCAAAAACCACCTTGCATTAGGCATAATAGTATGTTATATTATGTACAAGCACGAAGGTGTTTTTATTTTGAATTAAAAATGAGGTGGAAAAATGGTAAAAAAAGAAGAAAAAGAACTTAAAAACAAAACTAAAAAAACTGCAGCTAAAAAAGAAACTAAAAAAGCAAATAAGGTTGCTAAAAAAAGTTATGGTGAAGAAGTAAAAGCCGAACTTAAAAAAGTAAAATGGCCAACTAAACAAGAAATGGTAAAATATAGTATTGCCGTTATCGCATTCATAATTATATTTGGTCTATATTTTTATGGTCTAGATGCACTATTTGCATGGTTAAGTTCACTAGTAAAGGGGTTATAATTTTATATGGAAAAAGAATGGTATGTAGTAAACACTTATAGTGGTCATGAATCAAAAGTAAAAGAAAAACTAGAAATGCGCGCCGAATCTATGGGCTTTCAAGATTATATTTTTAGAATAATTATTCCTGAAGAAACCGTAAAAGAAACTATGAAAGATGGCAGCATTAAAGAAAAACAAAAGAAAATGTTTCCTGGTTATATCTTAGTTGAAATGATTATGACTGATGAAGCATGGTATATTGTACGTAATACTCCAGGTGTAACTGGATTTATCGGTTCTTCTGGAAAAGGTGCAAAACCAACTCCATTAAAACCTCAAGAAATAGATAAAATTCTAGCAAACATGGGAATGACTAGAATGGATGTCGACAAAGAATTAACTGTTGGAACCAAAGTTAGTATCGTTGATGGACCATTTAAAGGAATGGAAGGAACAATTGACAGCCTTGATATTGAAAATAGTAGACTAACTGTTCTAATTGATTTATTTGGACAAGAAACACCAGTAGAAGTAGAACTTTTCCAAGTATCTGCCCTAAATTAATAAAGAGTTTAATAAATATGTTTTTATTAAACTTTTTTCGTGTTAGAATATAATTAATCAGGGAGGCACTATGGGAAATAGATATGTTATGATAGAAATGTTTACAATATATGGAAAACCAGTACTAGACTGGATGGGTTATCCAATTACTGGAGATAATCCTTTAACCTATCACCATATTATAAAAAATGAAAATAATGGTGAATTATCAATTAAAAATGGTGCTCTTTTAACTAAAAAAGCTCACATGAAACTTCATAGACTAGAAAAACTAGCTCCAAACCTTTATGAAGAATACTGTTTCATGTTTAGAATTATTAATGATATGAAATGTCCTCCTACTAAAGAAATAATGGATATTATGTTTGCTTTAAAAATAAGATTAGAAAGTTTCTTTTCTGAAATTAAAGAACAAAAACAAGATGAAACTAAACAAATAATCTGGATGAAGAAAATAAAAAGAGCATATAAAGCCGGACAGAGGTAAAAACGGCTAAAAAATCCTTGAATTTATCTAAAACATGTGATAATATCTTAAATGCAATTATATATTTTTTATATAAATGTAAGTGGAAGGGAATGCGGATTAGCCCATACCACTAAGCGAAAATGAAAGGATGTGTTTTTCGTGGCAAAAGAAGTCGTAAAAAGAATTAAATTACAAATTCCTGCTGGCAAAGCAACACCAGCTCCACCTGTTGGAACTGTTTTAGGGCCTGCTGGTATTAATTTAGGAGAATTCTGTACAAAATTTAACGATGCATCAAAAGATAAAATGGGAGATATTTTACCTGTTGAAATAACTATTTTTGATGATCGTACATTTGATTTTGTATTAAAAACTCCACCTGCCGCTTTCCTATTAAAGAAAGTTGCTGGCATTCAAAAAGCATCTAAAAAAGGTGCTAATGAAATAGTTGCTACAATTACAAAAGATCAATTACGTCAAATAGCAGAAACAAAAATGCCTGATTTAAATGCCTATACAGTTGAAGATGCAATGAAAATCATTGAAGGAACTGCACGTAATATGGGTATTGCTGTTAAAGGCTTAAACGATGCAGAAATGGCTGAACATGCAGCCGAAGCTGCTGAAGCTGAAAAAGAAGCTGCTAAAAGAGAAGCAGAATTAGAAGCTTTAGAAGAAGAAGTAAAAAATGACAGCGTTGATGTTGAAGTAATCGGCAAAGAAAATACTGAAAACAAAGAAGAAGAATAAAATAAAAAAATATCCGCAATTAACCACGATTGGAGGGAAAGAAAATGAAAAAACTAGGAAAAAAATATGTGGAAGCTTCTAGTAAAGTTGAAAAAAATAAAGAATATGATATTACTGAAGCAATTAATTTAGTAAAAAACACTAGTATTACTAAATTCGATAGTTCTGTTGAAGTTGCAATGAACCTAAACATAGATACTAAAAAATCTGACCAACAATTAAGAGGATCAATTGTTCTTCCTAATGGTACAGGCAAAACAAAGAAAATTTTAGTTCTAGCAAAAGGTGCTGCTGCTACTGAAGCAAAAGAAGCTGGTGCTGACTACGTTGGAGATGTTGACTTAATAGAAAAAATTTCTAATGAAAACTGGTTTGACTTTGATATAATTATTGCTACACCAGAAATGATGCCACAATTAGGTAAAATCGGTAAAGTTTTAGGACCTAAAGGTTTAATGCCTAACCCTAAAACTGGAACTGTTACAGTTACACCTGCCAAAACAGTTGCTGATGTAAAAAAAGGTATGATCGAATACCGTGCTGACTCATTTGGTAATGTACACTCTATTATTGGAAAAGTATCATTTGATGAAAAAGCATTAAAAGAAAATTTAACATATTTTGTTAATACAATTATAAAAAACAAACCAACATCTGTTAAAGGCACATTTGTAAAAAGTATAACAATTTGTACTACTATGGGTCCTGGAATAAGAATTAGTTTAAATTCTTTTGACAGATAATCAATATTGTTATATACTAAAAACGTTAAAAAAACTTTTTATCCGAAGACCGCAGGGGCAAAAAGCTTAATAATCCTGCCGAGGAAGGTTAATAAATAACTCTAACTTTCCTTGATGGAAAGTTTTTTTATAAAAATATAAAGGAGGAAAAAATGGCAAGTACAAAAATTCTTGATGCTAAAAAAGAAGTAATAAATGAAATATCAGATAAAATTAAAAACTCTGAATCAGTAGTATTATTCTCTTATCAAGGTTTAACTGTTGCTGAAATGGCAGATTTAAGAAATAAAGTTAAAGATGCTAATGGTGAAGTAAAGATCTATAAAAATACTTTAGTAAAAAGAGCAACAGATAGTCTAAACTTAGACTTAACATCTGACCTTGAAGGACCTAATGCAATCTTATTTGGTAAAGAATTATTAGAACCAATTAAAGCATTAAGCAAATTCACAAAAGATCATAAGTGTGCTGAAATTCGCTCTGGAATTATTAATGGTGAAGTTGTTAATAACTCTGTTATTAATGAATACGCTAGTATTCCATCAATGGAAGGCTTACTTACTATGCTTGCAGGTGGTATGATAGAACACGTTAAAAATCTATCTATAGCATTAAACTTATATGCTGAAGGATTAGAAAAGTAATTTAAAAAGGAAAGGAAAGATTATAATGGCTAAAATTACAAAAGAAGATTTTATTAATTCATTAAAAGAAATGACTATTCTTGAAGTAAAAGAATTAGTAGATGCAATGAAGGAGGAATTTGGAGTAGATCCATCTGCTGTAGCTGTTGCTGCTGCACCTGTTGCTGCTGCTGAAGAAGGTCCTTCAACAAAAACTGTTGTATTAAAAGATGCTGGAGCTGCTAAAATTGGCGTAATTAAAGTAATTCGTGAAATTACAGGCTTAGGCTTAGTAGAAGCTAAAGGCGTTGCTGACAATGGTGGTAACATTAAAGAAAACGTTTCTCTAGATGAAGCAAATCAAATCAAAGCTAAACTAGAAGAAGCTGGCGCTACTGTAGAATTAGTTTAATCTTAAAAAGCCTCATTATGAGGTTTTTTTGTTTATGAAAATCTATTGCTTAAAAAGTAAATAATAGTTATAATAAAAAGTATAAGAAAGGGAATAAAATGAAATTAAATAATAAAGGTTGGGGATACCAAATGATGACACTTTTAATGAGCATTTTAATTGGCTTTTTATTATTAGCCTCATATTACATATATAATTATTACGATAAAATGATAGAAAATATACATCAGTCGGACTATATTATAAAAGGAGTAAAATGAAAAAGACATCAATATTATTAGTAATTATAACAATTTTAATTGTATGTACATTAACATTTATAGGTTTAAAATTAAAAAAACAAAATGAGCCATATTCCAAATTAGAAGAAACTCTAAAATTTAATGCCGAAAGCATGATTGGAGCAAATCCTAGTTTAATTAAAGAACTAAATAATCTAATAACCTTATCATCACTTAAAGAAAATGGTTATGAAGTAGACTTAAGTGTTAATAATGACACCTGTGATGGCTATGTTATTATTGAAAAACAAGGCCAAGTATTAAAGTATAACCCCTTTATAAAATGCCAAAAATATGAAACTAAAGGATATACTAAATAACTAATATATTACTTAAGGAGGATATAACTAATGGATCTTATAGTCTTTATTATATTTATAGGTATTTGTTTATTTTTAACTATCCTTAAAGTTCCTACATCTAGCCCTAAAAATAGCGATAAAAAGATAGATAGAGAACTAGAAGAAGAAATGGAAAATCTAGAACTAGAAGAATGGCAAAAAGAATTAGTTAGAGAAGGTAGATTCTCACCAACTTCATTTGGATCTAAAGCAAATGATGATCTAGATGATAATTCCTACTATAAAGATGATGAATAGTTAATATAAACTAATTTAAATTAAGGAGTCTAACTATGATTTATATAACTGGAGATAAACATGCTGATTTTAAAGAAGTTACCTATTTTTGTTATGATAACAATACAACCAAAGAAGATATCTTAATTATCCTATGAGATGCTGGAATAAACTATTATGCTACTAAGAAGGATAATCTTTTAAAAGATAGTTTACTACAATATCCAATAACATTTTTCTGCATACATGGAAACCATGAAGAAATGAAGAAAATATTAAAACTTATAAAACAAAGAAATTCCATAATGGAATAGTTTATTATGAAGAAGAATATCCTAATATATTATTTATTTGCTTAAGATGGCGAAATATATGATTTTAATAACCATAAAGTACTAGTAATTGGAGGCGCCTAAGTGTTGATAAATATTATAGGCTAACTCATGGATATAACTGGTATGAAAGAAAGCAACCAAATGATATAACCAAAAATAAGATAAAAAGTGTATTAAGAAAATTAGATAATAAAATAGATATTATTTTATCCCATACATGTCCCTATAAATACTTACCAAGAGAAATGTTTTTAAGTGGAATAGACCAAAGTACCATAGATAACTCTACCTAATACTAAAGAATATTTTAGAAAATAATGATATAATAGTATATAGAAAAGGAGATGATTTTCCTATGAAATGTACTTTAATGAATAAAAATATAGAGGTATTAGTCGCTGAGTATGATTCTGCTACAGGTGTGTTTACTAAAATCTATGATGTGTATAACATTGACTATGCACCATACATATTAAAAAGTTTCTATATGAGCGACGATATTAATGATACTCCATTTAGAACCAATTTAAGTGAGTGGTTCAAAGGAAGAGGAATACCATCTTGGAGAGATAAACTAGACTTATTACTACATAGGCTTAATATAAATGCTCCATGTGAATTATTAGACAAAGCATTTGGATTGTCATTATCAGATCAATATTGGTTAAAGCCAGTTGGTACAGATATTAAATATGAAGATATAAATTTCTTTGATAATGATTTTGATTATGCAGAATTTATGGAAGCGTCGTTATCTAAAAATAGTAAGATGATACAAAATGTTTCATCACTTAAAACTCCAAATAATACTACTGATGGAATGTTAAAAAAAGCATGGATTATTGAAGGTGGAATTAGATACTTATTAAAAGGTGGTTATAAGAATGAGACATTACAACCTTTTAATGAAGTACTTGCAACCGAAATATGTAAAAGACTTGGTTTTGATCATGTAGAATATACACTTGATACTTATAAAGATACAGTTGTATCAAAATGTCCTTGTTTCATAACAAAGGATACAGAACTAATTACTTGTAATCAAATAAGAAATGATATGAAAAGACATGATAATATCGAAGATTATGAAGAATATATTAAAAAGTTAGAATCAGAAGGAATAAAAGATGTAAGAACAAAAATAGAAAATATGTATATCTTAGACTTTCTAATTATGAATGAAGATAGACATCTTAATAATTTTGGAATAATAAGAGATGTTAACACTTTAAAATGGTTAGATGTTGCTCCAATATTTGATAATGGGCAAAGTTTAAATATTGAATACTATGATGAAGAAGAATTACATATAACTGGTGAAGGTAAATTATTTTATGAAGTTAAACCTTTTGATGAAATAATAAAAATAGTAAAAGATATTAAAAGAATAGATGTAAGTAAATTAGAAGGATTACCAGAATGGTTTGATGATTTATTGCATCAATATCAACATTTAACAGGATATTCAGATACTAGAATTAATAGATTATGTATTTTATTAAATAGACAAATAAATAAGTTAAAAAGACTAGTAGAGCAAGAATAAATTTAATTCCAATCGTAAAGTGCACAAGTAAGTGC
>CAVIQT010000046.1:0-7041 GCA_963645165.1 Phocaeicola vulgatus
AATAAAAAAATATAAAAATATTATAAAAAATATGTTAGAAAAATATTTACACTTATCAGGATTTATAGACTTTATTAACATAAAAAAATATGATGACTTATTAGAAAAATGTAATACCATAAGTGATATAGATGATGTATTAAATAACCTAGAAATTAATGATAACTTAAAGGTTTTAATTCTAAAATTAAAAGAAGATGCCTTTAAAGACCTAGATGACTATATTAAACTAATAATTAATCAAACATTTAAAATTCTTAACTTTGATAGTAAAAAAACTACTAAATTTAATATAAGTATCGGATTTAATGAAAATGTAATTGGTCAAAAAATTAAAGAGGAAATTATAAACTTCTTAATGAAAAATCCTTATTTAGAAAAAATAAATGTTATATTTAAAATATCTGATAGAGTAAAAGATAATGACATAAATGATATTATATCCTTAGTAACTAATCAAAAGAACATATCTTTATTATTTATATCAAGTGAAGATGTATACAACTTAGAATACTTTAGTGATGGAATTAAAGTATATGAAAGTGCTAGCTTAGATAATAACACCTCAATAGGTAAACTAATAGTAAGCTCTACCAGCATTAATCTTGCTAGATTAGGTCTTAAATATAAAGACAAAAAAAGAGAATTATTCTATGAAGAATTAGATGGACTATTAGATCTAGTTAAAAACCAAATGTTACTAATATTTGAAAATATCGGTAATAAATTAAAAAATAACTATCAAATATTATTTAATGGTAATGTCTATGATGATGAAAAACTAGATGGTAATCAAAAAATAAGAAAAGTTATTAAAAGCTGTTCATTAAATATTGGAGTTATTGGTCTTTGGGAATGTGCTAGTTTATTAGAACCAGACGAAATCAAAAAAGAAAAACTAATTCTTCAAATATTAAAAATAATAAATCAAAAATGTAAGTTATACACAGAAGAATCAAAAATTAAATTTACTTTATTTGAGCCGTCTGCTATAAATTCTAGAAAATATTTAATTGGAATAGATAAATCAATTTATGGTATTTGTAAAAATGTTACTGATAAAAAATATTATGATAACTTAGATAACCATATTAAAGATATCACTAAACTAAAAGATTATACAAAATTATTTAATGGAGGAATTCTTTATAACATGACACTTCCTAGTAATATCTCTAACAAGAAATTAAATGAATTAATTAAAGAGATGCAAAAAGAAAAAGTAGGCCTAGTTAAATTAAGGGTAGGTAAATCATGAATATAAGTGGTTTTGAAAAGTTAACCCTTTTAGACTATCCAGGAGGAAGAGTAGCTGCTATTATTTTTACCCAAGGCTGTAATTTTAAATGTAGTTACTGTCAAAATTCCGGCTTGCTAAACTTTAATAATGATAACTTAATAAGTGAAGATGAAGTTTTATCATACTTACAAAAACGTAAAAATATGCTTGATGGTATTGTAATAAGTGGAGGAGAACCTACTCTTCAAAAAGGACTAACGACATTTATTAAAAAAATTAAAAATTTAGGCTTATTAGTTAAATTAGACACTAATGGAAGTAATCCAGATATATTAAAATATTTATTAGATAATAATCTAATTGATTATGTAGCCATGGATATTAAAGATGATTTTACTAAATATGAAAATATAACAATGTGTAAAGTAAATTACGATAATATCAAAAAAAGTATTAACTTACTTTTAAATAGTCATATAGAATATGAATTTAGAACAACAATTATGAAAAATATTCATAACATTGATGATATAAGACATATTGCTAGTTTGATTGGTATAAAACCTAAATATTACTTACAAAATTTTAAAGATAGTGATGGAGTTTTAGATAAATCACTTAGTTCTTTTTCTAAAGAAGAACTTAAAAATTGGCAAAGTGTATTAAATGCAGAATTTCCTAATCTAATGATTAGAGGATTATAAATTTATACAAGAAAGTGGGAGGAAAAATATGTATAAAGTAAGAAAAAGGGACGGCAAGGTTGTTGCATTTGATTTAAATAAGATTGGAGATGCGATAAAGAAAGCATTTGAAGCAGAAGAAACACCAATTGATGATAATGTTATTGACTTCTTAACATTAAAAGTTACTGCTGATTTTGCAGCCAATATTAAAAACAATATAATTGGTGTAGAAGATATTCAAGATAGTGTAGAAAGAGTTTTAATTAAAGCAGACTACACTAATGTTGCTAAAGCATACATTTTATATCGTAAGTTACATGAAAAACAAAGAGCTTGTGCATCTACACTTTTAGATTATAAAAATGTAGTAAATAGTTACATTAATGTAACAGATTGGAGAGTAAAAGAAAACTCAACAGTTACATACTCGGTTGGGGGACTTATTTTAAGTAACTCAGGCGCTATTACAGCTAATTACTGGCTTTCTGAAGTTTACGATGAAGAAATAAGTAAAGCCCATAAAAACTGTGATATCCATATTCATGATTTATCTATGTTAACTGGATACTGTGCTGGTTGGAGTTTAAAACAATTAATTAAAGAAGGATTAGGTGGCGTACCCGGTAAAATAACTAGTAGTCCTGCTAAGCATCTATCTACACTTTGCAACCAAATGGTTAACTTTCTAGGCATTATGCAAAACGAATGGGCAGGCGCCCAAGCATTCTCTTCATTTGATACTTACCTAGCACCATTTGTAAAAAAAGACAATTTAACATATAAAGAAGTTAAACAATGCATTCAGTCATTTGTATATGGAGTTAATACACCATCAAGATGGGGAACCCAAGCACCATTTACCAATATAACCTTAGACTGGGTAGTGCCAAACGATTTAGCCGAATTAAATGCTTTAATTGGTGGCGAAGAACAAGACTTCAAATACAAAGATTGCCAAAAAGAAATGGATATGATAAACAAAGCCTTTATTGAAATAATGATTGAAGGAGATGCTAATGGTAGAGGATTCCAATATCCAATTCCAACTTACTCAATTACGAAAAATTTTGACTGGTCAGAAACTGAAAATAATAAACTATTATTTGAAATGACTGCTAAATATGGAACACCTTACTTTTCAAACTATATCAACAGTGATATGGAACCATCTGATGTAAGAAGTATGTGCTGCCGTTTAAGACTTGACTTAAGAGAATTAAGAAAAAAATCTGGTGGTTATTTCGGTTCTGGAGAATCAACTGGATCAGTAGGCGTAGTAACAATTAATATGCCGAGAATTGCTTACTTATCATCTAATGAAAAAGAATTCTATGAAAAACTAGAAAAACTAATGAACGTTTCTGCTAGAAGCTTAAAAGTAAAAAGAAATGTTATTACTAAATTATTAGAAGAAGGACTATATCCATATACCAAAAGATATCTAGGAACATTTAATAATCACTTTAGTACTATTGGTTTAGTAGGTATGAATGAAGCATGCTTAAATGCAAAATGGATAAAAGAAGACCTAACCCATGAAAAAGCCCAAAAATTTACTAAAGAAGTCTTAAATTTCATGAGAGAAAAACTATCTGACTATCAAGAAGAATATGGAGATTTATACAATCTAGAAGCAACACCAGCTGAAAGCACTTCTTATCGTTTAGCTAAAAAAGATAAAGAATTATATCCTGATATAATTACTGCATCTGATGATGAAACACCATATTACACTAATAGTTCACATTTACCAGTTGGTTATACCGCTGACATATTTGAAGCATTAGACATTCAAGATGAACTACAAACACTTTATACATCAGGAACAGTATTCCATGCTTTCCTAGGTGAAAGATTAGAAGACTGGAAAGCAGCTGCTAACTTAGTTAAAAAGATTGCTGAAAACTATCGCCTTCCATATTACACCATGAGCCCAACATATTCTATTTGCAAAAAACATGGATATATTTCTGGAGAAGAATGGAAATGTCCAACTTGTGGAGAAGAAACTGAAGTTTACTCTAGAATTACCGGTTATTATCGCCCAGTAAAAAACTGGAATGATGGTAAAAGCAAAGAATATAAAATGCGCAAAGAATATGACTTAAATATTTCTGCTAAACATGTTTCTCACTGCAAATGTGAAGATGACGTATGCACATGTGAAAACTTATCATGCGGTCTTAAAGATGGTATTTACTTATTTGGAACTAAAACTTGTCCTAACTGCTCAATGGCTAAAAAATTATTAGAAAAGAAAAAAGTAAAATATGAATTTATTGATGCTGAAGAAAATATTGAACTTACTAAATCTTTAGAAGTTAAACAAGCACCAACTCTAGTAGTTATTAAAAAAGGTAAAACTGAAACTATCGCTAATTTATCAAATATTAAAAAATACATAGAAGAGTTAAAATAAAAATGTATGACTGTATAATAATAGGTGCTGGACCTGCCGGACTTACTGCCGGCATTTACCTTGCTAGAGCAAATAAAAAAATTCTTATTTTAGAAAAAGAAAGCATTGGTGGCCAAATAGCATCAAGCCCTTTAGTTCAAAATTACCCTGGATTTGTATCTATTACTGGTGCTGAACTTGCTAATAATTTATATGAACAAATTGAAAAACTAAACATTCCTCTAGAACTTGAAGAAGTATTAAAAATAGAAGATAGTAAAACTATAAAAAAAGTAATAACTGACTATAATACATATGAATGTAAATCAGTAATTATCGCAACAGGTGCTAAATATAAATTATTAGGTCTTGAAAATGAAATAGACTTAATTGGAAAAGGAATTCACTTTTGTGTAAGCTGTGATGGAGCATTTTATAAAAACAAAGATGTTGCTGTAATTGGTGGCGGAAATACCGCCGTAACTAATGCTATATATTTAGCAAATATCTGCCATAAAGTTTACTTAATATGCCGTAAAAATACATTTAAATGTGAAGAAGAACTTATTAAAGAAGCAAGTACTATAGAAAATATAGAAATTATTTATAATACAAATGTCAAAAAAATTAATGGAAAAGAAGAACTTGAAAGTATAGATTTAATAAATGTTAATAATGAAATGTCAAATCTACCAGTTTCTGCAATGTTTGTATCCATTGGTTTAAATGCTCAAAGCGAGCTTGCTAGTAACTTACTTACTTTAAATGAAAATAAATATATTATTACAAATGAATGCAATACTAACGTTCCTGGTATATTTGTAGCTGGTGATGTAAGAGAAAAAAATGTAAGACAACTTGCCACTGCTGTAAATGATGGTGCCATCGCGGCAACATGCGTAATTAATTACTTAAAAACTAAAAAAGAGTAGATTAAAGTTTCTGCTCTTTTTTACTTTGTATTTCATTAATAATTTTATCAGTATCCTTTTGCTTTTTAAAATTAATATGACCAGTCTTTAAATTAAATATATCACTACCATAAGCAAAACCAATCCCTCTTTTATATGATTTAGAAGTCGCACCATAATATACAAAATACTTCCCATCTTCATAAATAAAAGAACTACGATACATCCCCTTATTATCCCAATTACTAGTTTTAGTTTCTGGCTTTAATATTGTCCTAACCTTATCCCAAACAATTCCATCACTAGACTTAGTATAATATAAATCCATATCATTATAATTTTTCCATTTATCATAAGCAACAACCAGCATCTCATAACCCTTATTAGTTTTTATAACATCTAAATGCCATGTCTTTAATCCAGTTGGATACTCTAAATATATTCTTTCCTCATCTACCCAGTTATCACCATCAAAAGAAGTTGCAAAAGTTAACTGATTATTTACATCAACATACCACATTTTATACACATTATTTTCATAAATAATTGCTGGACTTACATAATCTTTCTCATGTCTATTTTCACACACAATAACTTCCTTTTTATCTGTCCAATTAATCCCATCTTTAGTATCACGTCTATAAATAATAACCTTATTATAATCAACAAAACGCCAGTAAATAGAAAGAATATCAGTATCATCATTATAAACAATATGAGCATCAGAATTATATCTCTTTCTAGGAATCCCATCTGTTTCATCAAGTGGATTAGTAAGCCCCTCTGGAGTTTTCCAATTAATTAAATCATTACTAACCGCAATATGAGGATTTTCCTTTTTAGAGTTTCCTTTAGGGTAGGGAGTATAACTCATCCAGTACTTATAACCATTCCATTTTTCTTTAAAAGCAATTACCTTAGGGTGGAAAGCCTCATTATCACCATAAGCACTAATTATTTCTAATTTATAATTACTTTGTCCCTTTGCAAAACAAACTAATAAAACAGAAACAATTATTATTCCCAAAATAGTTAATAAATCAGTTTTTCTTAACTTTCTACAATTTTTCGCCATAATAACACCCTTAATCAGTAAAGTATTATATCATATTAAACTAAATAGTAAAGGGGCAAAACAAAAAACTAACCATTTCTAGCTAGCCTTATCATATATAATAGTTCCCTTTTGGTGGAAGTACTCTAGTAATAATTATCTTCCTTTTACTATTCTTACTATTTATAGTATTAATAAAAAAACGCTCTTTTAGCAAGGCCGTTTTATTTTATTTTTTTCCCGAAAAAGTTCGAGTTTTCTATCAATCTGGTGTCCCTAGGCGGATTCGAACTGCCGACCTACCCCTTAGGAGGGGGTTGCTCTATCCTGCTGAGCTATAGAGACAAGTCCCAATAATTATAACATACTTTTGCTATTTTGATAGACTTTTGTTATAATTCCTCTTGAGGCGAAGAAAATGAAAAATAAAAATATAAAACAAGAATTAGAAAAAGATAATAAAAAAATTAAAGAATTTGCTAAAGAATTTAAGATATTTATTTCCAAAGGAAACGTAGTAGATATGGCCGTAGGTTTTATCATCGGTAGTGCTTTTGGAACAATTGTAACTAGCTTAGTAAATGATATATTTATGCCTCTACTTGGTATTATTATAGGTGGAGTAGACTTTACTAACCTTACATTAAAAGTTAAAGATGCCAGCATCAATTATGGCTTATTTATTCAAAACATTATTGACTTTTTAATAATTGCTTTTTGTATCTTCATATTTATTAGACTCATAAATAGAC
>CAVIQT010000047.1:0-3106 GCA_963645165.1 Phocaeicola vulgatus
GAGTAATATGATAGAAGAAATAGATAAAACATATCAACAAATAGAATACAAGATAAAAGATTAACAAATAAATTTGTTAAAAAATATACGTCATCATTATTATATAAAATTAAACAATTTTATATAATAATTGAAATGTTGGGAAAGTTAACATGGAGTCATTGGGTAGAGATGATATAAGAATAATAGACTTTTTTTAAAATCCTCTGCTTATTAGAAATAGTAATAAAAAAGAAATTATATCTGGAAAAATACTGCAAAAATTAATACTTGAGGACATTCCAACATTTAATGAAACTAAATGTAAAGTTATGAGGTAAATGCTAGAAAGTTAAAATTATTATGCTAAAATATTAAGTAGGAAGTTAGAGGCGATATAATGGAAAAAAGAACTATTTCAATTAAAGAAATTCAAGAAAATCCTAATTTAGATTTAAGTGAGAAAATTAGTAAGTATGCTAAAGATTCAAGATGGGATGCAGAAGATGCAAAAGAGTTAGCTTTAGCGTCTATTAAGGTAGAGTATGAGTTTTGGGCAAATAATAGAGAAGTTGTTTCTCCAAGAACAGATTATTTATTGGGGCAAATATTAAATGGTCATACTTTAAATAAAGTTGAGGGTTTTGAAATGATATGTGGAGATGAAAAGAAGGTAAGAGATTATTCAAGAATAACTACTTTAGAGGAAAGAATAAAAGATAATAACGCAATTTCGGAAGAAGATTTTGATGATTTATGTCAAGTAATTGGATTTGATTCTCAAATGTATCAATGGTTAAAACTTATGTTTGAATGTAGTGGGAAAATAGTTAAATCTTATAAGGATAACGGAGAAATAGAGCATACTAATATAATTAAGTAAGAATGTTTTTACTAATTAAAGGGTGATGGAAATGATTATACGTGTAAAAGATGATAAGTTAGCAGAAAAGTGTGATGAATTACTCACAAAGTTAATAGAGGATGAAAGAAAGTATAATGATAATATAAATAGTTTTTTTATTGTTGTAGATTACTTTAAAAATGTAATAAAAGATGATAATAATATTCTTCTTTGTTATAAAGAAGATAATATGATAGTGGGGTATGTATTTTTTAAATATATAAATGGTGTTGATGGGATAGGTTATTTAATAGATGGATTATATGTTGAAGAAGCATATCGTAATAGAGGTATTGCAAAATCATTAATTAGTGAAGGATTAAAGATAGTAGATAATACTCCTAAAGATTTTATAGATATAAAGGTAATGAATAATAATGTAGTTGCTAAAAAATTATATGAATCTTTAGGGTTTGAAGTATTTAGTATTAAATTAAGAAAAAAAGAAAGTAGGAAATAATTAATATGATAATAAGAGGTGCTAATTTAGGGGAAGTATCAGCAGAAATAAAAAAACTATCTGATTATTCTTGGACTGATGATGAAAATTATAAGCAAATAATAGTAAAGGTAGAAAATTTATATTTAAATATTAAGGATGAGGCTAAGAATTATCCAGTTAATTCATTATCAATAGATTTAGATGGGAATGTAATTTTAAAGGAGCATGCTGTATATCATAGATGTTCTAATTCTTTAGAATCCTTAAAAGCAATTTCAGAGCATGGTATTTTAGCAAGTGAGTGGTTTGGTGCTTTAGAAAGTGAAAGAGAAGGGTGTTTTTGCGCATTTATTACTAGAATGAAGGGTGATAATTTTCCTTTTAAGGGTGCACTTGGTGAAGATGATAAAAGTGCTTTAAATATAGGTAAAAATGTTAATTTATATTTTGATGATGATAGTTATTTGTTTAAGTATTTACTACATTTAGATTATTTTGAATTTGCTCATCAAAAGAAAGTTAATCCTAACTACCGTGAATTATATAGTGCTGATGAATTAGAAATATTAGAAAAACTTATTGAAACGTTATCACCATCTGGTAAAGATATGCGTAAAGATTATGATTTTAAAACTAATTATTGGTCTGCTATACCGGGAGGAGTTCCATCTGCATTTATTAATGGGGTATGTATAAAAAATAATAAATATACAAATGAAGAGTTAGATGAGATAAGCAAATTATTTCCTCATGCGGTGATATTTGATGCTAATAAAAAAGTATTAAGGTATCCATTTATTAAGGAAAGAGAAAAAGATATTTCTGGTAATTATAAAATGTAACAAATAGGCATGTTTATTATACTTAAAATAAAAAAATACCATATTATATAATGTACACTATTTAGTGTTTAAATAGATAAACATAATTAGTAATTATGTTGGTGGGAAAATAATTTTTTCCTTCTTTTTTTACTTAAATAATGCTAAAACTAAATAAATGAAAGAGGTAAATTATGATTACACAAGAATATTTAGAAAAATTAGAAAAAGAATATTAAAAAAATAGCCTTAATAAAATAAAAAGAAAAATAGTAAATAAAGTACCTTTAATTGATTTAATTACTGATGAAACAACAATTAAAGATGCTGAATTTAGTATTAATATTAAAACTCATGGGGTTACTGATCAAAAAGCATCTGGTAGATGTTGGTCTTTTGCAGTTTTTTAATATTTTAAGAGAAAAAGTAATTTAAAAATGTAAATTAGGAAGTTTTGAATTATCTGGTAGTTTTATTGCTTATTATGACAAAATAGAAAGATTAAATACTATTTTTGATAATATAATAAAATTAACTAATGAAGGTAAAGATGATTATGATCGTATGCTTTCTCAAATACTAGGTGGTTTAAGTGATGGCGGTAATTTTACTTATTTTGCTAATTTAGTAAGTAAATATGGTATAGTTCCTCAAAGTGCATTTCCTGAATCTTATGGGACGTCTAATACTTATGAAGTAAATCAAATCTTAAATGGACTTATTCGTAAATTTTATTTAGAATATATAGATGTTAAAGATACTAAATTAAAAGATAAATATATGACATAATGCTTATAATGTAATATCTACTATTTATGGTATTCTACCTAAAACTTTTGATTTTGAATATACTGATTCTAAAGGAAAGTATCATATTGATAAGAATTTAACACCTTTAGAGTTTTATAAAAAATATATAGATATAGATTTAAAAAATGATGATATGTACAAGGCTGTATT
>CAVIQT010000048.1:0-10898 GCA_963645165.1 Phocaeicola vulgatus
CAACATCTGATGATTATGGCACATCTTACTACTTTAGAGGTGCCGTAACTAATAACTACGTCCAGTTTGCTGGTAAGTGCTGGAGAATAGTAAGAATAACAGGAAATGGTGCCATAAAACTAGTATTACATAATGATAACGTAAATAAAGTATCTAACCCATGTAATGCATCAAATAATGATACCAACGCTGCATTTGCTAGATATTCAGGTACTACATATACAAGTGATTTTAATTCTTCTTATAGTCAAAATGCTTATGTGGGTTTTATGTATGGAACACCAGGCTCAAGTACATACGCTCTAGAGCACGCCAATAAAGTAGATAGTACCATTTTATCTAACATAAAAACATGGTATAACACTTATATAAAAAGTTATGCAGATAAACTAGCCGATGTTATTTACTGCGGAGATAAAAGTGCTTACAAAAATACATCTTATGACCCATGGGGTATTGGTTATATTGGCACAGATTATGGTGTAAGTAATAATGTAAATTATTATAGCGCCACATCAAGAATTGTCTCATCTAGTGGTGGTTTAGGTAGTGCATCTGGAATGTCACCAACCCTAGTTTGTCCAAACGATAATAATGGAGGTAATTTATCAAAATATACAGCAGAAGATACTGTTAATGGTAATGGTGCTCTAAATGGTTATAAAATCGGATTGTTATCAGCAGATGAAATAGTATTTGCTGGAGGTGGCTATAATGCAGCAAATAGTACTTATTACTTATACGAAAATGCGAATGGCTCATGGTGGTGGAGTCTAACGCCTGCCGCCTTCCGTTCTAGTAGCTGCACTGCGGGCTTCGGCGTCTGCACGACTGGGTATCTCGGCGTCGTCTGGGGGTACCACGACTACGCCGTCCGCCCCGCAATCGCCCTTATTCCAACAATTCAAATATCTTCTGGAACAGGCACCGCCTCAGACCCATTTATAATTATTGAAAATTAAGATAATCTATATTTATCTTTTTTTTATGATATGGTATACTTAACATATAATAAAGGGATTGATAAATATGTTTGGAAAAATTAAATATATTAGTGATAATAAAGCAGTAGTAGAGTTTAATAAAGAAGGTAATGTAATTACTAATTTAATGAATTTACATGTTATTTTTGAATCAGAAAATACTAAATTACTAGGTGAAGTAAAATCAGTAGATGATACATCTATACATATTGAACTTTTAGGTGAATTTGCTGGTGATCGTTTCATAGTAGGCACCATTAAAAAACCTAGTTTAAATAGTAACTTAAGAGTAATAAATAATAATGAATTAGATATAATAATGGGACATAACAATATGGAATCTCTATACATTGGTAATAGTCCTCTATATGAAAATAGAAAAATATATGCTAAAATTAATGATTTATTTTCTAACCATCTAGCTATCTTTGGTAACTCTGGTAGTGGTAAATCATGCTCTGTATCTCGCATTATTCAAAATATATTTCTAAACCCTAATTTTATATCTTATAATGCTAATCTACTTATCTTTGATGCTTATGGCGAATATAAAAATGCTTTTAGAAACTTAAATCAAATAAATCCTAACTATGAATATAAATTTATGACAACTCATCCCACTGAAAGTGATGATATGTTATTACAAATACCTCCATACTTACTTACTAATGATGATTATGCTCTTTTATTAAATGCTGAAAATCATAGTCAGCTTACTATAATAGAAAGAATGCTTAAACTAACTAAAATATTTAGTATTAATAATGATGAAACTAATAAACTAAAAAATCATCTAATTGTAAGAGCTATGCAAGCAGTATTATTTAGTAATGAATCATCTAATGCTAAAAAGAATAATATATTTAAAATATTAACTACTTGCTATACTAATGAAGTAAATATGAATACAACCTTACAAGGTATTGGTTATACTAGAAAACTTACTGACTGCTTTAAAATAGACTCTAAAGGGGAATTTTCCGAAAGTGTAATGATTAATGAATTTATTTCTAAGTACTATAATGAAGACTTAGAAAATAATGTAGATATCCCTAAAAACACTTATTTTACTTTAGATGATGTTGCTAAAGCATTAGATTTTACTTTAATAGGAGAAGGCTTTCTAGATAATGAAATAATGCAAGATTCATCTATAATATTAAAAGTACGTTTACATTCAATAATTAATAGTAAAAATAAAGAATACTTTAATGTAAAAGCAAATTTAAACTTAGAACAATTTATATCTAGTTTAATACTAAAAGGAAGTAAAAGATCCCAAATAATTAATATAAATCTAGAAGATATAGATGATAACTTAGCTAAAGTATTTGTTAAAGTAATATCAAAAATGGTATTTGACTTTGCTAAATCAAGAAAAATGCGAGCCTCAATCCCATTTCATTTAGTAATAGAAGAAGCTCATAGATATGTAACTACTGATAATGATAAATATTTACTTGGATATAACATTTTTGAAAGAATTAGTAAAGAAGGACGTAAATATGGTGTTATAATAGATCTTATCAGTCAAAGACCAGTAGATATATCTGAAACTGTAGTAGCCCAAATGAGTAACTTCTTAATACTTAAAATGACTCATCCTAAAGATTTAGAATATATTGAAAAAATGCTTCCTAATGTTTCGACTGATATTATTGAAAAATTAAACTCATTACAGCCAGGAACATTGGTATCATTTGGTAATGCTTTTAAAATACCATTATTAATAAAAATGGATATGCCAAATCCTTTACCATATTCTAGTAACTGTAATGTATTAGAAAGATGGAAAGGCAATGAAAATTAACGAAGAAACTAAATCAATTATTAAAACATATCGTAAAACAATATGGAAACAAACTATTAAAGCTATAGATGAATATAAACTAATAAAAGAAAATGATACTATCGCAGTATGTATATCAGGAGGAAAAGATTCATTTCTATGTGCAACAGTATTAAAAGAAATTCAAAGACATTATAAAGTTAAATTCAATTTAAAATATATTTGTATGAATCCCGGATATAGTAATGAAGTATTAAATAAAATTAAAGAAAACGCTAAAAGATTAGATATTAACTTAGAAATATTTGAAAGTAATATCTTTGATGATGTAAAAGATGAAGAAAACCCATGTTATTTATGTGCTAGAAAAAGAAGAGGACACCTATATAATAAAGCTAAAGAACTAGGTTGTAATAAAATTGCCCTTGGTCATCACTTTGATGATGTAATAGAAACAATTATGTTAAATATTTTATATGCTGGAACATTTGGTTCTATGCTACCTAAATTAAAATCAGAACACTATGAAAATATCGAACTAATAAGACCTCTATACTTAGTTCATGAAAAAGATATAAAAAATTGGGTAAAACATAACAATTTAGAATTTATTAATTGTGCTTGTAAAGTAACTAAGAAAAATGGATTTGGTAAAAGAGCAGAAATAAAAGAATTAATAAAGAACTTAAAAGAAGTATACAAAGATGTAGATAAAAATATCTTTAAATCATCATTAAATGTTAACTTAAATACACTATTAGGTTACTATGATAATGAAAAACATACATTTTTAGATAACTATGACAAATAATGTAAAGAAATGTAAATATTAGATATTTATTATTTACTTTAATCTTATATATGCTATACTTAAATTACCTAGAAGGTGTATAATATATAAAACCGACAATGGTGATGATTGGGAATCTAATTGATAGATTGTGTTGAATACTAAGCTCCGCCGCCTAGGATCCTAATATCTATCATGTGATGCCCACCTGTGAGAGAGCGGGCTTTATCACTTTATTGCACTTTTTAGGTTTTTTTATGTAATAAATTAGAAGGTGATTATTATGTTTGAAAGATTAATTTCTTTAATAGGGCAAGATAAATTTTTAAAATTACAAAATAGTAAAGTATTACTAGTAGGAGTAGGTGGAGTAGGGGGTTATGCCTTAGAAGCACTTATAAGAGGTGGAATAGGTAATATTACTATAGTAGATGGGGATATAATTGAATTATCTAACTTAAATAGACAAATTATTACCAATAATAATGTAATAAATAGAAAAAAAGTAGAAGTAGCAAAAGAAAGAGCCCTAGAAATAAATCCTAATATAAATATTAATATAATAGATAAATTTATAGATAAAAATAATTTTAATGAACTTATAATGAATAAAAAATATGACTATGTAATAGATGCTTGTGATGATATTAACTTAAAATATATGCTTATTATAAACGCTGATAAATATAAATTAATATCTAGTATGGGTACTGCAAATAAGATGAACCCTAGTTTATTTTCTATAACTACTTTAGATAAAACCAGTAATGATCCCTTAGCAAGAATATTAAGAAAGAAAGTAAAAGATAATAAAATAAAACAAAAATTTAAAGTAGTAAGCAGTATAGAACCGCCAATATCAAATAAAAATATTCTTGGAACTAATAGTGTTATTCCAGGAATATCTGGTCTATTATGTGCAAGCTATGTAATAAATGATATATGTAAATAAAATAAGTTAAAACTGTAGATAATTTGTATATAAAACGTTAACTTGACATGGGGGGGTAATTAGTACAATTAAGTAGAAAATATAGGTGATTTTTTCTATGGAACGTACTAAAATATATAAGATAATTTTTTCTTTAGTGGGATTTATTTTAATGTTAAGTGGTGTATCATATGCATATTTTATAACTAAAGTAAGTAATAATGAAACAACATCTACAATTGCATCTGATGCTGCTAATTTAGAATTAGAATTTAAAGAAGGAACTAATCAAATAAGTGCTAGTGATATATTTCCTGGATGGTACGCATCAAAAACATTTACAGTTACTAATAAAAGTAGTATTGCAGTTAATTATTCATTATATATTAGTGATATAGTAAATCCTTTAATAGGAGATAGTCTTTCATATAAGATAGAAAGCCTTGATGGGGGATTCAATAAAAATAAAACATTACTTCCATCAAGTGAAGAAGTTATTGGAACTGGAATATATATTCAAGGAAATACTACCCATACATATACAGTAACAACATATTATAATAACCTAGATGTGGATCAAAGTGCAGATAAAGGAAAAACCTTTTCTTACAAAATATATATAAAAAGTACAAATGAAAGCTTACTAGCATATAATTATACTGGTAATGAGCAAACTTTTAATGTTCCATTTTCTGGTTATTATAAATTAGAAGTATGGGGTGCGCAAGGTGGCGGAGACACAACTTATGTTGGTGGTTATGGTGGATATTCATCAGGTGAAATATATTTAAACAAAAATGATAAAGTTTATATTAATGTTGGTGGGCAAGGAGGCTCAAATAATACTGAAACCAATATTGGAGGATACAATGGCGGTGGGTACTCAGGAAATGGGAGTGGTTATTATTCTTTTGGTGGAGGAGGAGCCACATCAATAGCTAAAACATCTGGAACCATTACCTCAATTGGAGAAAGTAATTTAAATGAAATTATTATGATTGCTGGAGGCGGTGGAGGAGCAGTTACTGGTAGTGCAACTCAAGGAGGCTCAGGTGGCGGATACATTGGCGGATCAGGAACAGCTCCATCAACATCATCATGGAATACAAGCACATACATACCAATTGGTGGCTCTCAAACCGGTGTAGGATATGCCTATCAAGCTACTATTAGACAAGGTGCTTTTGGCACTGGCCACACATCTAATACAAATGGATGGGGCGGCGGTGGAGGAGGCGGCCTTTACGGAGGCTCTAATGGACATGGTACAACCGGTGCCGGTGGTTCTGGCTATATAGATAATTCTTCATTAACAAATAAAGTCATGTACTGTTATAACTGCTCTGAATCATCAGATGAAAGCACCAAAACAATATCTACCACCTGCGCAAGTGAATCACCGACAGAAAATTGTGCTAAAAAAGGAAATGGCTATACCAAAATAACTTATATTGATTATGAAAGAGAAGGTTTACAGCTTTTATATGATGCAACTAATAATACAGGTTCTGGTTATAACTCATCTAGCACTATCTGGAAAGATTTATCAGGAAATGATAATGATGCCACTATAAATGGTGCAGTATGGTCTAATAATGGATTGTTATTTGATGGCAGTAATGATTATGCAAGTATTGGTATTTTAAATTATAATACTTATACATTAGAGGCAGTTATAATGCCAACAGAATCTGTAACTGGGGAACATGATATTATTAATAATTATCAGTCTGGTGGTTATGGTCTTGCCCTTAATAGCAATAATGTCATCAAAGTTGGCTTTTATAATAAACCTACATCATCATACAAAACTGTATCATCTAAAACTAAATATTCAATAAATGAAACATATGCTATTTCCGGAACTTATGACGGAAATAGTTTAAATATTTATGTTAATGGAATATTGGAAAATACCTTAAGTGTAAGTGGAATTGTTGGAGTACCAACAAATAATACCATTATGATGCTAGGCGCAAATCCATATGGTGCATCTCCTCAATCAGGTTATTATTTTCCTGGATATATGTACTCTATAAGACTATATAGCCGTGCATTAACTATTGAAGAAATAATTCATAACTATAACTTAGATAAATCTAGATTTAATATATAAATAAAACAAGTATTTTAAAGATACTTGTTTTATTTATATATATGATTTTTTAGGTAGGAAAATAATGTCACTTGCAGAATATACTATATTTTCTATATTTTTTATTACTTTGCCATCACTTTGACGATATGTGGTTAAATCGGAATAAACAGTAAAAATTCTTACAGAAAATGGTAAATTTTCATCGATGTAATCATTAATCGCACGCTGCATTACAGTATTAGCACCATCGGTAATGTAAAAGTTGATAAAAACATCTATACTATTTACGTATTTAAGTTTTAAAATTAAACTAGTAAATAAATCAAAAGATAATTTCCAATATTTATGGCCATTATAAGTGAGATGATCATAGTAGCGAATAATATTTTCTATAATGGAATTAATATTTAAATCGGGCATGTAGATATAACCTAACATGTCTTTTATACTTGTTTCTAGTTCAGGAAATAACTCTAATAGTTTTTTGACCATATAAGTTATTAGTAAATTTCGCTGTAACCACTGACGTTGGGAATAATTGTCTATGCCTAAAATTTCTTCTATATTTATTTCCGTTACGGAAACGTTAATAAAAACTGAATGCTTACTATTTTGATTTTTTGCTTTTATGTCATTAATTAAAGATGGTGAGCAACTAGTAAAAATATAATTTTCTTTTATCTCTAATGATGACAAAGCTTTATAAGCATCAAAATTAATTATCATTTAAACCACCCAGTTAGTTATTATAAATTAAAAATAAACCTGATACAAGTTTATTCTTTACTTATAAGAAAATTTATCAATATATTAGGATCATCATTATTAATAATAATCTTATATATTAAATCAATAATAGGCATTTTTATCTTTTTAGTCTTAATTAAATCATATATAGACTTTAAAGTATAATATCCTTCAACAGTATTATTCTCTAAATATTCATTTGCTCCTTTAATATCTTTCTTACCAATTAAATAACCATATGTATAATTACGTGATTTAACACTTGTACAAGTTAAAATTAAATCTCCAATACCACCATAACTTAATATAGTTTTTTTACGTCCATTTAGTGATTTAATTAAGTTTTTTATATCATGCATAGATTCTACTAAAAGAAAGCTCCTAGTTGATTCATGATACCCTAAACCATCAATTATACCAGCCGCTAGAGCAATAACATTTTTAATTGAGCCACATATCTCTAAACCAACCATATCCTTGCTAGTTCTTATTTTAATAGTCTTACTAGATAATACATTTTTTATTACTTTATCAGTTAATGCATCATTACTAGCAAGTGAAAACCCAATTGGTTCATACGCTGCTAAATCTACAGCAAAAGATGGACCAGATAATACACTATAATGCTTATTACCCATATTATCTTTAAATATTTCATGTACAAATTTTTTAGAATTTTGATCAATACCTTTACTTCCAATACAATATACTTGTTTATTATTAGCATACTTATTTATTCTTTTTAAAGTCACATCTAAATATTTAGCACTTGTCATTATAAATATAACATCAGCATTTAAAATACCTTTTTCATAATCAGAAGTTATAATCATATCATTAGGTATACTAATACCTTTAATAATCTCTAATTTTTCACTTTTTAATTTATCTTCTTTTTCTTTATTACTACAAAGTAGAGTAGTAGAATATCCATTTTTTAAAGTATTAAGAGCAATACTAAAACCAAAAACACCAGAACCAACCACAGTTACATTCACTTTTCATTCCTCATTTCTTTATTTATTTTATTTATACTATTTTCATAAGCATTATTTTTAGGATGATAAAATACTTCATTTACTATATTATCAGGTAAATATTGCTGTTTCACATAACTATTTTTATAATTATGAGGATATTTATAATCCTTACTATTAGTTTTTATATGATTTGGTACTTTACCAGCTGATTTATTTCTTACCGCATTAAGTGCAGCATCTATAGCCAAATAAGCACTGTTACTTTTAGGTGATAGTGCCATTTCTAAAACTATTTCTGATAGAGGAATAATACATTCTGGATAACCAACTCTATTAGCCGCATTAATCGCCGCATCTACTTTTGGTCCTATACTTGGATTAGCAAGGCCGATATCTTCGTAAGCAATAACAGATAATCTTCTAAAAATAATATCTAAATCGCCACCTTCTAAAAGCACCGCTAAATAATATACAGCCGCATTAGGATCACTACCTCTTATAGATTTTTGTAAAGCACTTATTGAATCATAATAATTAGTATCATTTTTATCAATATAAATAACAGGTTTAGAATTAATGCTTTTTAAAGTATCTTCATTTACTTCATGATTTAAAGAACTATAATACGCTATTTCTAAAAGATTAAGCGCCGATCTAACATCCCCATTAGATGCTAAAATTATTTTATCTAATATATCATTATTTATTTTTATATCTTCTAAATATTCTTTAGCTTTTAATAAAATCTTTTTAATATCTTCTTTTTTAGGAATTTTAACTTCAAATATTTGACATCTACTTCTAATTGCTGGATTTATAGCGTGGTAGGGATTGGAAGTTGTTAAACCAATCATTTTAATTAAACCACTTTCTAAATAAGGTAAAAGAATATCTTGTTTATCTTTATTCATACGATGTATTTCATCAATAACCAATATTAATTCACCATACATTTTAGCTTCCTCAATCGCTATATCAAAATCATTTTTATTATTAACAACTGCATTTAAAAATTTAGATTTAATACTAAGTTCACTTATTATTGCATTAGCAATAGAAGTTTTACCAGTACCAGGTGGTCCATATAAAATAAAAGAAAAAATAACCTTATTCTTAATTAAATTAGATAAAACTTTATTTTCTCCAATTAAATGTTCTTCACCATAAATATCTTCTAATTTAGTAGGTCTTAACATATTTGCTAGAAGTTCCATTTAAATCACCTTTAAATTAATTATAACTTATGTTTGCTTAATTTTAAAGTGCCATGTATAATAAAATTGGTGATAATATGAATGATAATATTCATAATAAAAATAAAGAATTATTACAAAAATACAAAGAATATTTAGAATTAGAAAAAAATTATAGTCCAAATACAACTTCTTCATATGTAAGAGATGTTAAACTATTTAGTGAAAAAATAAATAAGTACTTACTTACTATTAATGAAAAAACAATTAAAGATTATTTAAAAATTATAAGTAATCATTCATCAAGAAGTGTATCCCATACTCTAAGTTCTTTAAAATCATTTTATAATTATATGGAAAGACTAGGTCAAATAAAGTCTAATCCTATCATTAATATTGATTATCCTAAATTAAATAAAAACTTACCAGAATATTTAACTTTTGAAGAAGTTAATAAGTTATTAGATATAAATATATTAAATGAATATGATGCCCGTAATAAAGCAATTTTAGAACTACTATATTCTAGTGGTATAAGAATAAGTGAACTAACTAGTATGGAATTATCCAATATTGATTTAGATGATTGTATAATTAGAATAATGGGAAAAGGCAGAAAAGAGAGAATTATCCCCTTAGGAGACTTTGCTATAGATGCATTAAGTAATTATATAAAGTACTATAGACCACTTTTAAATAAGAAGAATACCAGTTATGTATTTTTAAATAATAGAGGAGGGGTATTAACTAGACAATTTATATTTAAAATTATTAAATTAGAATGTCAAAAAAAGAATATTAAAAAGAAAGTATCTCCCCATACATTAAGACATACATTTGCAACCCACTTACTTAAAAATGGAGCAGACTTAAGAATTATTCAAGAACTTTTAGGACATGAAAATTTAGCAACTACTCAAATATATACCCATATGACAAATGAAAGTTTAAAAAAAGATTATGATGATTTTTTCCCTAGAAACTAAAAAGCATAGAAAACAACCATTCTATGCTTTTACATATTATAAGTAATATTATTAATGAAGAATTTATTTATTTCTTGCATTATTTTTAGCTTCATTTTTGCACTTATTATTGTTATGAGCTTTATTATTTGCTTTTGCTTTATTCATATCTTACCTCCTATTAATAGTATGGATTATATATAGTATTTATATAATGGAAATATTTGGTTATATAAATAAAAAACTCTATCTATAGATAGAAGTTTTCAAACATTTTCATCCGGAATAATTTATAACTCGCACCACCCAAGAGCGACTAACATTTTCTTGTATATTGCACTTATCTAAATACAATATTAATATAATATATATTAAATGAAAAATCGTGATAAATCATCATTTATAATTATATTATATGAATT
>CAVIQT010000049.1:0-5156 GCA_963645165.1 Phocaeicola vulgatus
TTTATAATACTATTAATTATGAATTTTGGTTAATTGTAGCAGATAGACCAGTTGATATTAAATTATATATTTCTAATTTACAATTACAATTTGATAATGCTCCATCACAAGCAATTAGAAAATTAATTGCTGAAGATATGTCTAAAGCTGAAATGTTTCAAAGTAAAGCAGTTAATGTAGTTGATACTGAATATTTTATACTATTTAGAGATAAAAAATTAGAAGTAGTTCAAAAAAGAATCCAAACACTTATAAGTAATTTAGCACAGCTTGGTATGGTTTCAAGACAAACAAGTGATGACGATTTAAAATTTTTATTGCAAAATTTCTTAAATGGGGGAGCTAAAAATGAGTATGGGACGGTGATGACTGATGTCTAATATATTTAAAAGCGAAATTGCCCCTAAAGGTATAGACTTTAGTAAAAGTATTAATGAATTCTTTATAAGTGATAAGTTTGCGACTATATTAACTGTAATTAGTTATCCTAAAGTAATTGGTCCTGGATTTTTATCTAATATTACCCAAATACCAGGAGTTAAAGTAGTTGTTAAACATATACCTATTGAATTTTCTACTATGAGTAGAATGATAAATAAAGAAATTGCAGATTTAAAAGCTAGATATCAAAAAGAAAATGATCGTACTATTCAAGAAAGAATAAGACAAGATTATGAATCTTTAGAATCATTTGTTCAAATGCTAGCCGCAACTCAGTCAAGAATATTTGATTTTCAAATGCACTTAATGATAACTGCAGATACTCAAGAAGAGTTAGATGCTAAAAAAATGCAACTAAGAAATTTTCTTGATTCAATGGGTATGAGAGGCATTCCTATGATGTTTGAACAAGAAAAAGTTTTAAAATCTATGCTTCCAATATTCCCTAAACAAGATATAGAAGATAGAGTAGGTATCCCAATACCTAGTCCTACTATTGCAGCTATGTATCCATTCATCTTTGATAGTATAAAAGATCCAGGTTCTGCAACCTTACTAGGTGTAGACTTCTCTGGTGGTGTAGTTTTATTTAATCAATTTTTATATCAAATAAAAAAAGAACATAATAGAAATAATGCTAATTTAATTATTTTAGGTTCTTCTGGTTCTGGTAAAAGTACAGCTGCTAAATTAATGCTTAGAACTCATATCAGAAATGGTTGTAAAATTATTGCTATAGACCCAGAAGGCGAACTAGAAGAAATGACTAAACACTTTGGAGGAGACTTTATTGATCTTGGTAAAGGTGGACAATATGGTATTATTAATCCTTTAGAAGTAGTTTTTGATGCTGATGAAGAAGAATTAAGTGAAGGTTTGGGTTATACTGTTTTAACTAGAACACTTCAATCATTAAAAGCATTTATGAAGTATTATTATCCTTTAATTGAAGATGATGTTCTTGCTATGTTTAGTGAAGTTGTTCAAGATACATATAAAAGATTTGGAATTAGTTTTGAAAGTGATTTTAGTCATTTAACAAGTAAAGACTATCCAACATTTGATGATGTTTATTCTACTATTAAAGGTAAACTATTATCTATGCCAGAAGCAACAAGAGAAAAAGATGTAATGGAGCGTCTAGAACTTAGAGTAAGACCATTTACTAAAGAATTAAGATATTATTTTAATGGACATACTACTATTCAAACAGAAAGTGATTTTATAGTCTTTAATATTAAAGAACTTATGAATAGTGATGAAAATATTCGTAATGCTTTATTCTTTAATATATTAAAATATGCTTGGGGATTATGTTTAGATAAATCTACAAATACAGTTATGTATGTAGATGAAGCTCATGTATTATTATCTGCTAAAAATGAATTAGGGGCTGAATTCTTAGCTCAAATTCAAAGAAGAAGTCGTAAATATAATACTGGAACTATAATAATTACTCAGCAGCCAACTGACTTTGCAGCTGATAATGTAATTATGCATGGTAAAGCAATATTTGATAATGCTTCATATTATCTTGTTATGGGTTTAAAGAAACAGGCTATAGAAGATTTATCTAAATTAATTGACTTAAATGATAATGAAAAAGAAAGTATTAAATCATATAGTCAAGGAGATGCTTTATTTGTATGTGGTAATAGAAGAATGCGCATTAATGTTGTTCTTACTCAAGAAGAATTAGATTCATTTGGTTCTGGTGGTGGACTATAAGAGGTGGTAATTTATGCTAAAATTTATAAATAATATTAAGTTATCAAGAAAAATGATATATATTATATCAATTTTTTTGATAACTTTTTTTAGCATAAATATAAGTGTAAATGCCGCTAACTTTAAATATAGTGATTTTGACTTTGATGAGTTTGCTGAAAATAATTTAGGCTTTTGGACATCTTCATGTGCATCATCAACAGATGATGATGAAAAATGTACTGAAAAAGTATTAGAAAGTCAAAGAGAATTTTATACTAGATTATATAAAATACTTGCTAAATATGAAAGAAAAGGAGTTAAATTTAATTCTAATTCTGATAATATAATTATTGCCACTGTTTTTTATGATATTTCTATAGATATGTTTAATGATAATGGAGTATATTATAAAGAAGTTTATGGTACAGATAAAAATGTATATAATTATGATGATACTGAAGATATAGATTCATATGATCCAGATAATGATGATGGCTCTAATGAAGTAATCGCACAGTATTTTGCTAATGAAACCGATACTTTAAAATTACTTATTAAATCAATGATTGGTTATCAAAGTACTTGTATAGGTTATAAAGAAGGAACTTATGAAAATAGAAAAACTACTATAAATAATGAAGATGGTACAGTTACTACTAAAGTAGAGAAAATACTAGTTTGTGATAATGGACAGCCAACTAATGGCTTACTAGATCATGAAGTATGTGCGGCGACTGTATCAACTGGTTTTGTTGGTGCATGGGATCAATTTGCTGCTAATTCTAAAGTACTTAGTTTTTTTGGAATAAAAAGTGATAGTCATAAACAATGTAACAGTGAAGCCGCCGCCGCCGGTTTTAATTCTAATGCTATATATAAAGTAGAAAGAACTCAAAAAGTAGACGAAAACTACTATTGGCAATTTTTAATAGATGGAGATTATTTTGATAAAAAACCTCACTTGCAGTCATATTTTGCTACAGTTTTAAAAAATGCTGGGGTAGAGAGTATGGAAGAATTTTATAATACTGCAAGTAGTGAAGTAAAAAGCGAAAATGAAGAAGAAATAAAAAAAGCAAGAACTCAAATTGTTGATAACATTAAAGCTATGCTTCATGATTATAATGGATATGAAGTAAATGGTGGAACAGCTGCTTCATATACCACAGCAGGAAAAACAACTTATTGGTGGCCAATCGGAAGTGTTGAAACAACTGAAGAAAATGGCAAAACATTTGCCGCTGGTGAGCCAGAATCTTCTAGTATATATCGTGATTATGGTACTACCAGAGATGATGTATCAAATGAATATAATAAAAATTATGGTATTGAAATAATCGCTAATGACACTTTAGGTGCTACTAATATTATTGCTGTAAGTACGGGCACTGTTTCAGAAGTAAATAATAATTGTAAAAGTAATGATGATAAAGAGTGTGGTAGTGGTTATGGCAACTATGTAGTTATTACTCACCCTGATGGAAATTATACTCTATATGGCCATTTACATGAAAATACTATAACAGTAAATATTGGAGATAATGTTTCCCAAGGTCAAGTTATTGGTAAAATGGGCGCTAGTGGTAAGATAAACCGTACTTCATTATACTTTGAAGTAAGAACTGGTGCCAGTAAAACTAATGCCGTAAATCCAAATGATTATGTAAGTATAGATAATGCTAGATCTACTTCGGTAAGTAGTGATTTTATGGCCATGCTTTTAGGCTTAGAAGGAACTGGCAATATAATTGGTGATAGTTATCAAGTATATTGTAACGCTCATGATATACCTACCGTTGGTATCGGTGTAACTTTATCTAATCATTATGAAAAATTTGCCGCCCTAGGTTATACATTAACGCCACCATATTCAAATTACTGTGGTAAAACAATTCCAATAAGTATTGTTGACCAGGTGCAAGCAATGATTATTGAAGAAAATACTAAAAGTGTTCAAACTGTTTTGGCAAGTGCTGGACTAAATTTAAATCAGCAACAAGTTGAAGCCTTAACTATATTAGACTATAATGCTGGAAATATTAATGGTTTTGTTGAAGCCTATAATTCATATGGTTCAACTGATGCTCTATGTACAAACTGGTGGGTAAATAAATCCATTAATTCTGCCTATGCATCCGCCTTAACAAAAAGAAGACAAAAAGAATGTCAATTATTTGTTCATGGTATTTATGATGGAACATATTCATAGGAGATAGCGATGAAAAATATAAATTTAAACAAAAATAATTTATTTATAGCTATTTTAATTATTGTTATTATAATATTTTTAGTTATAATAAATAAAAATGAAAAAGAATCAAATACTAAAGAAAATTATGTTACTATTAATAATCCATCTAATTTCTTTACAATTGAAAACTGTATTAATAAATTTATTAATACTCTATATACAAAAGATACAGATAATATATTACTTCTTTTAAATGATGACTATATTAATAATCATGGTATAAATAAAAATAATTTATTTAACTATATATCTGAAATTAACCAAAAAACTTCATTTAAAGCTAAAAAGATATATAAATATAATAATTCATATTATGTTTATGGATATTTAACAGAAGAAACAATAGATAGTTTGAATATCCAAGATGATTATTATATAATTATACATATTGATGATAATAATATATTTGATATTACTCCTTATGATGGTAGTATATTTAAAGGAGAAAATAATGGATAATAAAAAAATAATTGTAATATGTATAATTTTAACTATGCTATCATTAAGTCTCTTTCTTATAAAAGATAAAAAGAACTCTAATGAAGAATATTATTTTAAAGATAGTAAGATAAAAGATTATAAAATAAATGAAGTAGTACCTATTTATGTTAATACAGAGCAAGTAGCTAAAAAATATTTAGCTGAATATGTTAATTTTATGTTATATTACCCTAAGAAAGCGTATGAATTACTCGATGAAGATTATAAAAATGAAAACTTTAAAGATTTAGATGAATTTAAAGAATATATAAAT
>CAVIQT010000050.1:0-652 GCA_963645165.1 Phocaeicola vulgatus
AATATTTAAAGGGAATAGAAAAATATTTTTTTACATAATTTACTAAAAGACTTATATTAAACTTTTTATTTAAATGAGTAACAAGATAATTCTTAATATAATTTAGTAAACAATTAAAAACCAAGATAATAATAAATAACACTAATAGTTTATAATGATAATTAGAAACCATTTTTTTAATAAAATAGATATTTGCTAAAGGAATAAAAACTAATACTACACAAAGCATAAGAATAAATATTATATTTAATAAATTATGTTTAATAAGATTTTTAAGTAATAATATAAACTCTTTATTTTTACTATACTTAGGTAAAGTAGTTATCTTTTCAAATATTAACATATTACCAGTAAATATTTTATTAAAATCTTCATAACTATATTTACTATAACCCTTAGCAGGATCCATAACATAAATACAATTATTATGAACTTTATAAACAACTACAAAATGATATAGATATTCATTTATCTTTATTTGAGCAATAAATGGATTCTTTATATCGTTAAAAGTTAAAGTGTTTTTTCCAATTACTTCAAATCCATATTTATTAGCAGCATTTTTTATATTAAGAAATGTCGTACCTTCTTTAGTTGTATAAGTATCATGTTTGATAATTTCTAGGGGCACATAACCATCAAAGTACTTTAT
>CAVIQT010000050.1:662-1236 GCA_963645165.1 Phocaeicola vulgatus
CGATAAAAGTCATATTTCCTTTTAATTTGTTAAAATTGTTGAAATGTGGAAAAATTAATGAAAAATTACTTTACCAATTTTTTAAAATGCAAAAAATCTTTTTTTAACTTTTCTAATCTTTGATATAATCTTTGATTATTAAGTAAATATGGATAAGCTTTATATAAACGTAATTTTATCTTATTTAACTTAATATTTCTACTCTTAGTATATTCATTTAAAATAACTTCTAAATGAGAAGAAATGCGGCATATTCTTCTCGCCTCTAAATAACTTAAAACAATATCTATAATAAATAAAATTAATATAACAACACTAATCCATTTTAAATAATCTAAATTAATAAAATTAAATAAATAAATTATAGCTGGTTCAATTACATAAATAACCATAATACCAAATATTCCAAAAATAAAAGCATCAAAATAACTTATTCTTCCATTTAAATTATACTTAATATTATCATAATTCCAAAACTCTCTAGAAAATACTCTTTCTAATATAATAGATGTAATATATTTAATAATTAAGCCAATTATTACACTAAAAACAAATACTACTATAACATCATTAT
>CAVIQT010000050.1:1285-3207 GCA_963645165.1 Phocaeicola vulgatus
TTATAATTAAAGAGATAAACCCATACATAGGCATAACTATCCCAATTAAAAAACCTTTATTTATCCATTTTTTATTAATAACTCTAGTACTTATAACGGCAAATAGATAACTAAAGAAAGAAATAAGAATAAAAAGTAAAAAGTAATAAATTATGCCTTTCATATAATGTCTCCTAATAAAATATTACTATTTTTATTAATAATTATCAAGATTTTTAAAGGAAATTAAAGATATTTGGTTAATATAAATAATAGATGAGTAATAAGATTGGAAAGGAATTATATGTTTTATTTTAGATTATTAATAAGAAATGTTTTAAGATATTTAAAATATATTATTTAATAAAATGAATATTCTCAATCTAATTTAATATAATTTAGTAATTGGAGGATTTATGATAAATAAACAGAAACTATGGTTCTTAACTTTATTTAGTATAATTTTAGTTTTAGCAGTATATTACACTATATTACCTGAAAATAGTCTATCAAAAATTATCGAAAGTGAAAACAAAACTAGTAATGCTAGCAGTGTTGAAATAACGCCAGATGATGCTCTTGCAACGCTAAGAATAGCAGATGAAGAAGAAGTAATAAGTCAAATGAATGCATTACAAGATACTCTTTTAGATGAGCAAACCAATGCTGAAGATAAAAATAATGCATATGAAAAATTAAAAAGTATTAATATTAATAAAGGAAAAGAAGATTCCTTAGAAACACTTATATTAAAAACTTATAATTTAAAAAGCTTTATAAAAATAAAAGATGATCAAATAAATGTTACAATATCTTCTAAAGATAGTTCATATAAAAACGCTAATGACATCATAAGAACTATTCAAAATGAATTTAAAGAAAAGAAATACATAACAGTTAAATATCAATAATAGGCATATAAACTCACTTAATAGATTTTTTATCATAAAATATTTATAGGAAAACTATGAAAGTGAGGGAAAGATGCAAAAAAGTATATTAACTAATAGAGAAAAAGAAGTATTTGAATTATTAATATTAAATAAAAGCACTAAAGAAATTAGTGACTACTTAGGTATTAGTGAAAAAACTATAAGAAATCATATATCTAATGTTATGCAAAAATTAAATGTTAAAAATCGCTCTGGCGCTATACTAGAATTAATAAAATTAGGTGAAATATCATTATAGTCGTTATTTAACGACTTTTTTTAATATATTATGAATAAACTTAAATGGAGGATATAAATGCTAAAAAATGGTATTAAAAAAAGAATATTCTTAATTATCTCTAGTATATTTATTATACTTATTATTTATTTATTTCCAACAAAAAAAGAAGAACCTAACTATGAAGAAAAAAAAGATAAAACTAAAGATGTTATTATATATTTGCTAGATGAAAAAGAATATGTTTCTAGAGTTTCTATATATACAAAAGAAACTAAATTAGAAAATAAAATAAAAGAAATAATAGAATATATTACTATTAATAGTAATAATTCAAATTATATAAAAGAAGGATTTAAACCTATAATTCCTAGAAATACTAAATTGTTATCTATAAGTATTGATAATAACTTAGTAAAACTTAACTTCTCTAAAGAATTATTAACTATAGATGAAAATAATGAAGATAAAATGATTAGTGCCATAATTTATTCTTTAACAAGCCTAGATGAAATAAAAGAAATATCCATATATGTAGAAGGAAATATACTTACTAAACTACCCCACTCCGGTAAGAACTTACCACCTACATTAAATAGATCATATGGAATAAATAAAGTTTATGATTTAACTAAAATAAAAGGAACAACAAAAACTACTATATACTATTTATCAAAATATAAAGACTACTATTACTATGTTCCCGTAACCATGATAAACAACGATGAAAAAGAAAAAATAGAAGTTATTATCGAAGAAATGGCTAGTAAAAG
>CAVIQT010000051.1:0-9073 GCA_963645165.1 Phocaeicola vulgatus
TTAATTCTTTTTTCTTTGGTTTTAAATATAACCTTTAGTTTAATGACTAAAGATAATAATGCCAGTGGAGCAAATATTGTTATAGGTGATTTAAAATATCAAATGATTATAAATGAAGTTGAATTAAATGAAAGTGTTGGAACTAAATTACCATCTAATACTATTATAGGTGATAGAATTATATTACTTAAAGCTGGTTTAACAGAACAATTTGAAATAAATCTTATATCAAAAAATAACATTGATACTAAATATGAAATAACATATAAAGTATGTACTGATATAAATTGTACAAACTTTATAGATACGCCAAATACTATTGAAATAGCGTATCATAAAGATACACCAGATGTTAGTGGAATAATAAAATCAGGAAAATCAAAATCAATAACTCTTGTAACAGATAATCAGAGTGAAAATAATTATTATGTACAAGTAAATTTAAATGTAGGATACTCTCATAATGAGCTAGCATTAACTAATCAAATTACAAGTCAATATAAACTAGGTTCTTTAGAAGGCAATTTATCTATAATTGCTTACGTAGATGGAAAAGAAGTTAGTGGTTTTCCAAGTACTAGTGGATATATTATATCATCATCTACTTGTGAAACAAATGGTTCATCTGATGATAATATTGAAATAAAAGGATACTTTGATTGGATAAACTCAAAATGGGTAATAAATGTAAATAACATATCTAGTTCTGGAACTGTATGTAATATTAATTTTGAAACAGCACCACTACTTGCAGAAGCAATAAGAAAGAATTACCCAACTATTAGTGCACCAAAAACTACGCCTGGCTCTGCAGTATCTACAGCAAGCGAAGCAGTGCTTGCAGCAACCACTGATGATTATGGCACATCTTATTACTTTAGAGGAGCAGTAACCAATAACTATGTCCAGTTTGCAAATAAATGCTGGAGAATAGTAAGAATAACCGGAAATGGTGCGATAAAATTAGTGCTACATAATGATAATGTAAATAATGTAAGTAATCCATGTAATGCATCAAACAATGATAAAAATGCCGCGTTTGCTAGACATTCTGGAACTATATATGTAAGCGTATTTAATTCTTCTTATGTTTACAATGCATATGTTGGTTTCATGTATGGAACGCCAAACTCTAGTACATACGCGGCGGAACACGCTAATAAAGAAGATAGTATAGTTTTTACAAAATTGAAAACATGGTATAACACTTACATAAAAAGTTATGCCGATAAACTAGCTGATGTTATCTATTGTGGTGATAAAAGTACTAACTCTGGGGTTGGATATGGTATAAATGTTACTACTTATTCTATATCAAAAAGAACAACAACTCCAACTCTTGTTTGTCCATATGATAACCTTGGTAGTAATTTGTCAAAATATACAAGTGAAGATACTGTCTATGGTAACGGCGCTTTAAATGGATATAAAGTTGGATTATTATCTGCAGATGAAATAGAATTTGCTGGTGGTGGTTATGAAACTATAAATAAATCATATTATTTATATGAAAACGCTAGCGGAACTATTTGGTGGACTCTTACGCCATATGGAATGGCGGATACTTCATATGCCAGTGTTATGGGAGTTTTAAATGATGGAGCCATACATCTTAGGTATGTTGTGGATGATCTTGCCGTTCGTCCATCAATCGCTCTTATTCCTACAATCCAAATATCTATGGGGACTGGAACATCAAGTGATCCTTTTGTTGTAAATTAAATTATTAAACAAAATATATTTATATGTTGCATAACCTTTTTAATGGTAGACAAGTTAAATAAAATCTTTTAAAATGATAATAGAAAGGAGTTTTATATAATGTTACAGAAGTTAAATAAGTTATATTTATCATCAATTATAATTTCTATATTAATGTTTATTTTAGGTTTAATTTTTATTATTTTTCCTGATGTATCATTTACTACTATGACTTATGCTTTATCTGCTATACTTATAGTTAATGGAATTTATTTTATTGTTGATAAGGAATCTAGTATATTTTCATCAAGTTTCTTAACTTTAGGGGTTGTTGAGTTATTACTAGGAATTATTATGATATTTAATCCTGATATAGTTAAAACATTATTCCCAATCTTTGCTGGTATTGTAATTATTACTAAGGCTGCTTTAGATTTTAGATTAGCTATTTTATTATCTAAGTATGATATTAGTGGTTGGATATCTATGTTAATCACTTCAATAATATCTATAATTTGTGGTATCATCATTGTTATTAATCCAGAAATTGGTGCCCTTGCTCTTACTACTTCTCTAGGTATATTAATATGTGCTACATCAGTAAGCGGTATAATTGATACTATTATTGTTAAAAAGAATATTAAAGAGATAGTAAAGTTAATAGATAATAAAGAAACAAAGTAAAAAGAGTTCAAATATTGAACTCTTTTTTAAAGACTTATAATATCTTCTGGAATTAAAATATTTAAATAGTTAATTAATTCTTCTTTAGAGTATTTACCAGTTCCATTTATCCATTCTACACCTATATTAATAACGCCACCTAAGTAAAATTTTGCTATAACTTCTCTAGGTATTCTTGTTTTAATTTCATCTGTTTCTAATTTTTTTAATATATCATTATTTACAACACTAAGTAAGATATCCATCATTATACTATTTCTATTATTTACCATAATGGTATTATAAATGTCTTTTTTATCTTCTATATGGTCTAAGAATAAACTAATTAGTTGAATATAGTAATCTCTAATATTTAAATATTTATTACTTTTTTCTAATTCTTTAACAAATTCTTCTTTTAAGTAATTTAAAAAATCTTGCAAAAGTTCATATTTATCTTGGTAGTGAGCATAAAAAGTTGATCGATTAATTAATGCTTTAGTGCAGATATCTGATACTTTAATTTCTTCAAATTCTTTTTCTTTCATTAATTCAATTAAACTATTATATAAGACATTTTTAGTTTTAACCACCCTTAAATCAGTTTTTTCCTTCATAAACATCACCAGTTAAATTATAAATCAAAAACATACAAAAGAAAAGATAACTACTAAAGTGTTGCTTATTATTGATACATAAATATAAAAGTGTTGGAAAACATACAAAAACAGGAATATATTTATTCACTTTTTTATATGAGAATAATAGAATGTATGGCGAAGGAGAAATTTATATGAAAAAATTTGCTAAAAAAATATGTGAAAAGAAAAAGTTAATCATATTTATATCTGCTATTTTATTAGTTTTATCTTTTGTTGGTATGTCATTAACTAAAGTTAATTATGATATTTTAGTATACTTACCAGAAGATATTGAAACTATAAAGGGTCAAAATATATTAACTGAAGATTTTGATATGGGTTCTTATTCCATTGCAGTTATAGAAAACAGTAGTGCGAAAGATATCCTAAAATTAGAAGAAAAGATTAAAGATGTTGATGGGGTAAATAATGTTGTATCTTTATATGATGTTATTGGTACTAATATTGATATTGATATATTGCCTAGTGAGATTAAAGAGCATTTCCATGAAGATAATACTGATATGTTATTTATTACCTTTGCAGGGGGTACATCTAGTGAGGGGACTATTAGTGCGGTTGAAGAGATTCGCACACTTGATGATAATTTAAATCTAGGTGGTATGAGTTCAATGGTTCTTGATACTATGAATCTATCTGAAAGTGAGATTACTATTTATATTATTATTGCAGTTATATTATGTACTTTAGTATTAGAGTTATCTTTAGATTCATATGTTGCACCTATATTGTTATTACTTAATATTGGAGCTGCTATTTTAGTTAATTTAGGTACTAATGTTTTTTTAGGACAAATATCTTATATTACTAAAGCTTTAGTTGCAGTTTTACAGTTAGGTGTTACGACAGACTTTTCTATTTTCTTATATCATTCTTATGAAGATAAGAAGAAAAGATATAAAGATAAAGAAGAGGCTATGTCAGAGGCAATATCAGAAACATTTACATCTGTTATTGGTTCATCACTTACAACTATTGCTGGTTTCTTAGTATTATGTTTTATGCAGCTTACTTTGGGTAAAGATTTAGGTATTGTTATGGCTAAAGGGGTATTATTAGGTTTAGTATCTGTTCTTACTTTATATCCATGTTTAATTTTAACTTTTGATAAGTTATTAGAGAAAACTAAACATAAGAGTTTATCATTAAACTTTAATAAATTAAATACTTTTGTAGTTAAACATCATGTTATGTTATTTTGTATTTTCTTAGTATTAATTGTGCCTATGTATCTATCTTATCGTAAGTGTGAAGTTTATTATAAAATAGATAGTTCTTTACCAGATACTTTAGAAAGTATTAAAACAAATGAGTATTTAAAAGAACATTATAATATAGTTAGTCCTGAAATTATTTTATTAGATGCTAGTGATAAACCTAATAAAGTAAATGCTTTAACTGATGAACTTAGAAAAGTAGAAGGAGTAGATTTTGTCTTATCTTTTGATAAATTACAAGAATATGGTTTAACTGAAAATATGTTAGGCGAAGATATTTTAAAAGTATTTAAAAATGATAAGTATCAAATGATTTTAGTAAATTCTTTATATGAAGTAGCATCTGATGAGTTAAATGATCAAATAACAGTAGTTAATAATATTGTTAAGAATTATGATGAAGATGCGATAGTAGCTGGTGAAGGACCTTTAATGAAGGATTTAATTACTACTAGTGATACTGATTTTAATAATGTTAATATTTATTCTATAGTTATTATATTAATTATCTTATTATGTGTTTTAAAGAATATTTATTTACCAGTATTACTTATTGCGGCAATAGAGTTTGCAATATTTACTAATATGAGTATTTCATATTATAGTGGAGCAGTATTACCTTTTGTAGCGCCAATTGTTCTAGGTACTATTCAGTTAGGAGCTACTATAGATTATGCTATTTTACTTACAACTACATATAAGAGTAATAGAAAAGATATAAAAGATAAAAAAGAAGCAATGATTAAGACATTAAATTATAATGGAGCATCTATTTTAACTAGTGGTTTGTGTTTCTTTGCAGCAACATTTGGTGTAGGTGCATATTCTGATATTGATATGGTTGGTTCATTATGTACATTAATTAGTCGTGGTGCTTTAATAAGTATGTTTGTTGTTATTACAGTTTTACCTGGAATATTATTAATAAGTGATAAATTATTTATCAAAGAAGGGAAGGATAATAGGATGAAAAAGAATAATAAAAAATTAGCAGTTTTAGCACTTAGTGCATTTATGATTAGTGCTGGAACATTAAATGTTAATGCTTTAACTAAAGTAGAAACAGTTTATGGTAAGTTAGATTCAACTGGAAAAAGTAAATCTGTTTATATAAATGAAAGATTATTAAATAGTTCTAAATTAAATAAAATAAATGATTATACAGAACTTAAAAATATTTTAAATATTAATGGTGATGAAACTTATACTATTGATGGTAATAAAATAACTTGGGAAAGTAATGGTAATGATATTTTTTATCAAGGTAGTTATGAAAAGTCTTTACCTATAAATGTATCTATATCTTATAAGTTAAATGGAAAAGATATTAAGTTAGATGATTTATTAGGACAAAAGGGTAAAGTAGAAGTAACTATTAAATATGTTAATAATGATAAACATGTTGTTAATATAAATGGTAAGAGTGAAACTATGTATACACCATTTACTGTTATGTTTGGTACTATTTTACCAAGTGATGCTGAAAATATTAGTATTACTAATGGTAAAGTAATATCTACTGGTACTAAGAATGTAGTAGTTGCTCTTAGTGCACCTGGTTTATATGAAGACTTAAATATTGATTCTTTAAAGGATTTAAATAAGATTGTATTATCATATGAAACAGATAGTTTTGAACTTGCTTCTATGTATAATGTAGTTAGTCCTAAATTAATATCTAGTAGTGATATTAGTAAGTTAAATGAACTTGATAAAATATATAGTAAGACTAATGAATTAAGTGAAAGTATGGATTTAATTGATAATAGTACTATGAAGCTTAAAGATGGATCTAATACTTTAAAAGATGCTTTAGAATCATCTATTAATAATTTAAAGAGTGATAATAGTAATGCTTTAGATTCTGAAACAATAAATAGTATAGTATCATCTTCTGTAGCTGGTGTTAATGCTAAGTTTACTGATGAATATAAAAATAGTATTGAAGATAGCACTTGGAATATGGTTAAGGAAAGTTTAGCAAGTAGTACTGATGAAAATTTACAAGCTAGTGTTATAGAAAGTGTTACTAATAATTTAACTGATGCGATAACTAAATATATTAAATTTAAGGGTATTGATATTGTAAATGATACTACTGTATGTTTAACTGCTACTAAAGCTTTAGAAGCAGAGGGTAAGAGTTTAGATGAAATGACTGATGAACAAAAGTTAAGCTGTGCAAATGTTAATGAAGTTAATACTTTAAAGAGTATTTTAACTGAAAGTTATACTAATACTGCTAGTGAAGTTAGTTCTAAAGTAACTATGGGAGTAGCTGAAAAAGTATCTAAAAGCGTTGCTAGTAGTGCAAGCTATAGTGCTGCAGTAGAAACTGCTAAAAGTGTATCTGAAAGTGTTTCTGTTAATGTAGCAAATAGTGTTAAAATGGCTGCTACTAATACTTTTGCGACATCATTAAATACTTTATATGAAAATATATCTTTACTTGATAGTGGTATAAATGAATTATCTACAGGTATTACTAAGTTTAATAATGAAGGTATTAAAACTATTACTAACTTAGTTAATAATGATGTTAAAGATTTTTCTGAAAGATTAAGTAAGACTGTATCTTTAGGGGAAGATTATAAATCAGTAATGAATAATGGTAATCTTGATGATGATAGTGAAACTAGATTTGTATTAGTTGTTGATGGGGAAAAGAAAGAAGAAACTAAAAAGGTATCTACTACAACTAAAACGAAGACATCATTATGGCAAAAAATTAAAAATATATTTAAATAAAAATTGGTTATATAGCCAATTTTTTTATGGTAGATTTTCTTAAAAGCTTACAGTTAAAAGTCTTAAAAATGTACGGCTAGAAGCCTTAAAAGCTTACGGTTCATATTGATTTTAGAGGATATATTTGTTATTATTAAAGTGGTGATATTATATACGAGTTTAAAAAAGAAAGAGTATAAAGAAAGATTAATTGATAAAAAAATAGAAGAATATTTAAAGATTTTTTGCGCTATATCTATTGTAGGACCAAAGTGGTGTGGTAAAACATGGACTTCTTTAAGTCATGCTAAATCAGTAAAGTATATTAATTCTAGTGATAAAAATATGTATAATCTTGCTTTACTTGATACTTATTTATTATTAGAGGGAGAATATCCTATATTAATTGATGAATGGCAACTTGGTCCAATTATTTGGGATTATATTAGAAGAAAATGTGATGAATATAAAACTAATGGCAAAATTTCTTTAAATGATTTATTTGATAATATAGATATTCAAATTATAATAACAAAGGAATATACTTTAGAAGATATAGCGGATTTAATATTAAAAGGGGATGGCCAGAAAATATTAATAAGACATCTTTAGAAGCTCAAATAATAATAAAAAGTTATATTCAAGATATTTTAGAAAATGAGTTTAATACAATAAATAAAGAAACAGTAGGAGAGTATCTTAATGTACTAGAAAAATTATTTTTAATAAATAATCAATTAGCATTTAATTCTAATGTTAGATCTAAAGATAATATTGGTAAAGGTGTTAAAAGACATTTTAGGAATAATGTAACAGTTTTAGAAATAGATGCGATAGTAATTAATAGTGATGGAGATTATGGGGCAATAGAGATTAAACTTGGGGCAAATCAAATAGAGGAAGCTAAAGCTAATTTATTAAAGTTTATGATAAATCAGATAAAAAACCTAAATTTATGGGAATTATATGTGGTTTATGTAATAGTATTATAAAAGATAAAGAAACAGATATATATATTATTCCTATAACGTCTTTAAAGCCATAAGATATGTGAAAGGGTAGTTATTTATGATTAAAAAATTATTTGGAAGTTTAAATTTAACTTCAAAAAAATTAATATTATTTGCGGTTATATCAGGGGTTTATACAGGAATAATTTCGCTTATTCCATCTTTAGTAAATACATCACTTCATGATATTACAGTTACTTTTGAAGTGTGGATATTATTTGGCATAATAATTATTATGAATAGTAATTCAGCGAAAGATGCTGCTAAAAAATGTTTTGTATTCTTTTTAATTAGTCAACCACTTGTTTATTTAGTACAAGTACCTTTTAGTGATTTAGGTTTTGGATTATTTAAGTATTATAAATATTGGTTTATATGGACTATACTTACAATACCTATGGGATATATTGGTTATTATTTAAAGAAAGATAAGTGGTATGGTATATTTATATTATTACCTATATTAATTTTATTAGGGTTTGGTTCTTATTATGAATATTTAAGAGAAACTATATTTAACTTTCCGTATCATTTACTTACTACATTATTTTCATTAATAACTATGTTAATATATCCATTATATATATTTAATAATAAGAAAAATAAAATAATATCTTTTATTATAAGTTTGGCACTTGCAATAAGTTTAACTATAATGGGTTTTGTAAATAAAATAGAGTATGATATAACATTTATATCTAGTGGAAGTATAGAAAATGTAATATTTAATGATAAATCTAAAGTATATTTAGATAAAGATATTGGTGAAGTTTATATAGAATATATTGAAGAATTTGAAGATTATGTAATAAAGGGTAAGTTTACTAAAGCAGGAAAGGCTAATCTTACACTAGTTAATGAAGATGATAGTAAGTTAGTATTTGAAATAAATGTAAAAAGTGATACATATAGTATAGTGAAAAAATAAGTGATATTTGTGTTAATTTCATAGAAAAATGGATGAATAAGTGTTAACTTGACATGGGGCAATTAGTAAAATTAAATAGAAAATATGGGTGATTTTCTATGAGATATACTATAATATAATTAATAAAATAAAGGCAAATAAAAGAATTTTATATCTATCATTTTG
>CAVIQT010000052.1:0-2256 GCA_963645165.1 Phocaeicola vulgatus
ATTTATGATATAGACTTTTTTATTTTTATAAAAGGCATAAAAAACATCTTTTAGGTTTATCTTTTGTTTAGTTAGATAATAATTTAACCATAATTTATTTTTCTTTATATTTTTTAAGGTTTCAGTTTGAATAATACCATCTATAATAAGAGCGATGGGATAGTTAGTTTTTTGTTTTAATAGGTTATATTTAAAGATACTAAGTGTTCCATTTGTTTCTAAAAAGGCATATTCAACTTCTTCAAGGGATTTTATTTCCTTTTGTCTTAGACTAAATAGTAAGTCATCTAGACTATATCTTTGTTTAATCATTTCTTTATAGTTTATTTTACCATGATTGATGATTATAGATGGTTTACCAGTTATAAAGGTTCTAAAGGTTCTAGATTTCATTGATATATAGGCAAAGATAATTTCAATAATAACTAAAATGGTTATGGGTAAGATAGTTAGTAAGATGGATTTATCAGTGTTTTCAATGCTGATTGCGACGAGCTCTGCAATTAATATGGAGACAATAAGATCAATAATACCTAACTGCCCTATTTCTCTTTTACCCATTAATCTATATGATAATGCGACAAAAAAGTAAAAGAATATAGTTCTTATTATTACTGTAAATAATTCCATTTATATCACCAATAATATAATGGATTAATTTTAATTATTTTAATCAAAAAAAGGTTTATGTTTATCATAAACCTTATAATATTATTTGTTGTTCTAAGACTAGTTCGATATTATATTCTTCTTTTACTTTCTTTTTAATATAGTTAATTAGTTTGATAATATCATTACTAGTGGCAGTACCATTATTTATAATAAAATTAGCATGTTTCATAGATATTTCGGCGCCACCTTGTTTAGTGCCTTTTAAGTTTAAGTCATCAATTAGTTTGCCGGCAGCAAAGCCTTCTGGGTTTCTAAAGACAGAGCCAGCATTTGGTTTATCTAAAGGCTGTGATTTAATTCTTTTTTCTAGATTTTCTTTAATTAAGTTTAGAGAGTTTTCTTTATTTCCTTTTTTTAAATTTAAAGTTATTTTTACTATAATTAAATCTCGATATTTTAAGCTAGATGAGCGATAAGAAAAGTCTATTTCATTTTTCTTAATAATTCTAATTTTATTATTTTCAATTACTTCTAATTCTTCAATATAGTTACATATTTCATTATTATAAGCACCCGCATTAGTAATAACTGCGCCACCAATAGTGCCTGGTATACCACTTGCCCACTCTAAATTAGATAAGCCATGATTAACAGTTTCATTAACTAGTTTAGGTAGTAAATAATCAGATGATACAGTTACTTTATTTTTATTAAATTCAATATAGTTTAGATTTAGTTTAATAACTACTCCATCAAAATACTCTGGTAAGATAATATTAGATCCATTACCAATAATAAAATACTTTATTTTATTATCTATTATATATTTAAATAATAAATTTAATTTAATAATATCTTTAACAATAACAAAATATTTGGTAATAGAAGATATTTTATAGGTATTATAATTTTTTAAATCATAGTTTTCATAAACAATACCATAATTATTAAACAAGGGAACATCACCTAATATAATTATATGCGATATTTAGTTAAAAATCACTAAGAATTTTATCTTGTTTATTTTGCTCTTTTATAGCGCTTATTGCTGATAAATATTCTTCTATAAATTTCATAATGGCATCTTTACCATTAGTTAATAAATTATATTCTTCTAAAGTATAATTAGATAGTGATGTTAATACTTTTAAGTTACCTTTAGATGCAGATATATTATCTGCTATTTTAGCTGCTAGTGGATATCCTATTTTCTTTGCCATAATATGATATGAGTTTAAGTATCTAAAGTTTAAAGATATATAAGACTTTTTAGTAATAGAATTATATTCTTTAGTTCTTCCATGATATCTTAATGATAAACTTGCCTTTAAGGTATATACTAAAAAGCCATATAGATTATATAAAGTATCATAAGTCATTTCTCCATTATAGATAAAGTCTAGAGTTTCTTCATCATAATAGTCATATAAGGGAAAGTTTTTTAAAGCTTTTAGGGAGGATAATACAGTCTTTATTTCATATTTAGTATACCTTTCAAAGAATAATGATAAGTTAGTACATATAGCTTTATATTCTTTTGCTTTTTTAGGTAATACTTCATTTATTACATATTTATAACTATTAGATTTTTTATCACATTTTTGGTATGTTCTTCTTTCTACTCCAGTTAGTAAAGCAGTAAGA
>CAVIQT010000053.1:0-6946 GCA_963645165.1 Phocaeicola vulgatus
TATATCTATCATTTTGCATAGTATTAATTCTTTTTTCTTTAGTTTTAAATATAACTTTTAGCTTAATGACTAAAGATAATAATGCCAGTGGAGCAAATATAACTATTGGAGATATGAGTTATTTATTTGAAATAAATAAAGATTTTCCCGATTTAAAAAGTGATATATATAATGATAGGGTGATAAAATTAAAAGCCGGTTTAACTCAAAGATACTATGTTACTATAACTGCTCAAAATAAATATTCTACAAAATATGAATTAAATTATAAAGTATGTGCAAGTTATGATGAAAATACAAATACGTGTACTTATGCAGATAGTTTGCCAAGTGGTGTAAAAATTGCTTATGCTTATAATACTCCATCACCAGTAAAAGGTAGTATAGATAAAGAAGAAAAAAAGATTATAACTCTATATACTGATAATATTACAAGTAAAGATGTATATTTAGAACTTTCAATGAATGCTGGATATATTCATAATGAATTAAAAGTTTTAGGAAGTAACTATAACTTAATTACAGAAGAATTTGAAAATCCACAAGAACAATCAATTGAAATAAAATCAATTATTGCTTATGCTAATGGAGAAGAAGTCGAAAGTTACGAATTTCCTTCTCATGGAAATTTCTCTTTAAAGATGACCTGTTATGATAAAGATGGAAAAGAATCGACTACTGCCCATGCCGATGGATATTGGAGTGGGACCGAGTGGGTGGTAAATGTTAATTCAGCAACTGAAAATACAATTTGTTATGCTAAATTTACAACTACCACAACGCCGCTTCCTAATTTTCAATATTTAGTAAATGGTACTGATGTATCTACAAACTCTGCATACGTAAAAACTATAGATGATGGTGATGGCAACTGGCGCATTAAATTCTTTGAAAGCGGGACATTTATAATGTCTTATCCAGATGTAAATTATATTGATGTCTTCGTTGTTGGTGGCGGCGGTGGCGGCGGCGGAGTGGACGCCGGTGGCTATTGGGCACAAGGGTCAGCAGGTGGGGCTGGCGGTTATACCAATACTTGTAGATATTCTGATGAATTAAACTCTAAATTAATATCAATAAATAAAGACACTAATTATAGTGTTGTAATTGGAGCTGGCGGTACAGCTGGAAAAAGTAGACCTAATAATACCACGAACCCTTGGCTAGCCGGTGGGAATGGTGGGACTAGTTCGGGCTTTAATTGTTCTGCTGCTGGCGGGAATGGTGCTCCTATAAATTCCACTCTAACAGGAGCTAATGGTGGTACTGGTGGAGGCGGTGGTGGGTTACACTATGATGGTGGAACTGGGGGATCTAATGGTGGCTCTGGCGGCGGCTCTGGTGGTAGCTATGGAGTTTCAGTTGGCGGAGGAGCCGGTGGTTCTGGACAAGGGACTACAACACGAGAGTTTGGCGAATCTACCGGTGATTTATATGCAGGCGGTGGTGGAGGCGGTGGCGGCGGTAATGGTGGCGGAGGCTCTTATGGAACCGGCACATCAGGGACTAAAAATTCTGGCGGCGGCGGCGGAGGTTCAGCTTGTAGCAGTACCGCTGCTTGTAATGCAGGCGGCTCTGGAATCGTCATAATCCGCAATCACCGCACATAAAACTCTATGATTTATAATCATAGTTTTTATTTTAATATTTGTTTTACTTTAATGTAATTACCAATTACTACATAAAAGATATTTATTACTTCAGATAAGATAAGAGCATATATTCCTAAATGAAATAAAGATAATATTGTTAATGATAACAGTTTAATAATAACTCCAATAATAGTTGTTTTCATTATATATCCAGTCATGTTATATGCTTGAAGCACACTAGATAAAGGGCTTTCAAAGTAAAATATAGTAAAAAATGGTGCCAAAAATCTAATATAATTACATCCATCTGTTGTATTAAATAATAAATTTAAAATAAAATCGCAAGAAAAATATATTACTATATTAGAAAACACACCAATAATTAAAGAAAATATCATTGTTTTTTTAAATAATCTTTTAACTTTTGCTTTATTATTTATATTTTTAGATATCTCAGGAAGCATACTAGTTCCAATCGCGCCTAATAAGAAAGTAGGTACAATTAATAATCCAATTACATAGGTATTATATATAGCATAATTACTAATAATATAATCATTACTAAACCCAGTATTAAGAAGCATATAACTTAATATTATAGGTTCAAAAAAGTAACCAATGTTTCCAATGATTCTAGAACCGACAGCGGGTAACCCAATCGCTAAAACATCTTTTATAGTCCCAAAATCTGGTTTAATATCTTTTCTTTCTATTTTAAAATTCTTAGGTAAATATAAAAGAAAAACTATAATAGATATTGTTTCTGATAAAATACTAATTAAAATATAACCACAAACTCCAATAACTGCCCCATACTTTAAAAGATGAGGAAGAATTACTAAAACAATAAATAACTTAAATAACTGCTCAATAATATTAGAAATAGAGTGAGGCATCATTTGCTGTTTCCCAAAAAAATAACCTCTTATTATAGATGATAAAGATATAAAAGGTAAAACTAAAGATAAAGATATTAAAGGATAATATGCATTTGGTTCATGTAATAAATTATTACTTAAATATCTTGCACTAAAAACAACCACTAATATTAAAATTAAATTAAGTAAAAGGGAAACCGGAATAATACTAGCCATAATATTTTTTCCTCTTTTTTCACCCTTTGCTATTATATTAGATATCGCGATTGGAAAACCTAACTGAGTTATGGTAATTAATAAACTATATGTTGGCATAATTAAAGAATAAATATTAATCCCATCTTTAATAACTCTAGTAAAATATATTCTAATAATAAAACTTAATAATTTAGTAATAATACCTCCAATAACTAATATAATCGTACTTTTTATAAATTTATTTTTCATACATTCGTCCTTTAAATAAATATTAATTTGTTATATAATAATATATGAGTTAAGCGTTAATTTTATTTAAGGAGAAATTGCTAATGGATGATTTTAAATTTAAATCTTTAGAAGAATTATATCGAAAAATATTACCTGCACTTAGATGTAAATGTAATGATTTAAAAAGAGAAGGTATATCTTATATTTTAGAAGAAGACATCTGGGAATATTTAAGATTAAGTAAATGGTGCCGAAAATGTAATTTAACCCTGGGTGAGATGGTAAATGATATTTTATGGGTTAGTAATGAAGAATTAAAAAAATACAAAAATGAACAATTACTTAATAAAGTTAGTACCATAAAAGAGTAAACTATAAGGAGAATGTTAATGATTGAAAATATATTAAAAAAAGCTAGAGAAAATGGTTTTAATGCTAAAGACTTAGAACTTATTAATATGGCTTATAAAGAACTTGATGGAATGAGTGATCATGGCTTTAGAGTAGGTAAAATAGTTTGTGACCTAAACTCTGATATTACCACTATCTTAGCTGCTTTACTACATGATGCCGTAATATCTAAGAAACTTAGTTTAGATGACGTAAAAGAAAAATATGGTAGTGATGTATCTTTACTTATTTCTAATTTAATAAAGATAGAAAATATAAAGATGACAGATTTTAATGAATCTTCTAGTTTATACTTAAGAAAAGTATTAGTAGGTATTTCTGATGATGTAAGAGTAATTATAATTAAACTTGCTGATAGATTAGATGAAATGCGTAATGCGATTAATTTAAGTGATGAAGAAAAGAAAATATTAGCAAATGATACTATGAATGTTTTAATCCCAATTGCCCATAGATTAGGTATTAATAGTATTAAAAGTGAATTAGAAGATTTATCTTTAAAATTCTCTAAACCAGATGTTTATAATGAAATATTAGAAAAACTTGATGGTACTAGAGCCGATTTAATGATTTCCCTAGAAGATATGAAAAATAGTATTATGAATATTTTAGCAGAACATGGTATAGGTTTTTCTATTAAAGCTAGAGTTAAAAGTGTTTATAGTATTTATAATAAACTTACCACCGGAAGAAAATGGAGCGATATTTATGATATATTAGCGATGAGGTTAATAGTGCCAACTAAAGAAGACTGTTATACTTGTATAGGTCTTATTCATGCTAAATATAGGCCAATACCTAAAAGATTTAAAGATTATATCGCGATGCCTAAAGAAAATATGTATCAAAGTCTTCATACTTCAGTATTTGGTATTGATGGACATATCTTTGAAATTCAAATAAGAACTCCAGAAATGGATGAACTAGCAGAGCACGGTGTTGCATCTCACTGGTCTTATAAAGAACATGGGACTTTAAACTCTCAAAATATGATGGAACAAAAACTTGCTATATTTAGAAATATAATTAATTTAGCTAAAGAAGAATCAACTGATGAAATGTTTAACCAAAATATGGAGCAAGAACTATTTAATAATCTAATATATGTTTATACTCCAAAAGGTGATGTTATTGAACTTCCTGCTCATGCAACTCCCATAGATTTTGCCTACAGAATACATTCAGATGTTGGTGATAAAACTGTAAGTGCGATTGTTAATGATAATATAGTTCCTTTAAATTATGAATTACAAGATGGTGATGTTATTAAAATTAATACTAATAACTCTAGTAAACCAAGTAAAGCATGGCTTAAATTTGTTAAAACTCCTCAAGCAAGAAATAAAATTAAATCATATTTCTCTAAAAGAGATAAAGAAAAATATATTTTAGAAGGTAAAGACTTACTAGAAAAAGAACTTAAAAAAGAACATTTAAACTTTAATGACATATATACGCCAGATAAACTAAAAGAAATATATGAATTATTAAAAATTAATAGTATAGAAGATATTTACTTAGGTATCGGTTCTCTTAGATTTACTGCTAACTATATAGTAAATTTAGGCACAGAAAAAAGAAATGGTTCGAAAGAACTAATTATTGAAAAAGTAAGTAAACCAAGTATTAATAATAAAATAAATTATAAAAATGACATCATCGTAGCAGGTACTGATAATATTCTAATAAATATTGCTAAATGCTGCACTCCAGTTTATGGTGATGATATTATTGGTTATGTAACTAAAGGAGAAGGAGTATCCATTCATCGCAAAACTTGTCCTAATATAAAAGGTATTACTGAAAGGTTAATTGATGTATCATGGAATGAAAACTCAGAAAATAAATTATATCTAACTGATATCATAATTAAAACTGATACTGATATAAACCACTTACTAGATATCGTAACTGTCGCATCAACTAGAAATGTCTCTGTAAACAGTGTTAAAGAAGTAAATAATGATGATAAAATAAACTATAAACTAGTAGTAAAAACTTATAATACTAATGAATTAGAACGTTTTTTAGATGATATAAGACTACTTAGTTTTGTTATAGAGGTGGTAAGATGAAAGTAGTTATTCAAAGATGTAAAAAAGGAAAAGTAGAAGTAGATAATAAACTAATTAATGAAATTAATGAAGGATTTGTTATTTTAGTAGGATTTAATATCTTAGATGATGAATCAGATATTGATTATATTGTAAAAAAAATAATTAATTTAAGAGTATTTGATGATGAAAAAGGTATAATGAATAAAAGTATTTTAGATCATGGCGGAGAAATTCTTTCCATTAGTCAGTTTACCTTACAAGCAAATACTAAAGAAGGCAATAGACCTAGTTATATGAACGCCATGAAAGGCGAAGAAGCGATTAAACTCTATGAATTATTTAATAAAAAACTAAATAAACATGTAAAAACATATGGTGGTATATTTGGCGCTGAAATGGAAGTTTATATTCAAAATGATGGCCCAATAACTATTATTATAGATTCAAAAAACAAATAAAAATAATGCCTATATAGACATTATTTTTTTAATACACCAAACATAGAACCAAACATAGATGATAAGGATATAATAATATAATATATTAAAGTATTTATACTATGATTAGTTTTAAATAATAAACTAAAAAGAAAAAATATTAATGAAGTAATTACTCCCAAAATAAGTCCATTTAAATAACTTTTTCTAGGCACTTTTTTACCAATAAAAATACCACTAATAAACATAACAATCATAATTATAATAAGTATAAATATATTTAATGATTCAAAACCCATTTTATTTAAAAGAACTAAAACTAAAGGAAATATTAATAAAAAAGTAAAAGGAATAATTAAAGTCTTTAAATATTTTAATATATAATTCAAAATAAAATCACCTAATAAATATTATGTTATTTATCTAAAGATATACATTTATTTGCTGCATTTACATAAGTTCTAAGTAGATTACTAGCGCCTAACTTAACACCACCATAATATCTTATAACTATAAGCAAATGACTATTTAAATTATTTCTTTCAAGAATATTTAAAAAAGATATACCAATCCCACCTGGTTCTTTATCATCGGTTTTACCCGCAGTACTTACCATTTTATATGCATATGGCATATGACGATAACCCTTATTATCTTCTTTTAACTTTATCAAAACACGACTTATTTCTTCTTTAGTATCAATTTCATATAAGTAGCCATAAAATTTAGATTTTTTTTCAGCTATTAAAGATGTATTAATTAATTTCATAAATATCACAATAAAAGTATAATAAAATTTGCATAGATTTGCAAATTTAACAAAAATATACACAGCTTATTAAATTTTATGAATAATTATGTTAAATTTATAGCGGTTAATAAAAAGAACTTGAAAATAAATAAAAATATGCAATAATATAAAAGTGATTAATATGTTTAAAGAAGAACTAAAATTAGTACCAGAAAAACCCGGTTCCTACCAAATGTATGATAAAAATAATATCATAATATATGTTGGCAAAGCCAAAAACTTAAAAAGAAGATTAAGTTCTTATTTCCGTGGAACTCATACTGGCAAAACTCAAAAAATGATATCTAATATATCTTATTTTAAATATATAGTAACTAATACCGAACTAGAA
>CAVIQT010000054.1:0-7141 GCA_963645165.1 Phocaeicola vulgatus
TAATACTAATTATATTGAAGGCTCTACAATAACTCCAGATGAAACTGCAAGTATTTATGATACAGGAACAATTCTAACTAGTAAAGATAAAGTTATTGTATTAAAAGACGCCACTGAAACAAAGAATCATTTTACTTTATTTAAATATATGTTAGATACTATTGATGATAAATTAACTGAAGATATGATAAAGAGATTTCACTTTATCTTAAAAGATGGAGCTTTAACTGATAGTGAAAAACAATGGTTTGCAGTCGGTGATTATAAAAAGAAAAATAATTTTGTTGGTAATATTACAACATCTTCACCAAGTACTGTATTAAGCGATATGAAAAAACTATTAAATTGGTACGATAAAATAGATAAAAAAAGTATCGAAGATATCATTGAGTTTCATGTTAAGTTTGAAAAGATTCATCCTTTTCAAGATGGCAATGGTCGTGTTGGAAGAATGATAATGTTTAGAGAATGCTTATATAATGATATAATGCCTTTCTTTGTTGAAGATAGAAATAAAGATTTTTATATAAGAGGTATTAAAGAATACCAAATAAATAATGAAAAAGGATACTTAATTAATACTTGCTTAAATAGTCAAGACAATTATGAAAAAATGGCAAATTACTTTTTAGAAGATAGTGAATAATGACATTTATGCCATTAAATATTGGTAGGGTATAGTAAAAACAAATGTCATAATGTCACAAAAAAGGAGAAAAATTATACCAATCAAATTTTTCTCCTTTTTTATTTAGTTTTATAATTGTTTTCTAATTCATTAACGTCAATAGGAATGCTTTGGTGTTTTATTAATTTAATCATATTCATAGGAACAGGATTATTATATCCAGATGATTTCATATGCCTAACAGTTGGGTCTATAGATAAATGACATCCATTATCATATGCTGGTTGAAAATATTCTAAACTTGCAGGACATTCAATTATGACATTCCCATATCTTAAACATGCACCACCAAGATACCAATTAACACCTCTATTATTATTAAATGTTATTGAAGATGAAAAAGATGTATGTAAAATAGATGAAATTATAAATAATAATCAACTTATAATATTGAATGATATTGAATCAAAAACTATAGTAAATTCTGTTGAAATATTATGATACGTATTTTTAATATATTTTGTAAGACAAGAAAATGGAGCATATAAAGGTTATAACTTTTTACATGATAATTTTGTTTACGATAATTTAGTTGTAGAGGATAATGGAAAAATTCAATTATGTAGATATTTTAATTTACCTTGTGAAATATTATCTAAAATGATTCTTAAAACAGAAGATATTATAAAAGAAATAAAAAGTACTACAAAAAACGAAACAACTAATGTATATATAAATAATTTGATGCTTGAATTCATTAAAGCATATGATTTGAATAATGATAAAAATTATTTGTCTATTGCTACTGAGATTAATAAAATTTTAAGAAAACAGAGAAATTTTTATAATGAGAATTTATTTAAAATAAATAAATTTCAAATATTAAAAAGATTAAATAAACTATCAGCTTCTGATAAAAATAATATTTTGAAAATGAAATTAGGTGATAACGAAGAAAAAATGTTTAAATGTTCTTGTTGTTTATTACTTGATGATTATGATGAGTTTATGATTTATTTTGATACATTATCAAATGAAGAGAAAAAATTGTATTGTAATTGTGCAATATTTAATTTGCTTGATAATGAAAATAAACAACAAATATATCATAAGTTAGAAATGCTAGATAATTTAAAATTATAACCGCCCAATCAACCACCAAAATAGGTAAACTTTATTTTAAAACTATAAACTTATTTAAACTTATGTAAATTAAAACCCTTTGAAAATAAAGGGTTTGATAATATAAAGAATAAAAGAGTACGTGATTTAAGCTTGCCCCCTGGGTGTGGACCAAATGCTAAATGTTAATTTTCACAACCCAACACCACCTACATTCACACAATTATGTATTTTCCGTGAGTTTTTTTGGAAATAAAAAGGTATTAGCGATATAAACTAATACTCTATTTTTTTAAATTCTAATGGATCTTCATTAACAATAATTAATGCATATTTAACTCTTAATAATTTAAATATTTCTGCTTTGACTTTTTCATAATCTTCACAATAAGAATTAATTAAATCTTTAGCTGTATTATATTCTCTTATAAAAGAAGTTTCCCACATACTATTTCTATAATAAGAATTAGCAATATAATAAGCAACTACTTCTGGAATAATATAACTCTCTATATATTCATCATAATTATCAATAAATGGTTTTAATACTCTTTCAAATTCTTCATCAGAAATATCTTCTACGTTTTTCCTTATCAATTTAACACCTCCATAAATTGTGCATTTTCAATAAAAATTTACACAATATTGATTGTGTTAATATAGCACATTCACAATATAGCAAGGCATATGATATTGAACTAATGGATAAAATTAATGACTCACTGTATTTAAATACACTTGATGAACTTGGAGATAGGGGATTTAATATTGAATATATAACAAGTAAATTAACAAATAGAACTGATTACAATTATACTGAATACATTTGCTTATTGTCTGAAAAAGACAGTTGGCTAAAAAATAATTTGAGACATCAATTATTTCACTTTGATAGCCCATATTCAATTCCAAATAGTACATGTAATAATACTGAATTGGTTAATATTATTGATAATTTGAATGATAAAAAAACAAATGTTACAAACGTTGATTCAGTTGTTAATTCATCAAACAAGATATTATATTTAGCAGCACTAAGAGTATAGATTGAGAAGCGGTTTTATGATAATACGGACGATAAAAATGGTTTTATAAAACAAAAATTATTAGGCGATAAAATTAAATTTATGTTAGATAATAACCATTGGACTGGTAAAGCACAAATAAAAAAGGATTTTTTAATGAGTAAAAAAGTTATGCTTAATCAAAATGAGCATGCAGAAAGTCAAAAAGAACCATTTTATTATGCTTTGAGCATTTCTACTGATGACATTTTGAATGATATATTAGAAATTAAGAAACATTTCTCAAATTAAATATTATAGAATTTTACACACTAAATAAATATGTTAAAAAACATTAAAATTTTAACATATTTTTTTACTAAATTTTTATCAATTTTTAATAGTTAATAAAAGAATATGTAAATTAATGATATAATTAATTATAACTAGCGGTGATAATAAATGATTTATATTACTGGAGATAAACATGGAGATTATACTGATGTATTTAACCTTTGTAATAAATATAATACTTCTAAAAATGATATTCTAATTATTTTAGGAGATGCTGGAATTAATTATTTTTCAGATAAAAGAGATTATATACTAAAAGATTTTATAATGGATGAAGAGGAATATACTAATATCTTATTTGCTAAAGACGTCGTTTGATGGTAATAATGTTCTAGTAATAGGTGGAGCATATTCAGTTGATAAAGAATATAGATTAATGATGGAATATAATTGATATACATCAGAAGCCAAGCGAAGAAGCAAAAAACAAGGTTAAAAAAATTCTCAAAGCGCATAATTATAAAGTAGATATAATTCTTTCACATACTTGTCCATTTAAATATATGCCATATGAAGTATTTATGAGTGGAGTAGATCAGTCTAAAGTTGATAAAAGTACTGAAGAATTTTTAGATGAAATAGAGAATATTACTGATTACAAAAATTATCATATCGATAAAACAATTGATAAACTTAGATTTATGATGAATGATATGGATGAATTCAAATTAACTATTGATAAAAAGTAAAATAAAACAATCATTTTTTGAAAAATATTATTTTCTCAAAAAGTAAAGTAATATTTGCTTTTTTTGTAAAATGATGTTATAATTATTTTGAGAAAAAAGGAGGAATACTATGGAATATTTACCAAGAGTTGTAGACAAAGAAATAGATGAACTTATGGAAATTATGGGGGCAGTACTTATTGAAGGTTGTAAGTGGTGTGGAAAATCAACAACAGGTATGCATCATGCGAAAAGTATCATAGAATTTCAAAATCCAGATAGAAAACAAGAGTATGATAGAATAAAAAATACACAACCTTCATTATTCTTAAAAGGTGAAAAACCTAGAATGTTTGATGAATGGCAAATGTATCCAGTTGTGTGGGATTCTATTAGAACAGATGTTGATCATAGTGGAGAAAAAGGGCAATATATTTTAACTGGGTCTGCTAAGCCAAGTGATGGTGAAACTATGCATACTGGAACTGGTAGAATATCAAGAGTATTAATGCGTCCTATGAGTTTATATGAATCTGGTGAATCAACTGGTGAAGTATCATTTAATGATATTATAGAAGGTAAAGATATATCTGGTGTATCAAAACTATCTTTAGAAGATTTAGCAAGTATTATTGTTAGAGGTGGATGGCCTGCAGCTATAGAAGTAAAAAGTGATGCCAAATATAGATTTGCTAAAGAATATGTTAAATCTTTAATACATGAAGAAGTAAAAAAAGTAGATGGAGTAGAAAGAAATCCTGAAAAAATGCAAAATGTATTAAGAAGTCTTGCTAGAAATATTTCTACTCAAGTATCTAATGCCACTTTAGAAGGTGATGTTAAGAATAATTTTGATGATGATATATCTAGACCAACATTAACTGATTATTTGAATACATTAAAAAAACTATTCGTAATTGAAGATGTTAATGCCACTAATTTAAATTTTAGAAGTAAATATGCTCTTAGAACAAAACCTAAAAAATATTTTGCTGATCCATCTATTGCAACCGCTGTATTAGAAATGAAACCAAGTGATTTAATCAAAGATTTAAATACTTTTGGTTTTATTTTTGAATCTCTTTGTATGAGAGATTTAAAAATATATACTGGAAGTCATGGCGGAGATATTACTTTCTATCGTGATGAAAAGGATTTTGAAGTTGATGCTATCTTAAGAACAAGTGGTGGTAAATGGGGAGCAATAGAAATTAAACTTGGTGCCGGATATATTGACGAAGCTGCTAATAATCTTTTAAAATTTAAAGATCGTGTTGATATAGATAAATGTGGTGAACCATCATTTTTAATGGTATTAACTGGTGCAGATTACTCTTATAAACGTGGTGATGGTGTATATGTAGTATCTATAGGAACTTTAAAAAATTAAAATAAAAAAAATCAGGTAATGAAAAATATATCTGATTTTCATTTTTACATTAACTTTTACATTAGCACCTATGTAATTTTTAATAATTTATTATAAACTATATAGTCTCATAAGTCCTTATTTATAAGGGGGGGTTAAACTTTTGCATAAGAGGCAACTCATATAAATTATCGCCTCCTGAAGAGAGCGAAAGCTCTCATTTTTTATGCCCATTTTATAAGGGTTTGCGAGGCATCGACTTTTCTAAAATATTTTTAGGTACAATTTAGGTACAAAAAATTGTCTTTTAAAATAGTTCGTTGAAAAAAAGTGCCAAAAGCGTCAAAAACCTTCAATAGATTTTTAATTTTAACAATGATACGGATAAAATATAAATGATCCGTATGAATGAAAAAAGAACATTATTCCGCAAATGGCACAAAATATACTGCCACATCATTCCGGTAGCGGTATAATCTACATATAGAGGTGATACCTATGCAAATTAGAGAAGCTAGTGAAAAGTGGAATATTAGTGAAAGAAGAATAAGACAACTTATTCAAGATGGAAGAATTGAAAGTGCTAAAAAAATAGGTACAACATGGAATATTCCAGATGATGCTAATAAGCCAATAGATAAAAGAGTAAAAGATGAAATAAAATTCAAAATAGAACTACCTGAAGATTATTTTAAAGAAGTTGATAAAAAACTTGCAAAATTAAATAGAAAAAGGCCATTATTTAAAGAAGCAACTGAGTCATTACAAAATGCGATTAATCTAGAATGGACATATAACAGTAATGGTATTGAAGGTAATACATTAACATTAAAAGAAACTAAAGTAGTATTAGAAGGTATTACTATAGGTGGAAAATCTGTAAGAGAACACTTAGAAGCCATAAACCATGAAAATGCTATTAAATACTTGGAAGAATTAATTGGTACAAAAAGTGAAATATCCGAATGGAATATTAAAGTATTACATCAATTAGTTTTAAAAGGAATTGATGATGAAAATGCAGGAAAATATAGAAATCATGATGTAATAATTAGTGGAGCACAACATAAACCGCCACAATATATAAAGGTTCCAGAATTAATGGAAAAATTAATAATGAATTATGATGAATGGGATAAATACCATCCAATAATAAGAGCAGCATTATTACATGGGAAATTAGTTAAGATCCATCCATTTATTGACGGAAATGGTAGAACATCTAGATTAATAATGAATATGGAATTAATGAGAAGTGGATATGTACCAGTTATTATTAAAAAAGATGATAGATTAAAATATTATGAAGCACTTGATAAAGCAATTACAACAAGGGATTATACAGATTTTGTTAAATTAGTAACAGAAGCAGAAAAAGAAATGCTTGATAGATATTTATCAGTAGTAGAATAGGAGGTATTAAGATTATGTAAAATATATATAATTTATATTGTAATGAAAGCTGTCATCTTCAATATGATGGTAACGATATTATGGTTATAGGTGCTGTGTATTGTGAAAAAAAGTACAGTTATGAAATAAACAATGATATAAGAAAAATAAAAGAAAAGTACGGCATCTAATTAAGTAACGAAACTAAGTGGAACAAGGTTCACCAAAATAAGATCGGTTATTATATAAAGTTAATAAAATATTTTTTTGATAACGACAAATTGAATTTCAGATGTGTTGTAGCAACAAATATGTTAATCCTTTTTAAAATGTCACCAGTAATGATTTATAATATCTATTTAGAAAGGAGACATTTTTATTATACATAATAAAGAATATGCATTAAGACTTATTCAAAATAAACAAAATGATTTAAATGATTATTCTTATTCTCAAATTGGTTCTCTTACTGGATATACAAAAACTCAAATTTACAGAATGTCCGTTATCATAAATAAAAAGGATATTGATTCTATGTTAGTTCACGGCTTAACTAATAAACCTTCTAATAATTCACCATCAGACAAAGAAATTGAATTTATTA
>CAVIQT010000055.1:0-7698 GCA_963645165.1 Phocaeicola vulgatus
ATTTTACTAATTGCCCCCCCCATGTCAAGTTAACAAGTGATAGTTCAAAGTTCTATAAAATTTACAAATTATTTTATTAATTCTTCTAAGAATTTCTTACTTTTTAGATATAGTCCTGTATATCTATCATAGTATTTACTAATAAAGTAATTAATATTATTTACTACTTTATTACTTATTTTTAAATCACTTATTGAAGATAGTTCTACTAGGTAATACATTCTTAACATTTTAAGAGTTTTTTCATCGTATATTATTTCATTAATATAACAATTCTTACAGATATAACCTCCTATATCTGGGTCTATAGTTACTATATTGTGGGTACTACCACATTTGGCACAGGAATTAAAGTTAATTCCTACTCCTAGGTAATCTAAATATTTAAGTTCTACTATATTAGTTATTATCATGGGATTTAACCCTTTATCTATCCTTTTTATAGCATCTATCAAAATATAATAAATATTTTCATCATTATTTTGTTTCATTACTTGAGATGCTAAATCACACAAAAAAGACATGTAACTAGTTAGAACAATGTCTCTTTTAATAATACTTAAGTTATCTATAACATCTACTGATTTTAAAGTAGATAAACTATTTTCTTTGTAATAAATAATAAATTTCCCATAAGTTAAAGACATTGTGAAACTTCTAAAGGGGCTTTTAATACTTTTAGCTCCTTTACAAACTATTCCAATAATTCCTTCTTTTGTTAAAATATTAATTATTTTACTAGTTTCTCTATAACTTGTTTCATTTATTATTATGCCTTCAACTTCTTTTAACATATATTAACCTCTTTTATATATTAAATAATATTCTATTTTTCCTGTTTTTTTAAACATTTCCCAAGCTTCTTTTTTTGTCATATCTATCCCTTTCTATTATTATATTGGGACAGATTTTAAATTTTTATTCATAATTGATAAGATAAATTAAGTTCTTTTCTAACATATTTTTCAAATGTTAGAATAATTGTTACTGATGTAATAGGGGCATTATATTTATTTAAAAATGATATTATTTGCTCTTTTATTTCTTTAGATAAATTTACTCCATTATAACTATATTTAAGACTATCTATTTTTTCTTTGGTCATTAGTGATTTAGTATTACCTACTCCATATTTATTTATAATATTAATTATATTATTAGCATAACCAGAAGATACTAAACCAAATTTACTTATACGATTAAGTGTGAATAAAAAGTCATCTATTGTTGTATCAATATCCATACATAAATCTATTATATTATAGTTTTTATTATTTTCTATTTTTGTAAGAATACTTTCTATTATTATAATAAATCTATCTTGTCTTTCATTAGATACTTCTAAGTATTTTTGATAAATAGCATTAAATTTAGGATCTTTAGGACAATATCTTTTTGCGACTGCGATAAAGTTAGACGTTGTTTCATCATGTTTAACTAGGATAGTTTTAAATGCATAGTATCCACTTAGTAAGTATTCTTCAATCATATCAGCAAATTTTTTAACATATGAGTTATAATATCCATCTGCATCTTCTACTACTTTAACGGGGCCAGTCGTTATCTTATCTATTAGTATATCTAGTTGGTATGCATATTTTCTTGCTGGCATAGTTTTTTTAAATATATCTATTTTTCTAAGTAATTCTTCTTTTTTATATCCTCTTATGGCGTCATTTAGTTCATCAAGGGGACTATCTAATAGTTTATAAACTATTTTATAACTAGATATATTTCTATTTAAGCCATCAATAAATTCTAGTTCTTGTTCCATAGTAGGTTTAGGTTCTACTACTCTTTTACGGTATGCTCTTATGTGTGTCATTAATGCTTCTTTACCTATAAATTCACGATTTAATATAGTATCTAATGAGCTTAAATTATGGTTATTATGAAGCAGAGTTTCATATCCTTCTTTACCTAGTAAAACACTTCTACTTATTTCTGGTTTTTTAATATAAGTCGGCATATTTTTTAACTCAATATATCTTTGCATTTCTTCTACTGATATATTATTACTTCTAATATATTTATTTATTTGTAATAGTAAATCTTCTATTTTAATATTATTTTCATCTGCAATAGTAGTTAAACTAAAGGCATCTAAATTATGATCAAGATATACTTTAAATGCTTCTTTAATAAATTCTAAATCAGTTATTTTCTTTTCCATTTTCTTCTCCTATTAAATATGAAATTTATTTGTTAAAGGTAAATCTCCTTTAACATATTTTTCAAAAGCTAAAATAAGTATATATTCACTTACTCTTATATTATGATTATTTAAGTAAGATATTAATTTTTGTTTTATTTCAGGGGTTAAATTTACTCCATTATAACTATATTTTATAGCATCTAGTTTTTCTTTAGGGGTATCACTTTTTATTTCAGCTATCTTTGATTTCATAATTATTTTTTCTAGTAAAGTAATATTACCATTGTTATTCATATTAAGACTTCTTACATAACGAAGCATAGTTAGAAAGTCATCTATAGTGGTATCTATATCTAAACATAAGTCAATAATATCATATTTTTTATTAGTACTTTCTTTAATTTTAATCTTATTATTTATCTCTTTTAATAAGATATTGAATCTAATAATTTTACCTTGTCTTGCTCTAGTAAACATAGGATACATAGTTGATACCATACTATCTTTACTTGCCATAAATTTAATTCCATCTTCGATAGCATGAAAATTAACAAAACCTTGAAAATATGGTATTTGTTTAAAGGTACTTTGAGGAGTATAATTATAATCATTTATATAATCTAACATAGCATCTATGTATATTTGGGCAATTTCATCGTAGGTTTTTTCTTCTTTAGTTTCATTAATTAATTCTTTATATGAATTTATTTTTATTCTTAATTTATCTATTTGAGCATTAATTAATTTATTATTTACTTTATATATTTTATTTAAATAATCAATTAAGTTATCTTTTCCTTCTCTATTTATTATTTGAATAAATCCTTCTTCACTAGAAGAGATTAGTTCAATTAAAATGTGAGAGTCAAGATGTCTTATTAATGTAATATATCTTATTTCTTGTTCTAGGGTTGGTTTTGGTTCTATAACTCTTTGACGGTATACATATAGTCTTCTTTTTAATTCTTTTAGATTTAATCCCGTTTTTTTCATTAGAGGAATTAAAGAATTATTATCCATATTATTATTTATTAGAGTTTCATATACTTCTTTACCAATACGTATTTTAGATGATTCTGGTACTTCATTTTTTCTTGGTTTTCTATTTTGATATAGAAGTTCATATTTTTCTAGTTCTTCTTTACTAGGATAGTAACCATAGGAAAAATACTCTCCACTACGGTATTTTCTTATTTCAGTTTTTATAATTCCGATAGATACATTTAAATTAGATGCAATTAAAGGCAGAACATCTAGTGATAAACCACTATTTAGGTAAGCATCAAAAGCTTTTTTAGCAAGTACGGCTCTTTCTTTTCTAAAGGCATCAGTTATTATATCTTGATTTTTTTGTCTTTCTTCTTTAGTTAATAAAGTATATTTTTCTTTTTCAGTATCTACTGGGGCATAGCCATAGTCTTTATAAGTATCATTTACATAATCACGAATCCATGAAAGTATGGTTGGTTTGGTAGTATTATATTTAATACTTAATTGATCTAATACATTTTTATCTAAATTACTACTTAAATAAGTATCAAAGACATATTTAGCATTAATAGCTTTTTTTATCATTTGACTATTTCTTTCATCTTGAAAGTTTTTTTCATAGTAACTATTATATCTTAATACTTCTTCATTAGTTGGTTTAGCACCAGCATAGGCAAACTCACCATTAACATATTTAGTTATTAGGTTTTTTACTACTTTTATTGATGAATTAAATGTAGATGCGATATTTTCTAGTTCTTCTTTAGAGCAAGCACTTTTTAGGTATCTATCAAACATATCTTTAGCTTTTAATGCTTTTTCTCTTTCATGTTTTTTTACTACTAAACTGTTATATTTTAGTTTTTGTTCTTCGGTTGGGCATGGCATTTCACTACTGTGAATCCATTTATTAAATAAATACATGATATAACTTGGTGGTAATTTACTTTTTCTAGCATATTCATATATACATTTTGTATCTAATTCATTTTCTATTAGTATATTAAATACTTCATTTAACATTTTTTCTTTTATTTCTTCTGTCATATTATCCCTCTTATTCAAAATCTTTAAATCCTAGTTCACTTAGGTATCTTTCTTTATCACGCCAGTTTTTAATTGTTTTAACATATAATTCTAAGTATACTTGTTTACCTAGTAATTCTTCCATGTCTTTTCTAGCCATAGAGCCAATCTTTTTTAGCATAGCACCACCAGAACCAATAATAATCTTTTTTAGTGAATCACGGTCAATTATTATATCAACATAGACATCTACAATACTACCTTTATCTTTAATATGAGTTGCTACACATGTTACAGAATGAGGCACTTCTTCATTAGTTAAATTAAGAACTTTTTCTCTTACTAGTTCACCTAACATAAACTGCAGACTAGTATTTGTAATAGTACCATCATCATAGTATTTTATTTCATCAGTTAAATATCCTTTTATTACTTTTATTAGTCTTTTTACATTATCATCTTTCATCGCACTTATAGGAACTATATCAGAAAAATCATATAAATCTTTATAAGTGTTTATAGCATTTAGTATTCCTTCATCTGTTAGTTTATCTATTTTATTAAGGACTAATATAACAGGAGTTTTAGTATTTTTAAAGGTTTGAGCAATAAATTCATCACCTCTACCTAGTGGTGCAGATGCATCTACTACAAAGAGAATTACATCTATTTCTTCTAGTGATTCATAACTTTGTTTATTTAGGTATTTTCCTAGTTTATCTTGTGGTTTATGAATACCAGGGGTATCTATGAATATAATTTGAGTATCTTCATCATTATATACTCCTTGAATTGAATTACGAGTTGTTCCTGCGACATTAGAGACTATTGCTAAATGAGTTTTTAATATAGTATTTAGCAGTGTACTTTTTCCTGTATTAGGTCTACCTATAATACTTACAAATCCACTTCTCATAAAAAAACTCCCTTCTTTATTAATATATATTATTTATTAAATTTCCTACTTTTAATACTCTTCTATTTTTATTTATATCATAGAGAAATACTTCTTTATCTGGTTCAAAAAACTCAGTAATAACATCTCTATTAATATATTTTAAATCATTTATATTTTTAGTTCCTACCATTATATAGATAGATTCAAAATCTTTATATTTATATCCAGCGGTTACGGCTCTACTTATGGCTGCACTTTCAGCATAGATAGCATCTCTAAATATGGCATTTTTAACTGTTACACCACCAAATGTTGTTTTGTCTTTCATTACTACGATGGCACTAAAACATAAGTTATCATATGGGGCATGAGCATTACTTAATAGTCTTTCTAATTCACTTACCATTATTATCCTCCAACGTAAAAGGATATGGACATAAATCCTTTACTAAAAATTCTTTAACTTTTCCTTTTTTATTATAGCAGAAAACTTTAACATTTTCCTTAAAAAATTCATGTAATAATTCTCTACATAAAAAGCATGGCATGCAGCATTCGGTGCCACTCCCCATAACATGAATTTCTTTAAAGTCTTCTTTGCCATAACCATCAGTTATAGCGGATGATAAAGCGACTTGCTCTGCACATAGTCCACTTTTAGAACTAGGATTTTCAACATTAACTCCAATAAATTCTTGTCCATTATTACAAACGATGATACAAGATGTTTTATAATTAGATAAAGGACTATAGGAATTATTTAAAAGCATTAATAAATTTTCTTTCATAACATCTCCTTAAAATAACATAATTAATTTTGGCACAAAGATAATAAGACCAATAATAGATGCCGTAATACTTAAAATAAGTACATATGCGGCAGCAGTATCTTTAGCTATTTCTGCTTGTTTATCATATTTTTGCACTGCTAGATCAACTAAGTTTTCAATGCTAGTATTAATTATTTCGGCTGAAATAACCATACCTATTGCAAAAATTAAAAATATCCACTCTAACTTAGAAACTTTAAAAATAAAGCCACTAATAATAACAAGTAAAGCTATTAAAACATGAATTTGCATATTAGGTTCTTCTTTAAATGTAGTAATAAATCCTCTTATCGCATAAGAAAATGATTTACCTAACCTTTTAATTGATAATGCCTTTTTCATTTAATATCTCCTTTTGTAAGTCAAACATCTCTTTTTCTTCTTTTTCTCCTAGGGTGTGATCATAACCTAGGAGGTGTAAAAGGCCATGGACTGCTAAAAATGATAACTCTCTTTTTTCGCTATGCTCGTATGTTTTTGCTTGTTCAATCATTTTAGGTATACTTATATAAATATCACCTAAAACATTTATGGGGCCAGGAAACGCTCCATTATCATTTAAAGCAAAACTTATAACATCAGTAGTTCTATCTATACCTCTATAAGTTTTATTTAATTCATGAACTATTTCATCATTTGTTAAAATTACGGTAAATGTTGCACTTTCTATCTTTAATTTTTCTAATGTATAATCTAAAACATCTAATAAATATGAATTATCTATATCTTTAAAATAACCATATTCATCAACTACATTAATATCATTCATAACACCACTCCATATAAATTAAGAATTATAAAAGCTAAAATAATTATTACAATAACACATATAAAATTAAGAAGTAAATTATTACGATATTTATCACTATATTTAGCAAATAATTTATCCATTATTTTATATATAATGTAACCTAGTAAGCCACCAATAACATTTAATATAATATCATCAATATCAAAGCTTCTACCTATACCCATTTGAATAAGTTCAATAGATAAACTAGTAATAAAAGTTATAATAAAACATAAATATATTTTATTTAGTTTACAATAATAACTAACAAAGTATCCGTAAGGAACAAATAAGACTATATTACCAATTACATTACGATAGAATAATTTACTTTTTAAGTTATATCTCATCATTTCTTTAAAAGGAATAAAATTATTACTGTAAGATTCAAAATCTGTCGTTGTAACTAGTTCAAATAAAAGCATAATATAAATAATAAAGCATAAACTAATAAGTTCTTTAGAGATATTTATCTTTTTATGATTACTTATTAAATATACTAGTCTTGTAGTTATTAATACCACACTTATTAAAGTTAGCATTGGCCATAAATTAATAACCGTATTAACGGCAACTTTTGGAATCACATAACTCACCCTCTTTTTTTATTCTAACATATTTTACAAACATTTTTATCATATTTCTGCTGGTTTTCTAAAAAAATGAAAAAAAGTCAAAATATAGATTTATATTCTGACATTAATTAGTATTTATTTCATAAGGACTATACTCACTTATAATTTCATTAGTAATTACAAAAAACTCTATATAACCATATTCTTCATCAAAATTCTTTTCTAGTATACTTATTTTTTTAATAGTACCATCATTTTTTAACTTAGTTAGAAATTCATTTTTTATCTTTTCTTCTGATTTTTTAATAATTTCATCTTCAGATAAAGTAATAGCTTTAATGTTATATTCTTCTTCTTTATAGATTTTAATTTTTAAACCTAGAATCTTTATTTCTTTTTTATTTTCTTGATAAAAGTATTTATATTTATTTTTA
>CAVIQT010000056.1:0-8282 GCA_963645165.1 Phocaeicola vulgatus
AATGATATTAATACAAATTTTACTATTATAATAAATAATAAAGATGAAGACTTAATTAAACAACGTATTATAGATAGATTACAAAACTTAATAGTAACTAATGAAATAAATGCTAAATTTAACTTCTCATCATCTTTAGGCAAAACATCTTACTCAGTTGAATTTGAAACAGAACTTAAAAACTCAATCGCTCACCGTAAAGCAAGTTATGAACTAGAAGAAATAAATAATACAAATAATACTAAAAGAAGAAATTTATTTATAGAAAACTTTTACTATGAAACATTTATAACAAGTAAATTAGAAAACACTTTATTAAAAAGAAATTATGAAAGTGTACCCCTAAACCTAAGTGTAGAAATAGATAATTTAAAAACACTAACTGAAAATAAAGAAAATGCTCAAGCTATTATTGATGATAAAATACTAGGTATAATATTAAGTTCTATCTTACCCGAATTAATAATTTTAGACTTACCACTAGAAAACTTAAGCAATATTTTAGCACTTAAAATATTAATTTTATACTTATCAAAAGATGCATTTAATGAATTAAAATGGTTAATATCATCACTACCCTTTACTAGTGCATTTATAAAAGATAAAACATTAGAAATATTAAACTATAATGATAAAGAAAAAAATAAACAAAATAGTGATTTATTTAAAAAATTCTAAAAAGGAAATGATTACTCATTTCCTTTTAATATACTTGCACATCTAGGACAAATATCCCCATCTAAAGCATCAACATAATTCCAGCATCTACTACACTTATGTCCAGCACTTTTACTTACTAATACTTTAACAAACTCACCAGATGGTAAATCTTCATCAGTAATAATTACTTTAGATACAATTAATAATTGATGTAACACTTCACCTAACTTATTAACCACTTCATTATATTTATCACTTAAATTTAATTTAACTTCTGCCTCTAAAGAAGAACCAATAATCTTCTCATTACGAGCTACTTCTAAAGCCTTAAAGACATCAGACTTAATATTAAAGAATAATGTCCATAAATTTTCATCTACCATAATATCCTTTACTTCTGGCATATCAAGTAAATGAACACTTTCCTTCTTATCCCCAGGAATAAAACGATAAACTTCTTCAGAAGTATAAGGTAATATTGGAGCAAGTAATACAACTAAATTATTTATAATATTATAAAGAACACTTTGTACACTTCTTCTTACCAAAGAATCTTCCTTTTCAATATATAAGATATCCTTAGTAAAATCTAAATAGAAATTAGATAAAGTAAATGCAATAAAATTATTAGTTAACTTATAAACATTTTGATATTCATAATTATTATAAGCATCTAATACACTCTTAGTATACTTATTTAATTCATTTAACATATATTTATCATATAAAGGCATATCATCTAAAGAAACTATATCCTTTTTAGGATCAAAATTATTTAAATTACCTAACATAAATTTATAAGTATTTCTTATTTTACGATAACTCTCTTGAACTTGTTTTAATATCTCATCACCAATACGAACATCTTCAGTATAATCAGCAGATGCTACCCATAATCTTAAAACATCAGCACCACGCTTATTTATTTCATCAAGTGGATCAATACCATTTCCTAAACTTTTAGACATTTTATTACCTTTACCATCTAAAGTAAAGCCATGAGATACACACTCTTTATAAGGTGATGAACCATGCATAGCAACACCACAAATTAATGATGAATTAAACCAGCCACGATATTGATCAGAACCCTCTAAATACATATCTGCAGGATAATCTAATCCTCTTGCACAAAGAACCCCCGTATGTGTAGTTCCTGAATCAAACCAAACATCCATAATATCTTGTTCTTTAGTAAATTTCCCATTTGGACTTGCTGGATTAGTATACCCTTCTGGAAGTAAATCCTTAGCATCCTTTTCAAACCAATAATTAGAACCATGCTCTCTAAATAAATCAGCAACATGCATCATTACATCATAATCTAAAATTGGACTTCCATCTTCATTATAGAAAATTGGTAGTGGTACTCCCCATACTCTTTGACGAGAAATACACCAGTCTCCGCGGCCTTCAATCATATTTCTAAGTCTTATTTTACCCCACTCTGGATGCCATTTAATATTATTTTCAATTTCATTAATAATATCTTTTTTAATTGGTTCAATAGAGCAGAACCACTGAGCAGTTGCTCTAAATACAACTGGCTTTTTAGTACGCCAATCATGAGGATATGAGTGAGTAATATTTTTAACACTTAATAATACCCCTAATTCATTTAACTTTGTTATAACTGCCTTATTAGCATCTTCAAAATATAAACCAGCAAACTCACCAGACTCTTTATTTAATTTACCATCATCATCGATACCAAATACCATCTCTAGATTATATTTTTTACCTAAAATAAAGTCAGCATCACCATAACTAGGAGCGGTATGAACTAAACCCGTACCAGCATCAAGTGTAACTTCATCGCCCATAACAACCGGACTAATACGGTCCATAAAAACATGATGATAAGTTACCCCTTCTAAATTACTTCCAAGAAAAGTACTTACTTCCTTAACATTATCCCACTTAAACTCAGAAGTTAAACTATGTAATAAATCAGTCGCAACAACATAATTCTTACCATTTACTTCTACCTTAGAATATTCAAAATCTGCTCCCACTGCAATTGCAGTATTTCCTGGTAAAGTCCAAGGAGTAGTTGTCCAAATAACTAAATTATCTCCCTTATTTACATAGTCATTACCCTCTTCTACTTCAAAAGCCACAAAGATTGATGCATCAGTTCTATCCTTATATTCAATCTCAGCTTCAGCTAAAGCAGATTCAGATGATGGTGACCAGTAAACAGGTTTCATTCCTTTAAAAATTAAACCTTTCTTTGCCATTGTTGCAAAAACTTCAATTTGTTTAGCCTCTAATTCATGCTGAAAAGTAGCATAATAATTATCCCAATCAGCTAAAACATTTAAAGCCTTAAAACCTTCCATTTGAGTAGCAATTTGTTTTTTAGCATATTCTTCACAAATATTTCTAAACTCAGCCTTACTTAAAGCCTTACGATCTACCCCACTATTAGTTACAGCTTGCTCAATAGGTAAACCATGAGTATCCCAACCAGGAATATAAATCATATCTCTACCACTCATAGCGGCATATCTATTAACAAAATCCTTTAAGATTTTATTCATCGCATGACCAATATGAATAGAACCATTCGCATATGGTGGACCATCATGTAACACAAAAGGTTTTCTACCCTTATTCTTTTCTCTAACCTTATTGTATAAATCCATCTCTTCCCATTTTTGTCTTTGTAGTTTTTCGTTTTCTGGTAAATTGCCCTTCATTTGAAATTCAGTTTTAGGCATTAAAAGTGTTTCTTTGTAATCCATTTTATTTCCTCCTTTAAATAAAAAAATTCATAATCTAAGGGTGACTATTAGCCACGGTACCACCTTAGTTTATGAACTTATTCATACACTTATTTCTTTAACGCAGATATACGTACTATCTTCATAGTAGCATCAGAAGTGATACATAATATTTCTAGCATACTTACTTTCACCAATACATAAGCTCTCTAAATGCCTTTCATATTAACGTCTTCATCAATTGCTTTATGAATTAAATTATAATAACTTGTTGATTATTTGTCAAATGTTTTTGCATTCTCCTTTATAAGATTTAAACAAAAATTAATTAAATTCAAATGAATAATATTTTTAATATAAATTAGATCTGCAAAATATAGAGGCAGCTAGAAAATTATGTAAATAAATTTCTGACAATATCTTAATATCTAATAAATTATGATACATAAGTTATTCTCGCATATCCACTACCTTGTTTAGAACAATTTTCTTCTGGTGCAGAACTATTGCAAGTAGTAGATATTGTTTTAGTGCTTTCATCAGCAGACTCACTGCAGTTATAGCAGTACATTACTTTATTTAAAAGAAGTGAGTTACCTATATAACCAGAACCACCACCAGCGGGAGCAATGTGACCACTTCTTGATCCGCCATAATATCCGCCACCACCGCCGGTTGCTGTAGTTCCAGAGCCACCTTGGCCAAAAGTTCCCGTTACGGTACCTCCGCCAATATCATTCGAATAAGTACAATTTGTTGTTATAGCTCCGCCGGCTGTTTGACTGCCGCCTATTCCTACACACCATTTATTACCGTCAACAGAGGATTCAGTGCCAGTTGTGCCAACTATACCGCCACCAGAACCACCTAATAAACCCTCTGTTGTATAATTTGATCCGTAATATGAACCTCCGCCGCCGCCGGCAACAATTAAAATTTCTTTTTTTGAATTTTCCAAACTCGATAATAAACCTGATACTGTTGCTATATGTGTAGCACCACCACCGGAGCCAAAGTAACGGTTACAGCAATCTTGACCATTAGTTGATCCACCACCATTATATCCTCCGGCAACATATTGTGACACACCAGAAGCTGTGCTGCTTCCTTCTCCACCTACATTTATATAAAGATTTGTTCCTTTTATTAAAGAAACTTCTCCAGAGGAGTATCCACCATAACCACCAGCATAGTTATTAGTTGTTCCACCTTGCGCGCCCCAAACTTCTAATTTATATACGCCGTTATAAGGCACCATAAAAGTTTGCTCTGTACCTATAAAATTAAAACTCCATAATTTTACATCTTCGCTAGTATCACTATTACTAAAATCTATATCATTTAACTTATTAATTAAATTCTGATTAAAATTATAATTTCTAATTGTATTTAATAAAAGTGCACAAAAAAGCAAGAAAAAAGTTAATATTAAAGAAGTAGCTATAAACCCTTTATTATTCTTCATCTAATCACCTTTACTTTCTTATATTGTATTACAAATTAGAAAATAAAAAAAGACTAAAATAGTCTTTAAAAAATATTAGCAATTAACCCATAAGACACTAGCATCATAATTATACTAGCCATAATAACCCCAAGTATTGCCGCTAAAAACGCTTTTTTTCTATCCATACGAAGTAATGTTGCAATTAAACATCCAGTCCAAGCACCTGTTCCTGGTAGTGGTATTCCAATAAATATTACAAGTCCCCAAAATCCATACTTCTCAATACTTCCCTGTTTCTCTTTACCCTTTCTTTCACAAAATAAAACAAAATTTTTCATAATATTATGCTTCTTCATAAAATCAAACACATAATCTAAAAACCATAATATTAAAGGTACTGGAATTAAATTACCAATAATACATATTATATATGCTGGTAATGGATCAATTCCTAATAAGGCAGCCGCTATAAGCCCACCACGAAGTTCTAAAATAGGCATTAAAGATATTATAAATACCATAATATACTTCATAATTAAAGAAGAACTAGCACCTCCAAATATACCTATAATCCATTTTACTAATTTATTTGCCATTTATTAATCTCCTTATACTAACACTTTCTCATTTTAACATATACTCTAGCACTCTAGCAATAATTATCTTACCATACTCATAAGTAAGTGACCCTTGCTGATAAGCAATATATGGCTCCCTTATTGGAGCATCACATGATAATTCTATGCTAGAACCATCAGTAAAAGAACCACTAGCCATAATAATTTGATTATCATAACCAGGCATATCAGTCTTTTCCGGTACAAAAGATGAATCAATCGCACTATTATTTTGAATCATACTAACATACTTAACTAACTTTTCTTCATCATTAAATATAATCCCTAAAACAATATCATCTAAACTTTCATTAACTAACTTATAACCTAAATACTTAAATAATTCCCTAGTAAGAACCTTTATCTTTAAAGCATTTCTAACCACACTAGGAGCCAAATAAATACCTAGCAAATAAGACTTATTTTGATTAAGCGTAGGCCCTACCTCAAACCCAAGACCAGGAGCATTTAACCTATCAGCTGCGAGTGTTACATACTTTTCCTTTCCTACAATATATGCTCCATTACTAGCAATACCACCACCTAAATTCTTAATTAAAGAGCCAACAACTATATCAGCCCCTACTTCAGTAGGTTCCTTTTTAGAACATAATTCACAATAACAATTATCAACTAAAATAATAATATTAGAATTTATATTCTTAATAAAACTTATAACTTTTTCTAACTTTAAAATACTTATAGTATCCCTATTCCCATAACCTATACTTCTTTGAATATGAACAACCTTTACTCCATCTAAATTATTTTTTATTTCCTCATAATTAAAATCATTATTAACTAAATCAATATATTTAAAATTAATATTAAATGCATTTAAAGAACTTTCATTAGGCGTAATACCAATAACTTCATGAAGTGAATCATATGGTAAACCAGTAATAGAAAGCATCGTATCACCTGGCCTTAATACTGCAAAAAAAGATGTAGTTAAAGCATGAGTACCAGAAATAAACTGCGTTCTTACTAAAGCACTTTCACACTTAAAAATATCAGAATAAACTCTTTCTATTTTTGCTCTACCAATATCTCCAATACCATAACCGGTACTACTAGCAAAATCACTTGAACCTATCTTATTCTTAATAAAAGCATCTAAAACCTTCTTACTATTATAAAAACATATATCATCTATATATTTAAATACGCTTTCATTTTCTTTTTCAATTTGCTCTATTTTACCCTCTAACATCTTTTGCACCAACCTTTATTATTTGATCATTTATATTTTTATTAGTAGCAACTTTATACACTAATTTAGCTAAATCTTCCTTTTTAATAAAATCAATCTTTTTTCTATAATCATCAGCCATCTCTTTATTCATATCAGTATCAATCCAATCAGGACATATACAGTTTACTCTAATATCACTTAAATACATAGAAAAATTATGAGTTAAAGATATAATACCCGCTTTAGATGCATCATAATCAATACTCTCAGGATAATAAGTATCAATTGCATTAGTAGAAGAAATATTTAATATACTACCGCCATGCATCTTCCCAGTAGCATATTTACTTACTAAAAAAGTACCAGTTAAATTAGTATTAACTACCCTATTAAACTCTAAAGCACTTTTTTCTAAAGGATCCCTATCCATAGCAATACCAGCATTATTAATAAGAACATCTAAAGAACTAATCTCTTTAAACATATTCTTAACCTCATCCTCATTAGATATATCTGCCTTAATAACTTTAACATCAACACCATACTTATTTAATTCCTCTTTTAAAGATAAAGCCTTATCCAAACTATTATTATAATTAATAATAACATCATAATGATTCTTAGCAAACTCTAAAATAATAGCTCTACCTAACCCTCTAGAAGAACCAGTAACTAATACATTCATAACAGCACTTCCTCACTAGTAATTAATTTTACTATAAATATATAAAAATAAAAAGAGATATTATAATCCCTTTAATCAACGATGAATGGATCACTTGCTACACCTGTACCAGAAGATATTTGGATTGTAGGTACAAGAGCGATGCAAGGACGTATGGCGCGAGCATCCCCTACAAAATTGAAAATCACTTTGCCATCAGTAGCGACGTCCATCACACGCGCGCTCCCATTGGCGTAGAAATTCGATGGAGAGATGGACCACCAGATAGTACTGCTTGCATTTTCGTATAAGTAATAAGTACTATTTGCGGCTCTAGCACCACCAGCAAATACTATTTCATCTGCAGATAACAATCCGATTTTATATCCGTTTAAAGCACCATTTCCGTTAACTGTATCAGATGCTGTATATTTAGACAAATTACCTCCATTATTATCATTGGGACAAACCAAGGTTGGCGATATTCCGGAGGCAGCACTACCAAGTCCATTACTTGATGAAACAAATCTCGATACAGCACTGTAGTAATTGTTATTTGTCCCTATTCCATAACTAGTACCAATAGTTCCAATTTCCCATGGATTATATGAAGTATTTTTATAGGTACTTTTATCACCACAGTAGATGACATCAGCTAGTTTATCATCATAACTTTTTATGTAAATGTTATACCATGTTTTTAAGTTAGTTAATATTGTACTATCATGTGTGTTTGCATGCTCCGCTGCATATGTACTTGAGCCTGGTGTTCCATACATGAAACCGACATAAGCATTTTTATTTGATGAAGAATTAAATTCACTCTTATATGTTGTTCCTGAATATCTAGCAAAGGCGGCATTTTTATCATTATTTGATGCATTACATGGGTTAGATACTTTGTTAACATTATCATTATGTAATACTAGTTTTATGGCACCATTTCCTGTTATTCTAACTATTCTCCAGCACT
>CAVIQT010000057.1:0-3526 GCA_963645165.1 Phocaeicola vulgatus
AAAACATTTATTGTGATAAACACACGATACTTATTAATCCTAAAGATGGTGAATTAACTAACTTTGGTCATATGTGTGAAGATTTAGGTATTAATATTATCGCAGCTAATACGCCTCAAGCTAAAGGCAAAGTTGAAAATTGGAATAACACTATTCAAAACAGGTTAATCAATGACATTAAAAGATATAACATAAAAACCATTGATGAATTAAATATATTTTTTAATGATTATTATTGTAATTATCTAAATCAAAAATATGCTTATGAGCCTAAAGAAGAAATAATAGCTCTTAATGGTAATATGATATCTTATAAAAACAATTATTATATTCCCATCACTGGTGAAGGCTGTGATTATATATTTTATAAGGGTACTAAAGTTGAAGTATGGCAAGATGTATTTGATACTGAACTTATAAGAATATATAAAGATAAAAAAACTTGAACAAGTTTTAAGAAAAAAGATGAAATCTAAAAAGCAAGGGCGAACAAAGTAAGTTCATAATACCCTTGCTTTTTAGATTTCATCGATTATAATTTTGTTTCAAACAAAGTTCACCTTTGTTTGTTATCTATATTATAAATCGGTACCATTTTAACTAATGTTTAACAATCTTTTTTTATTTAGAATAATATTTTACCTAATTAGTTTAATTTTTTTAATTCTTCATAATAAAGACATTGTGATACTGCCATATAAGGAACAACATAAATAAATACTAATCCAAATGTTAAAATAGCAAGTAAAATCCAACCTATAAAGCTTAAATTAAATACAAAATAATCAGCTTTATAACCATTCATCATCTTTTTACTTTTTCTAATACATTCCATCGCATCTTCTTCGCCATCAATAAAAATATATGTGGTCATTGAATAACTAAGCGCAGCAATAATACCAGGAATAATAAATAATAATGCCCAAAGTGATGTAAATAAACCAACTAAAAATGAAAGTGCAAATATTGGCCAAAATTTACTATAAAAAGTAAACATATAACTTAATTCAACTGGTTCTTTTCTAACAAACTTCACAACAAACGCAGTCGCCCCAAATATTAAAGGCAAAACTACAATATCAATGATAGAAGAAATTATACTTAATATCATACTTTCTTCAGATGAACTATAGTAACTAGAAAGTCCACCAACTAAACCCGATAAAGCCCCAGCAATTATAAATGGAAGTAAAAGTGTCCAAATATTTCCTTTAATAATCTCCTTTGCTTGAATCTTAATCTTAACTCTATCCATTATAAACTCCTCTCCTAACTAATTATATCATTACCCATTTAAAAATACACTATCTAATGCTTCTTTTTGTTCTGGAAACTTACAAATATCATTTAAATGAATATTAATAAATTCCTTACTATCAATATCACACTGTTTTAAAATCTTAAAATCACTAGCTAAATTAGCAATTTTAAAACTCATATCACCACTTTGTTTAATTCCAAACAAATCACCAGATCCTCTTAATTCAAAATCTTTCTCACTAATCAAAAATCCATCATTTGTTTCCTCTAATATTTTAAGTCTAGGAGTATCATAATCACTTACCAAAAGACATTTACTATCTAAAGAATTTCTTCCAATTCTTCCTCGTAACTGGTGAAGTGTCGCAAGACCAAATCTTTCCGCATTAAATACTACCATCATAGTCGCATTTTTAACATCTACCCCTACTTCAATAACTGTTGTAGAAATTAATATTTTAATCTTACCTAACTTAAAATTATTCATAATATCTTCTTTTTCTTTAGAACTTAACTTCCCATGTAGTACCTCTAAAGGAACTTTATAGTTAAAAGCTACATTAATTTTATCTTTTAAAGATATAACATTTTCCATACTAGATAAACCATCTTCATCTTCAATTAACGGAGCAACAACATAAATTTGATGATTATTCTTTATCTCTTCAAGCATTAAAGTTAAAACAGATTTTATTTCCTTATTCTTATAAAGTTTAGTATATATTTCTTTTCTATTTGCTGGTTTAGTCTTAATTTGAGAAATATCCATATCACCAAATAAAGTAAGTGCCAAAGTTCTAGGTATCGGAGTCGCACTTAAATAAAGAATATCTGTCATATCTCCCTTATTTTGTAAATTTTTTCTTTGGTTAACTCCAAACCTATGCTGTTCATCAGTTATAACTAAACCTATATTTTTAAAAATTACCTCATTATTTAAAACAGAATGAGTACCAATTAATATATCGCATTTACCATTACGTATATCATCAAGTATCAATAACCTATCTTTTTTCTTAACACTACTTGTAAGCAAACAAACATTAATATTCATATCTTTAAAAGTATCTATTATATTATTATAATGCTGTAAAGCAAGTATTTCCGTAGGCGTCATTAAAACTCCTTGATAACCAGCTAAATAATTCATATATAAAGAAATAAATGCCACTATAGTCTTACCACTACCAACATCACCTAAAATAAGTCTATTCATTCTAAAAGAAGATTTAAAATCATTCTTTATCTCCTCTACTGCCCTTTTTTGATCATCAGTAAGATTGAACGGTAAATTTAAAATAAAATCATTTACTTTATTTTCATCAAAAACTTTAGAATCTACTTCATTATTATTTTTTCTTACCATTTTTAAATAATTCATTTTTAACATAAATGTAAATAATTCTTCATAAACTAAAAATAATTTTGCTTGCTTTAATGTATCTAAGGAATTAGGAAAATGTATTTCTTTAATCGCACTCATCTTAGAAATAAAATGATACTTTTCTTCCAAATAAGATGGCACTAAAGATGAAATATAATAATTATTATTAACTGCAGTATCTATTATCTTTTTAAAACTTGCTCTTTTTATATTACTATTTAAATGATAAACTCCTTCAATAGTAGTTTTTAATATAGGTATAATTTTTATATCACTAGCAACTAAACTATTTGTTTTCTTATTATATTTACCTATAACTGATATAGTTTTACCTATAATCATACTATTCTTAAGAAAAGCTCTATTAAATATAGATACATTTATAATTTCTTTCCCAGTATTTAATTTAAAAGAAAGTTTATTTAAATTCTTTTTAATAAAAATACTTTTATAGGAGGCTCAATCATACCATTAATAAGTATAGTTTTATCATCATCAGCATCACTAATATTATTAGGTTTATAAACATTATAACGATAAGGATAATATTCTAATAAATCTTTTATATTATATATTTTTAGTTCATTTAAATATATTATAGTCTTAGGACCAAGTCCTTTTATATCCTCTAACATAAAACCTCCATATTTTCTATAAAATAATTAAAAAAAGTGTTGACATTTAACCCTTTTTCCATTAGTATATAAATCACCAATTCACTTATAGGCGAATTGGTGCTAGTATCACACTAGCCAACCCCTTTTTATTCTTTGAGGCTACCCCAGGGGGTTAGCCTCTAATTTTTTATTTAATTTTCTTCACTTAATTTTTTATAATAATTATATCTATTAATGGCATATTCTTTATTTTGTAAAAGTAAAG
>CAVIQT010000057.1:3536-5159 GCA_963645165.1 Phocaeicola vulgatus
AAGTAAAGATTCTGCCATTTTTTTATTTTTTATTTTTAAAGCTTTATATCTAACTTCATTTGCTAAAAATTCATCATACTTATTAAAATCTGGTTCTTTAGAATCTAATAATAATTTATTATCTTTATATCTCATTAATAAAACATATCCTAAGTTAACTGCTAACTTTTCTTCATAAATAGAGTTAGACATTCCACCACTTATACCATGTTCAGTGCAAGGACAGTATGCAATAACTATCGCTGGCCCCTTATGTTCTTCTGCTTCTTTTAATACATTTATAGTATGCATAATATTTGCACCTAAACTAATTTGCGCAACATAAGTATTAGGATAACTCATCGCTATTTTAAATAAATCTTTTTTGGCTGTTATCTTACCATTATTAGCAAATTCCGCAACTGCGCCTTTATGACTAGATTTACTTGCTTGCCCACCAGTATTTGAATAAACCTCAGTATCAAGTACTAATATCTTCACATTTTGATTACTTGATAGCACATGATCCACTCCGCCATAGCCAATATCATAGGCCCACCCATCACCACCTATTGTCCATACACTTTTTGGCGTAACATAATCAAGTAAATCTTTAGATATATAATCCTTTACTTCCAAAGTAAATTTTTTCATTTTATCATAATCTTCACTATTATTTAAATAATAATTAAGTTTTTCCTTAGCATCCTTTTCTTTAGAATTTTCTAGTTCTTTAACTATTCTATTACGAAGTTTATTATATGAAAGAAGTATGCCAAAACCATATTCAGCATTATCTTCAAACAAACTATTAGCCCAAGATACTTTATAAGGTGTATTAGGGCAGCTAGCTCCATATATACTAGAGCACCCAGTCGCATTCGCGATAACTAATTTTTCACCTACTATTTGAGTAAGTAGTTTTATATATGGAGTTTCCCCGCACCCAGCGCAAGCACCAGAAAACTCAAATAACGGCTTATGCAAACTAACATTTTTTGGCGAATTTAATGGTCTATCTGGATTAATATTATCATTAAATAACTTATCAGCGACTCTTTGCTTTTCTAAATCAAACTTTCCTAAAGATAAACACTTAGTTGGGCAGTTTTTAACGCAAACCTCACACCCAGTACAGTCCGCTTCACTTATTCCAATTACAAAATTATATCCTTTTTCTAATGAAGGCTTACCCTCATCTATATACTGTTCATCACTTGTTAAGAAAGGTCTAATAACTGAATGAGGACAAACACTCGCACAAACACCACACTCTATGCATTTTTCTTTATCCCATTTTGCCACCATAGAGCTCATTTTGCGCTTTTCTAGCGCACTAGTTCCACCAGGAAAAACACCATCTCTATAATCAAGTAACTCACTTACCCTTAACTCATTTCCTTTTCTTTCATTTATCCTAGAAAATATATCTTCGCACTTAGAAAGAATTACACCAGATTCACTTGTTACATCTATTTTTATTAAATAACTTTCAAAATCATTAATGCACTTTATATTCGCATTTACTACATCTTCCCCCTTAGTTAAAAATCTTTCCTTAATATCTTTTTCTAAAGTTTCTCTAAAATTATTAATATTAAGTAATTTTAAAATAGATGCTTCCATAATAAGACTAATCTTACC
>CAVIQT010000058.1:0-5983 GCA_963645165.1 Phocaeicola vulgatus
GTAACTGCTCCACCTCCGCCGCCAGCAATGATTAATATTTTACTTAGGTTACTTGCTCCAATTGAGGCAATAGTTCCAGAAGTTTTAGCAATTGATGTGGCTCCGCCGCCGCCAAATGATTGGGCGCCACCGTTATTTCCAGAATAACCTCCACCATTATATCCGCCTACATTAGTTACAGTATTATTTGATCCACCTATACCTCCTACATTTATATAAATGTTTTCACCTTTGGTTAAAGAAACTTCCCCAGAAGAATAACCACCATAGCCACCTATATAATTATCATATGTGCCACCTTGGGCGCCCCATACTTCTAATTTATAAAGTCCTGCAACTGGGGCGGCAAATGTTTTCTCAGAACCAGTATAAGCATAATCATTAATTATTGCAAAGTATTCAGTTGTTGATGCACCTTTAATATATATTTTATAGGAGAAAGATTTACCTTTATCAGCACTTTGGTTTATATCTAGATTATTGTAATATGTTGTTATGGTGTATGTATGGGTAGTATTTCCTTGTATATATATTCCTTCTTGTATTGTTTCTTCGCTTGATGGAAGTAATGTTTTTTCATTATTGTAGCCTCCATCAAAACTTTCTATTTTATAAAAAAGACTATCACCTACTAATGGATTTACTATATCACTAATATATAGTGAGTAATTTGCGCTTATACTACTTTTATTGGTTACAGAAAAAGTTTTAGTATCATACCACCCAGGAAATATATCACTAGCAGTTATTTGATTAGTTCCTTCTTTAAATTCTAATTCTAAATTTGCTGCATCAGATGTAATTGTTGATGTTGTTTCATTATTGCTTACTTTAGTTATAAAATATGCATAAGATACACCGCTTAGCATTAAAATAAATCCCACTAAAGAAAAAATTATCTTATATATTTTAGTACGTTCCATAGAAAAAATCACCTATATTTTCTACTTAATTGTACTAATTACCCCCCCCATGTCAAGTTAACATTTTTTCTTCTATGCTTCTATCATTTTAACTTGATTTTTGGCTTATTATAGTGTTAAAATATGTATGTAAGCAAAGAAATTTGCATACAATATTATATATTGTAGTTGTATTTACAAATGCAATAATTATATAAATGTTAATCGCTTCTAGGTGGTGCGAGCAATAAATGATCCTAGTCGTGAAATGTTAATCGCTTCCGAGTGGTGCGAGCAATAAGTGATCTCGGTTGTATATGTTAGAAAACTCTTTTCCTTTGATGGAGTTTTCTTTTTGTTTTTTGTATAATATTAATGCGAGGTGACTAATGTGAAAGTTCAAACTGGATACTTATATCATATTAAAGATGAATTCTTTAATTTAATTAATAATAAAGGATTAATGATTAATCATGAAAATGGTCATTCTAGACCTTCATATTTGGCAATTAAAGATGAAAAAATATTGTGGTTTATACCTTTAAGTACAAAAATAGATAAATACAAATCTATTATAGAAAAGAAAGAAAAAAAATATAGTTCTTGTAAAACAATATTAATCAAAAAAATTGCTGGGCGTGAACAAGCTATACTAATTCAAAATGCTTTCCCTACTTTAGAAAAATTTATTCAAGGGCAACATACTATCAATGGAAAATTAGTTAAAATTTCTTCTGCTGTTGAAAGAGAAATAATTGATGACTTTAAATATATATTATCTTTAAAAGAAAGTGGATTAAATTTATTTTTTACTGATATTGATTTTATCAAAAATTTAATAATTGATGAATTAGAAATTTCTAATAAATAATTGATGAAAAAATTGTCATTATTAATCGTTAAAAAACAAGATTTATTAATCTTGTTTTTTTAATATTACATTATGATAGACTAATTAATGTAATTCTCGCATATCCACTACCTTGTTTAGAGCAGTTTGATGATGGAGTACTACTAATGCAAGTGGTTGATATAGTTTTTGTGGAAGCATCTGCAGACTCAGAGCAGTTATAACAGTACATGACTTTATCTGATAAAAGAGAGTTACCTATATAACCTGAGCCGCCAGCACCGGTTGTTCCATAACCGTTTGAGCCACCATATAGGCCACCGCCGCCGCCACCACCCCATCCATTTGTATTAGATGTGTGGCCAGTTCCAAAGGCACCTTGTCTAGCGGTTGTTTGATAGGCAAAGCCTACTCCGGTTTGCGTTCCGCCATAAGGAAGGTATGTACTTGTATTAAACTGAGAACTTGATGCAGAACCAACTGAACCAATATATCCTCCGCCGGAGCCTCCTTTAGTAGTACTTTTAGTAACTGCTCCGCCACCACCTCCAGCAATGATTAATATTTTACTTAAGTTACTTGCTCCAATTGAGGCAATAGTTCCAGAAGTTTTAGCAATTGATGTGGCTCCGCCGCCGCCAAATGATTTGGCGCCACTGTTATTTCCAGAATAACCTCCACCATTATATCCGCCTACATTAGTTACCGTGTAATTTGATCCACCAACTCCGCCAACATTTATATAAACAATTTCATCTTTAGATAAAGAAACTTCTCCAGAAGAATAACCACCATAGCCACCTATATAACTTTCATATGTGCCACCTTGAGCGCCCCATGTTTCAATTTTATATGTTCCTGTATATGGTACGGTAAAAGTTTGTTCAGAGCCAGTATAATTATATTCAAACGCAGATATATAAGTTATTTTAGCATAACCAGCACCTAGTTTAGAGCAGTTTGTTGTAGGCACTGCACTTGCGCAAGTAGTAGATATAGTTTTGGTTGAAGCGTCAGTAGATTCAGAGCAGTTATAGCAGTACATGACTTTGTCAGAAAGAAGTGAGTTTCCGATATAACCTGAGCCACCACCGGCTCCATTAATACTAACACCAATACCGCCATAGTAGCCACCGCCGGCTCCAACTTTGGTGGCACTTGTGGAACCATCACCAAGTCCAAATTTATAACCAGATGACTGAGTTCCACCGATAGCGGATGCACCACCATTATTAGTGAAGTGTGGTGCTCCGATATTTATAGCACTCCCACCAATATAACCGCCTGCCATACCACCAGAAGCATAATTACAACATGTGTTACATAAATTGCCACCACCACCACCGCCAGATACAATTAAAATATTACTTTTATAATTTTCTAAAGTAGATAATAATCCTGATTTTGTGGCAATATGAGTGGCACCGCCACCTGCTCCACAGGTAGATGCAGAATCTGAATAAGCCTTACAAGCCCCGCCGCCATTATAACTACTATTAACAGTACAACGAGCCCCAGTGCAATAACCGCCTTCTCCGCCAACATTTACATAAAGAGATTCACCTTTTGTTAAGTATACTACGCCAGAAGAATATCCTCCATATCCACCTACATATTTAGTATCTCCTCCACCTTGGGCGCCCCACGTTTCTAACTTATAGTATCCAGTTAGCGGAGCTGTAAATGTTTTCTCAGTTCCTGTATAAGCGTAAGTATAAGAGTTAATATATTCAGCAGTTTCTGCTGTTTTTATGTATATTTTATATGAGAAAGTTTTTCCTTTATCTGCATTTTGATCGATATCTAAATTATTATAATAAGTTGTTATTTTGTATGTATGAGTAGTATTTCCTTGAATATTTATTCCACCTTTTATTACTTCTTCAGATAAAGGTAATAGCGATAGTTCTTTGTTATATCCTCCATCAGCGCTTTCTATTTTGTATGAGATTCCACCATATATTAAGGGATTTACTATATTACTTATATATAAAGTATAGTTTGCATCTGTATTTCCTTTATTGGTTACTGTAAATGTCTTTGATGCATACCAGCCAGGAAATATATCACTGGCAGTTATTTGATTAGTTCCTTCTTTAAAGACTATTTCTAAGTTTGCAGCATCAGCAGTTATAGTAGATGTTGTTTCATTATTGCTTACTTTAGTTATAAAATAAGCATATGATACACCGCTTAACATTAAAATAAATCCCACTAAAGAAAAAATTATCTTATATATTTTAGTACGTTCCATAGAAAAATCACCTATATTTTCTACTTAATTGTACTAATTGCCCCCCCCCCATGTCAAGTTAACAAGTTATATACAAAAAGTCTACAGTTTTACCACTATAGACTTTATACATTATCTATTATTCTTTTTATTTCTAGAACAGGATTTTTTTGTTCAAATTTACTTTTGTTTTTTATGAATGAATATTCACTATCTAATACATCTATTTCTTCTTTATTTATTACGTGTCTTTGCAGAGCAACTAAATAAATTCTTAATATTAAGTAATTATTTCCTTTATCAATGTTATCAAATAAGTAATTTATAAATTTTTTTCTTATATTTAATGATAATCTTTGTCCATGAATAAAAGCACCTATATTATCTTTTTCAGTAATAGCTTTAAATGATAATATTTGATTTTCTAAAGGATTATTTACATGCTGTTCTTGCTTAGGTTTATTAATTAATCTCATGAATAATTCTATGTAATATTCATTATTTGTTTTAAGTAATGCTGATAATAATCTATTTTTGTTTGCTTCTTTTACATCTTTAGTAAATAAATATATGTATTCTGGATTTAATATTTCGATGATTTTATCTTCTAATTTTAATATATTAGCACCATTTACATCTTTGGCAAATAAATATATAAATTTAGGATCATTTGTGTTAATTATGGCACTTTCTAACTTATTTATATCTTTTTCTTTTAGTTCTTTAGCAGTTAAGTATATAAATTCAGCATTATTACTAGCAATTATTTTATCTTCTATTTTTTGGGCACTAGCACCTTTTACATCTCTTAAGAATAAATACATATATTCAGGATCATTAATTTCTATAATAGTATCTTCTAGTTTTAGAGTATTAGCGCCAATTATATTTTTAGCAAATAAATATATATATTGGGGATTTTTAGTCATAATTACCCATTCTTCAAATTTAGTTTTCATAGTAGTAGATGCAAATAGCAAGACATATTTTATTCCTAGTCTTATTATTAAATTGAATTGATAAGCATTTAATTTAATGTTTTTTACTTTTTCACTAAATTTACATAGTTTATTATATGTATCATCATTATAACTACGTTTAATTAGTAAAAGTAAGTAGTTAAGTACTTCTTCTAATTCTTCATGATGATTACTATTGTAGTCGTAATTATTATCTTCAATTCTTTGCATTATTATATTTATATTTCTTTTTATATATTCATATTTTATATCATTATCACTAAGCATAACTTTACTCCTCTTATAATTATTTATTTTAGACAAAAAAATGGATTTTTGGGGATTGACTTATTGGCTTTTTGTTTACTTAAAAGTAATGCATATTCTATGTCTAGGGCATCAGCTTCTTCTTTAGTTATTAATGGTTTATTCAACATTTCTAAGTAAACACTTAGTATTAAATAATTATTATCTTTATTTATATTATCAAATAAATAGTCAATAAGTTCTTTTCTTTTTTCTAAAGATAATTTAGAATCAAATAAATATTTACCAATATGATTAGTTTCATTTATTTTAGATATAGTATCATTTAAAGATGGTGAACTTAATGATAGTATATTTATTTCTGGAAATGATGTTATAAATAAATTAATATAATATTCATCTTTAGTAGCAATTATTCCATTAGTTAATACATTTATATCTGCTCCTTCTATAAGGTAAGCAAACTTATATATATATTCACAATTTTTAGTTGCACTCATAACTGCTGATAATTTTTTGATGTTTGCATTACTTACATCTCTAGCAAACAAATAAATATACTCGGCATCTTTAGAAGCAATTATGGCATCTTCTAGTTTTTCTATGTTAGCACCAATAATAGTTCTAGCATATAAATATATTATATTAAGATTTTTACTTTGGATAATAGCGGATTCTAATTTTAAAATATTAGCGCCATATATATCTTTAGCAAATGAGTATATGTACTCAGAATCATTAATACTAATGATAGCATCTTCTAACTTTTCTA
>CAVIQT010000059.1:0-15680 GCA_963645165.1 Phocaeicola vulgatus
TTTATGCATCCATCTTATTTATCTTCTTTTGGTATTTATGGAAATGGGTATAAAAAGATAAGTTATAGATTTAGTGAGATATTTGAGAGAATTTTAATTAATTATGGTAAGGTTTGTTATTATTTACTTATATTATCTTTTGTTTACTCTTTAGCGCTAACTATATTGTTATTTATAGATGATAAGAAGAAAAATAGGAAGAGAAATATATTACATATTTATAATTTTATGTTTTGTTTATATTCAGTAATTTCTTCATTATTTGGTTTAGAGTTTGAAGTTGTTAATATAGTTTTAGGGACAATTTTTATTTTTAGTATATTTTATTTATTATATAAGTTTTATAAGAAAGATAAAGATATATGGGAAGTTGTTATAATGATAATATTAATAATTTTACCTCTTATGATAGTGGAACCTGTTGGGGCTAGGCATTTTTTTATTATTAATATTTTAGAAATTGTTTTGATTTGTAAGATTATTTTTAAAGAAAAGTTATTAAGGGATAGTAATAGTTTAATAGTTAGATATTTGAAATTGGTTCTTATATTTTTATGTTTTTATCTTAGTTTTGTATATATTTATATAGGTATACTTGATATTAAAAGAAATAGTTATATTAAAAAAGAGATAGATAACGGTAGTGTTATGATAGTGGTTAAGAAATTTCCTTTTTTAGATTATGTATGGTGGAGTAGTAGTATTGGGACAGAGTATTTTGGATATTATTATAATTTGTATTTAGGGTATGATGAGAATATTAGATATGTGGTTGAATAATATTTAGCACTTTATATTGACAAGTGCTAGAAATGGTGTTAAAACTATTATTAGAAAAGAGGAATGTTATGAAGAAAAGAGAGTTTAAGTCATCTTCTAAAAAGGTTTTAGATATGATGATTAATTCAATTTATACAAATAAAGATATATTTTTAAGGGAGCTTATTTCTAATGCGAGTGATGCTTTGGATAAGTTATCTTATTTAGCTTTAACAGATAAGGGTATTAATTTAGTGCCTAGTAGTTTAGAGATTGATATTAAGGCAAATAGGGAAGATAGAACGCTTACAATAAGTGATAATGGTCTTGGTATGAATGAAGACGATTTAGAAAATAATTTAGGTACGATTGCTGAATCTGGTTCATTAAAGTTTAAAGAAGATAATAAGGATAGTAAGGATGCAGAGATAATTGGGCAGTTTGGTGTTGGTTTTTATTCTGCGTTTATGGTAGCTAAAAAGGTTGAAGTTTATTCTCGTAAATATAATGAAAGTGATGGCTATGTGTGGTCTAGTGAGGGAGCAGATGGTTATACACTTGGCAAGTGTGTGAAAGAAAATATAGGGACTACAATTAAATTATATTTAAAAGATGATAATGATGATGAGAATTATACTAATTATTTAGAAGAGTATACTATTAGAGGAATAGTTAAAAAATATAGTGATTATATTAAGTATCCGATAAAGTTAGAAGTAACTAATAGGGTTTTAAAAGAGGGATCAAAGGATGAGTATGAAACAGTTATAGAAAATCAAATGATTAATTCAATGATACCTTTATGGAAGAAAGATAAAAAAGATATTACTAATGAGGAATATGAGAATTTTTATTCATCTAGATTTAATGATTATGAAAAACCTTTAAGAGTATTACATTATTCTGTAGAGGGAAATGTTTCTTATAAGTCGTTATTGTTTATTCCATCTCATGCACCATTTGATTATTATTATAAAGATTTTAAAAAGGGTTTAGAGCTTTACACTAATGGGGTTATGATTATGGAAAAGTGTGAAGAGTTACTTCCTGATTATTATAGTTTTGTTAAAGGTGTAGTTGATTCTCAAGATTTAAGTTTAAATATTTCGAGAGAGACATTACAAAATGATAGACATGTACTTGCGATTGCGAAAACTTTGGAAACTAAGATTCATAATGAACTTTTAGATATGTTAAAAAATGATTTTGATAGTTATAAGAAGTTTTTTGATGCTTTTGGTTCGCAAATAAAGTATGGTGTTTATAATATGTATGGTCTTAATAAGGATAAGTTAAAAGATTTGCTTATATTTTATTCATCAAAAAATGAGAAGTTTATTACTTTAGATGATTATGTTAATGGGATGGATGAAAAACAGGAAAATATTTACTATGCATGTGGTGAAACAATAGATAAAATAAATTTACTTCCACAAGTTGAACAAGTGAAGAAGAAAAATTATGATATATTGTATTTAACAGATTATTTAGATGAATTTGTTTTAGGGGGTTTAAGTGAGTTTAATGGTAAGAAGTTCAAAAATGTTTCTGATAGTTCTTTAGAGTTAGATACGGAAGAAGAAAAGAAAGCATTAAGTAAAGTTAATGATGATAATAAGGAAATGCTTGATGTAATTAAGGAAGAACTTGGGGAAGATGTAGCACGAGTAAGATTTACTAATAAATTAGCGACTCATCCGGTATGTTTAACTACTGAGGGAGAAGTTAGTGTGGAGATGCAGAAAGTTATTAATGCGATGCCAGGGGATGATAAGGTAAAGGCTAAGATTGTTTTAGAGATAAATGAGAACCATCCGATTAGTGAAAAACTTAAAGAGTTATATAAAAATGATAAAGATGAACTTAAAAAATATGCCAAAGTGTTATATTCTGAGGCACGTTTAATAGAGGGATTATCTATTGATAATCCGACAGAAATATCTAATTTAATTTGTGATTTATTATCCAAATAAATTGGATATTTTTAATTGACAAATATATGTTCGATATTGTATACTTTGTTTATGAGAGAAAATAAGTTGGTAAAAATTATTATTGTTTTATTAAGCACTAGTTTTTTATGTGGTTGTAGTATTAAGAATGTGGATACTTCTATTACTATGATAAGTGCAAAAAATAATGTTTTTGAGTATGCACAAAGAAAAAATAATTCTGTTTTTGACAGTTTGGATATTACTGATGGGGAATTTGTTAATAAGGATGAAAAGATAGATACTTTTACTTTAGGGGAACATAGTTTAAGTATTAAATATAAGGATAGTAATGGGAAAATAAAGAAATATGATTATGTTTATACTGTAAAAGATACAATAAAGCCGATGATACTACATAAAAGCACATTTAATGTTACTGTAGGAAGTAATCCTGATATATTGAGTCAAATAATTTGCGGGGATAATTATGATAGAGATGTAATTTGTGAGATAGAGGGAGAATATAATTTTAATAAGATAGGAGAATATCAAGTTAATTTTACGGCAGAAGATAGTAGTGGGAATTTAACAACATCTCCGTTTAAAATTATAGTTAAAGAAAAACAAAAAGGTAGTAGTAACACTAATAGTGAGACAAAAGGGATAGATATAAATGATTTTATAAAAACTTATAAGGAAGATAATAATCAAATTGGGATTGATGTTTCTACTTGGCAAGGGGATGTAGATTATGAAAAGGTTAAAGGCGCAGGAATAGATTTTGTATTTATAAGAGTTGGTTTTGCAAGTAAGGATGGGAAAATAACTTTAGATAATAAGTTTAAACAGAATTTAAAAAATGCGAAAGAGGCTGGATTAAAGGTAGGAGTTTATTTTTATTCAAAGGCATCTACCATTAAGATGGCAAGAGAGCAAGCAAAATATGTGATTGATGCTTTAGATGGGGAAGAGATTTCTTTACCTATCGCATTTGACTGGGAGTGCTGGAGTGATTTTAATAGTTTTCATATTAGTTATACTGATTTAAATTTAATTGCGGAAGAGTTTATAAAAACCGTAGAGGATGCAGGATATGTAGGTATGAATTATGGAAGTGCTTCATATTTAGAAAAGGTTTGGTTTATAGATGAATATCCGATATGGATGGCACATTATACGAAAAAAACAGATTTTGCTAAAGATTATTATGTGTGGCAAGTAAGTAATGCTGGCTTGGTACCTGGAATTGATGGGTTTGTAGATTTGGACATATTATATAATAAATAAGGAGGTAAATTTGAAAGCAAAAGTATATTTTATTAGAAATATAAATGAAGATAATTTAGTTAAATTATATGATTTATTAAATATTAATTTGGAAGGGAATGTGGCAGTTAAAGTGCATTCTGGGGAAAAAGGGAATCAGAATTTTTTGAAGGCACCTTTTTATGAGAAGATTATAAAGAGAGTTGGCGGCACGGTTGTAGAGTGTAATACAGCTTATGATGGAGCAAGAAATACAACTTTGAAACATCAAGAATTAATGAATGAACATGGCTGGACTAAATATTATAAAGTGGATATTTTAGATAAAGATGGCGATAAAGTTTTAGATATTCCAAATGGGAAAATAATAAAAGAAAATTATGCTGGCAAGGGTATTGATAATTATGATTCAATGTTAGTGGTAAGCCATTTTAAGGGGCATCCTATGGGAGGATATGGCGGAGCATTAAAGCAGTTATCTATTGGTATAGCGTCTTCTAATGGGAAGGCATATATTCATTCAGCAGGAAAAGTTAAAGATCAAAATGTATTATGGAATAATGTGGCACCACAAAATGAATTTTTAGAGGCAATGGCTGATGCGGCATCTAGTGTTTGTGAGTTATTTAAGGGTAAGATTGCCTTTATTAATGTTATGGCAAATATGAGTGTTGATTGTGATTGCTGTGCGAAGGCGGAAGCGCCTTGTTTAAAAGATATTGGTATTTTAGCAAGTTTAGATCCAGTAGCAATAGATAGAGCTTGTTTAGATTTAGTAATAAATAGTAATGATGAGGGAAAAGAACATTTTTTAGAAAGAGTAAACTCAAGAAATGGTATGCATATTTTAGATGCAGCTGAAGCACTTGGCGTTGGAACGACTAGTTATGAGTTAATAGAGGTAAGATAGATGATGGAATTTTGGGGATTTTTATTTATAAGTTTATTTGGAACTCTTGGTCATTTTATATATGAGTGGACTAATCATAATAAGTATGCATCTATTATATTTGCAGTAAATGAAAGTACATGGGAACATATGAAGTTAGTAGTATTTCCATCATTAATTTGGATTTTTGTAGAAATACCTTTTCTTTATAATAATCCTAATTTTATAACTGCTAAATTTATTTCTTTAATTACAATGTTAATACTTATTCCGGTTTTATTTTATATATATAAATTATTTTTTAAGGGGCATAGTTTAATTTATAGTATTATTGAATTTTTAATATCTATTGCAGCTGGTCAATATTATGGTTATTTAGTACTTCATGGCGAGGCACTTAGCCCGATTTATAATTATATTAGTTTGATTTTATTAATATTAATTATTGGTTATTTTTTAGTAGCGACTTTAATTCCTGGTGAAAGTGAATTATATATTGATCCAATTACGAATAAAAAGGGAATAAAAGGGCATTCTCATATGAACCATAATCATAAACATTAATAGTTAAGAAAGTTTTTTTAATTATTTACATTTAAGCATAGTTTTTATATAATAAATATCACAACTTAGGAGATATTTATGAATACAAAGAAAAAAGCAATAAATTATATAACTAAAAAATTAAAAGATAAACCTGATTGTTTAGTAAAAAGTATGATAGCGGGTTTTTTATTAGAGAGCATAGAAGCAAGTGATAATGAGATAATTGCTGGTTATCTTTCATGCGTGATAGATGAAGATAGTAATTCTATTGATGATATTATTTCTTTTTTTGGTGGGAAAATTAGTAGTTTAGTTCTTACTTCAAAAAGGATAGCTGGTGATATATCTATTGAAGAGAGAATGAGACAAAATAATAAAAATATTATTGGATTACCTGATAAAAATAAAAATGTTTTATGTGCCAAAATTATTGCTTATTTAGAATATGATAAAGATAAAAAAGAAACTGATGAATTTATAAAAGACATAGATGCTTCATTTGATAAAAAGATGACACTTTTAAATGGTATGTTTAACCATTTAGCAAGTGGTTATGAAGGCACTTTAATATCTACTCTTTATTCTTTGCTTAATGAATTGATGAGTGATGATTATAGTTTTTCTTATTATAAAGAAGAGTTTGCATTTAATGATTTAAAGTTGGAATTAAATCATTTAAAGAATACTTTATTAAGTAATAAACCTTATTTAATTATTTTAACTAATGGACAGTTTAATTCCTATAATTCTTTTAGTGATGTGCTTTTAAAGTTATTTGATGCAAAATATTTTTTAAAGGTTAATGATAAAGAAGAAAATTTGTCTTTTGATGATATAAAAGATAGTCTTTCTATAGTAGAAAAAAATCTTTTGCTTAGTGCTTCGTTAAAGGGAAATGTTTTAGAAAGATTAATTGGCGATGATAGTGTTATTTTAGGAAGTGACTATTTAGTAGAATTTTTAGATTTTGTTATTATGCTTATAAAAGAAGAGGCAATTTCTTTAGGAGATATAAAAAGTTTTGTTTGTAAAAATCAAAGACTTATAGAAAGTGCGGTAAATATAGTTTTTGTTAATTACGCAGCAAGTAGCGAGTTTGATTTAGAAGATGAAAACTCTAAAGAGTATGAAGATTTACTTGAAAACTGTAAAAGATTAATTATTAGTGATATTAAAGATGTTGATATAACTAAAATTACTAGCAGGGAAGAGACGGTAATAATTACGGGGATGTTACTTCCGTATATGGATAAAAGTAGAATTCTAGCATTAAGAGAAAGTATTATAAAATAAAAAACTAACTTAATGTTAGTTTTACTTGTTAGTATTTTCATAGTAGTTACGCTCAGAAAGCTCAGATAGTATAATATCTAGTTCTTCATCTAGAGTGTCTTCATATGCTTCTTCTGCTTCATATATAATTTCTTTTAAAGATGACATATTTTGATAGTTAATATTAAATCTTTTTAGGACTTCTATTTGATAATTAGTTAAGTATAATTTATCATTAACTTTAACTAATTTATTTTTTTGAAAATCTACATTTTTTAATAATTCATTTATGCTTTCCATATTAAATAAAAGATACAATATTAATAATATTTTTGCTTTCTAAAATATATAAAATAGTTATAATGATAAGAATTATTAAAATAACTACTAATGAAGTTATAAGGGAGGCACTACCTAGTCTTTTAGTAGCAACTGGGCTTTCGATAATTAGTTTCTTTTTATATTTTTTATTATCATTTTCATTATTCAAATAGATCACCTTTTCTATTAATAAATTATATCTTATTTAACATATTTCTTCAATTTTTTTCGGAATTTCTTAGGATTTAGCATGTAAAAAGCAAGAAGGATTGTAGCAAGTAAGACATATTCAAGTGGTTCGATTTTGCGAGTGAATTTTGCAGTTAGTTCGATATTAGAAGTTATTTTAGTGGCGAAGTCAAATTCTTGATCATTTAAGTACCATCCATCAAAGGTGTATCCATCTTTTTCTGGAGTAAAACTTTCTACTGTTTCGTTTTCGGTTACTTTAACTTGTTTTTCATTATTATCATATATGAATGTAACTGTGTATGATACTGGTGTATAGTTAGCCCATAGTCCTAGTTTTTTATCTTTTGCTTCATTTTCTACTTCATATAATTCTTCTAGATAAGAGTATTTTCCATAAACATATTTTACTTTAGCGTAGCCGATAGAGATTAATTCTTTTTGAAGAAGACTATTATCAACCCATACCCAGGCAAGGGTGCGGACATATTTATCTAGTTTTGTGCTTTTATCATCATATTCAAGTTCAATTTTTTTAGCGTTTGTTATTTTGTTACAAGTATAAGTACTGGCATCTTTGCCGTAGGCTTCAACTTCTTTGGTGGGATGGACTGTTTCTGGTGTATCAATCGCTAAAAATCTAACTTTTGTTTCTTTATTATCAATACTAAAAACAGCAGTATCACCATCAACACATTTAACAAATTTAACTGTTTCTTTAGTATTTGCGTAAACATTATTATTTAAATAAAATGTTAATAAAAGTGCAATTGTAAACAATATTTTTTTCATACTTTACCTCTATATAATAATAAAGTTAAATTTTAATTTTAGCAATATATTTGTTTAAAGATATATTTATTTATGATACAATTATTTAGAATAAGAGGTGGCTTTTGTGAAAGCAATAAGTGATTTATTGAGTGCTTTAGTGAATGTAGAAAAGTCAATTGGTGATCCAATTAATGACGCACAAAACCGAAAAAATGAAATTTTAGAAATTAAAAATATTTTATTTAATTATAATAATGAGATAAGTGAAAAAAATATATTAGATTTTAAAGATGATGATATAAAACGTATTTTAGAATTATATAGTCATGATAATAATGAACTATATAAACAATATAAGTTATATAAAAGTATTATTGAGTCATATGAAGAGATTAATAATAAGTATAAAAATATTGATGCTCCGCAGGTGGATAGTGCGAAAAAGTGGTTTAAGAAACTTGCGTTTGATATTAAAAAATATATTCAAAATGAAGATGATGTTACTGATGAATATATAAATAAGTTAAAAGAAAAAAATATATTACCTCGTAAGTATTTAAATATGTTTAAGAATGAAAAATTAGTAGAACCAATCGTGTCTATAAGTGAATTTAATGAACTTATTAATGAGATGTTTTTTGATTTAAAAAAGAGAATTAAAATTAAAAGTGAAATTGCTAAAATGAATGCGGAATTGATGTTTTTAGATAGCAAGGAAAGCGCAAATAATGAACTAGATAAATATAAAGTTATAGTGGATAATATTAAATCAAAATATCAAAATGCATTTGATGAGTTAAGTAAAGAAAATATAATGTTTAATGATGTTAATGTTAAAGAATTAAGTAGTAAATATCAGTTAGATGCAAAAGAACTTATTGAAGTATTAAGAGGAGCATTAATTAATAAAGAATTAAATAAAGAGGATATTTCTTTAGATAAGTTAGAAGAAATTTATAATTTTAAATTTGAATTTGATATAGATAAAGATGATAATAGTGATAGGGAAGATAGCTCTATTATTAAGGAAGTTAATCAAATTTTAGAAAAAGAAAAGAGATTAATTAATAAGACTAATGAGAAAGAGTTTGATATTTATTTAGCTCAAAGTATTGATTCTAATGATGAAAAGGCGATAAGTTATAAAATTGTTTCTGTACTTACTGCTTTATATAGTGAGTGTGAAAAGTTAAAAAATTCAAAGGGATTAAAACTTACTCATGATAATGCGATTGGTAATATTAGACAGTATATTGATGCTTATAATGTTTTACATGAAACTTTAGAAAAAGTATTAAATGAAAAGATGAAAAAGGTGCTTTTCTTAACAAATAAGAAAGAGATTCCTTATATATTTGAGGATGCCAAAAATTATAATGAAGTAGAAAAGAATGGTTTATATGATTTACTTTATAATCTTATTTATGAAGATGTAAGCAATGTTAAATGTAGTGAGATTTTATCTGATATAGAAGTATATAGAGTAAGTAATGATGTTATGAAGATGGCTTTTATTAAGCTTGGTAATGATTATTTGTTAGTTTTAAATGCCTCTATAATTAATGGAGATGATAAACCAAGTTCGTTTGTTTTTTCAGAAGATGTTAAAGTTATAAAGGATGTAATAAAATTAAGTAATGAAAAAGATAAAATGGAAAAGCTTTATAAAAAGCAGGCTAAATTTAGAAAAGAGATATGGGAAATATTAGAGTAGGTGGTGAGAAAAATTGATTAATAAAGAAAGCGTTATTGAATTTATAAAAGGCAAATTGAAAACAGTTGATACTGAAAAAAAAGACCAAATAGATTTATTAAGTATTGCTAGTTTAAAAGATATTTTAAGGAAAATAAATGATGATAAAGATTATTTTAATTATTTTATTTTAGATATTAAGGATGAAGATATAAATGGGATACTATCTATAGCTAAAGATGATGAAGAAAAAAATGATTTTGCTGGTATGGTTTTTTATTTAAAGAAGATAATTGGAATTAGTAAAAGTGAAGATACGATGATACCATTAAGTGATAATCAATTGTTAGTTTTAAAGGAATTTGCTGAGTTATTAAAGCGATATATAAATATTAGTGAATATAAAAATGATACACTTAAAGGTAAGGAAGAAAAAAATAAAAAAGAACTTCTTACTATTTTAGGAAAATTAGAAAATGATGAATATTTAAATGGTAAAGATATTGATAATTTAAAACTACTTGGTATTTCTTTAACTGAACTTGATCAGATTATTTCGTTTGTAAATGAGTATAATGTAGATGTATATTTGAATTCTAAAAAAGGTGAAGAAGTTAAAGAAGTAAGTGAAGTAATAGATGAATCTGCTTTAAACAAAAATGAAATTAGCACTGATGTTAGTAATATTCTTAGTGAGCCATATCATGTAATTAGTAGTGAACCGGTAAAGGATAATGAATCAAAGGTTATTTACAAAAAGACACTTAATCAGATTATTGATGAAGATTTACTTCCTAAAACGGATAGTAAGGTGGATATGAATAGTGAAAATAATGATGATATTGATTTGTTTAAACCACAGAGCTTTGATTTTGTACCAAAACAAGTAAAGAAAAAGGATGCAGAAAAAGAAAACAAAATAGAAAATGATTTGGCGCCTATAGTAAATGCAGGAACAGTAGTAGACGGTATTACAGAAATAAAGATACTTTTAAAAGAGATTAATATTAATTATGATGAACTTCCAGCAAGCAGTAAGAGTCAATTATTAAATAATAATAATATTGAAGAAATAAAGGGAGTAATATTTTATTTAAAAGATAAGAGTTATTCTGGTGAAATAATGATGAGGCCGCTTTCTTTACTTTTATCACAGTCTAATGATAAATGTATGAATGCAAGTATTAATTTATTAAGTAAATATTATAAACTTACGGATGAGGGCATTTTACATTTAATTAATAAATTTACAGTTATGTTTACGAAGAAAGGTTATAATAATTTAATAAAAAATATTGATATTCTTAAGAAAATAGATGGTCAAGTAGTTACTGATATTATTCAAAATAATCCTGGAATTCTTATATTAGGAAGTGATATTTTAAAAGGTATTGTAGACGTTTTAAGTAAGTTTAAGGTAAGTAATAATATTTTCTTAAAGTCATGGATTTCTTATGTAGATGTTACTGATTTACTAAAAAATGTAGATGTTTTAAACAGTTATGGGCTTGATGCATATTCTTATATAGATGATGAAACTTTTACCCTTTTATTAAATCCTAACTTACCATTTATGTTAGATCAGTTTATTGAAATGGGAATGGATAGTTATATTTATAGTGAGGAAGCACAGGCATTTAGAAAGATTAAGTCTTTAATTATTAAGAGAGTATTTTATGCTTATAAGAATAATTTATTTATTTGGAAAAATGATAATGTAAATGATACTTTTGAAAAGATTATTCAAAATAATTATTTAATTGTGAGTGAAGATGATATTGCTAGTTTAATAAAAAAATATCCGCATCTTTTAGGTTTAGAAGATGGTTATAGACTTGCTCTTTATACAAATACAAATATGGCAAAAATAAAAAGAAAGTGTGAATTTGTTTTTGGCAATAAGATTATATCTAGATTAAAAGTTTATAGTGTTTTAAATTGCTTATTAGATGCAGGAGTTAATTTAAAGGATTCTTTAATTTATGCGATTACTTATAATTCAATTTTAGAGCCTTATGAACTTGAAAAATTAAGGGCGAGTGTAAACAATATTATGGGTGGTGAGTAGCATGGATTATTTAAAAAGTTATAATATAAATGATGAAGAGTTATTAATTCTTAAAAGTAGTTTAAATTTAACTATTCAAAACCAGATTAGTTTAGCTAAGGGGGAAATTGTGAAGGTTTTAGAATATTTAAAAAGTATAGGTATTATAAATGTATTTAATTTGATTCTTTATCGAAGTGATTTATTATTTTGTGATATAAATATTCTTAATAAAAAAATAGGTAAGTTTGATGTTAATTTAGTTAAATTTATTATAGAAAATGACCCACAAAACTTGATAAATTTTGATATTTAGTTTCTAAATTTTCATGGTTATAGTTTAATTTTTAAAAAAAGTTAGCACTTTATGTTGACAAGTGCTAAAAAAGAGTGGTATAATTATAATTGTGAAAGGAAGGATGGATATATGAATATAATCCCAAGAAGTTTTTTCTTCGATGATGATGATCTTGATAACTTTTTCTTAACAACTCCAAAAAGAAATGATATGAAATGTGATATTTATGAGGAAAATAACGAATATCATATTGACATAGATGTTCCTGGATTTGATAAAAAAGATATTAATATCGAAGTTAAAGATGGATATTTAACAGTAAGTGCTAAAAAGGAGCATGAAGATAAGGAAAAGAAAAAGAATTATATAAGAAGAGAAAGAAGTTATGGTGTTTATCAAAGATCTTTTGCTTTAGGTGATGTAGATGTTGATAAAATAGATGCTAAATTCAATCATGGTACTTTATCAATTGTTGTTCCTAAACAAGAGGCTGTTGAACATAAAAAAACTATTGAAATAAAAGGTTAATAAAGAAATCTCTGCTTAATGCAGGGATTTTTTGTGTCTTTAGGTGTATCAAATATGCTTGCAGCATAGGTGTAATTATGCTAGAATGTAATTGTCTTTTGGCCCATTGGTGAAATGGTTAACACATAACCCTCTCAAGGTTACATTCATGAGTTCGAACCTCATATGGGTCACCAGTAGAAAGTTAATCCCTTTATTTTAGGGATTTTTTGTTTATGCAATATTAATACTATACTCATATAATATAGTAGCAGTTTTTTAATCTTTATTTTTATTACTTTTAACTGCTTATGAAAGGGGAATTTAAAATGGATTATAGGGTAGTTAATAGAAGTAAGGAAAGAATTACCCAAAATTATAAACCGCTTAAGCATAGAGGAGTTGATATTGGTTTTAGTAAGGATGAAGAAAATAATAAAGTGTATGCGAACTCTTTGGGTGTAGTCTATGAAATAAAAGATGGATTTGATAATAATATAAGGAGTGAGGGAGCATATACTTGGGGGAATTATGTGCTAGTAAAACATCCAAATGGTATGTTTACAAGGTATGCTCATTTACAAAAAGGTTTACCGGTTAAAATAGGTGAGGAAGTAAATGAAAATACAGTTATAGGTATTATTGGAAATAGTGGTAGATCTTTCGGGAGGCATTTACATTTTGAAGTTGCGACGGGTTATAGTTCTAGTAAAAGAATAAATCCAACAAAGTATTTAACCATGGCTGTATATGATGAAAAGAAACAAAAGTATCAAGGAAAGTTTCCTAGTTTAAGATTAGGCGTATATGGTTGGAAAAGGGGAGATAAAGATCCAAATGTGGGATTAATGCAAGCATTTTTAAATTGGTGCTTAGAAATAAACTTAGATGTAGATAATTCTTTTGGACCAGATACGGAAAAAGCAGTATTAAATTATCAAAAAAGATATGGACTAAAACAAGATAAAAAGTTTGGCCCTGCTTGTTTAAAAAATGCGAAAGAAATATTAAAATAGAGAGCCTTTAAACCACTTGCAAAGAATTTGTAGTTATACTATAATCATGTTAGCAGTTTGGAAGAGGACAAAATGGAAGAGGAAATTAAAAAAATACTTGCTAAGTTAGCTGTTAAATTTAAAGAAAATGAGACATTTATAAGCAATATCGAAAATAGTAATGATATTGATTTTTTAGCAAATGTGGCAATATCTTTTTTAGATAGATCTTTAAATGGGACTTTTTTTAGTTACTTTTTACGCTTAAGAGATCTTTTTAATACTTACTATGGGTATAATATGGAAAGTGCTAAAAGTCAAATTGCTTGTTATAAAAAAGAGTTAAATAGATATTCTGGTATATATTTTGATGGTAATTTTAGGAATGAAAATTTTATACCACTTAGGTTTAAGGTTTTAATTCCAGAAGAGAAATTTAATAATATTGCGTATAGATTTTATACTTCTTCTTCAGAGATTATACATGATTATGATAGATTAGATAAAAGATTTAATATTTATTTCTTCTCTGATTATGGTGATGTGATTGTTTATGATGATACATCTAAGGTTAGTATGGCACTTATTACTTATGTTAGAAGAGGTGCTAGTGGTAATTTAGTAATAAAGAAGTATAAGGTAAATAATGGTATACTTGATTATGATGAGATAGAATTAGATAAAGATGTGGAAAACTTATATTATTCTAAGGATAAAAATGGAGTTATGTATGAATCTTATGAAAAAATGTATATAGATGCTTGTGATGAGGGTGGGGTATATTCTTTTTTAGAGATAATGAGTATATTAGATAAATTAAATATAAAAAGAGTTAGTATGGTTAGAAGTATAATAAATGGTACTAAAGAAAAAAGTATGGAGGTAGAAAAAAATGGATTACAAAAAATTGGCAGAAATGCTTTATCCAGATGTTAGTTTAACAATTGAGGAGTTAGAAAAAAGATATCCAAAAAGAGAGTTAGATAAAAATGCGGAAGTTTGTAGATTTGCCCCTAGTCCGACAGGAAGAATGCATATGGGGAATTTATTTGCGGCTTTTATACCGGAAGTTTTTGCCTATCAATCAAAGGGAGTATTTATTTTAAGGATTGAAGATACTGATGCTAAAAGAACAATAGAAAATGGAGTTCAGTTAATTCAAGATGATTTTAATGCCTATAATTATGTGGTAAATGAAGGGCCAAATATTGGCGGTGAGTATGGACCATATATTCAAACCGAAAGAACAGAAATATATCATGCTGTAGCAAAGTATTTAGTATCAATTGGTAGAGCATATCCATGTTTTTGCTCAGAGGATGATTTAAATGCAATGAGAGAAAAACAAGAACATCGTAAAGAGAGAATTGGTTATTATGGATATTATGCTAAATGCAGAAATTTAACATTAGATGAAGTTAAAACTCATTTGGATAATGGTGATAAATGGGTATTAAGGTTAAAATCATTGGGAGACTTTAATAAAAAGATTATCTTTAAAGATTTAGTTAAAGGGACAATTGAACTACCAGAAAATGATATTGATCAAGTCCTAATTAAATCTGATGGGATACCTCCTTATGCTTTTGCTCATGTATGTGATGATCATTTTATGAGAGTTACTACAGTAACTAGGGATGATTCTTATATTTCTTCTGTTCCATATCATCTTGAATTATGGAATGCTTGTGGTTTTGAACTACCTAAGTTTGCACATCTTTTACCGGTAAATAAAAAAGATGGAGATATTATTAGAAAGATAAGTAAAAGAAAAGATCCGGAAGCGGGAGTATCTTTTTATCATGAAAGAGGTATTCCAGCAAGTGCGATAAAGTTATATTTTGCAACTATATTAAATTCTAATTTTGAAGGATGGCTTTTACAAAATCCAGATAAATCATATCGTGATTTTACTTTTACATTTAATAAGATGAGTACGAGTGGTGGGCCAATATTTGATTTAGAAAAGCTTTTAAATATTTCTAAAAATTATTTAAGTAAGTTAAGCGCGAAGGAAGTATTTGATGGTTTAGATGAGTGGACACGTGAATTTGATGATAAGTTTAATAAATTAATAAATGAATATAAAGATTATACTATAAAAGTTTTAAATATTGAAAGAGAGCAGAAAAAACCACGTAAAGATTTTGCTGCATTTAATGAGATTAAAAATGGTATATGGTATATGTA
>CAVIQT010000060.1:0-3143 GCA_963645165.1 Phocaeicola vulgatus
TATTTGAAGTCCTATATACTGGCATTATAAATGTATTAAATGAAAATACTCTAAATAACCCAGTTAAACAAATAAAACCCTTAAAAGGAGGTAACCATGAATAAATTAGAAGAATATTATAATTATATAAAAGATATAAATCCTACTAAAAATAATTCTATTTATTACTTAATTAAAATATGTGCCTTTATTGACTCATTATTTACTGATGATGAAAATGAACTATATTCATTTTTAACTCATATTATTAAAGAAGATAATACTATTAGAAAATGTGTAAGTTTATCATTAAACTCTAATAATCAAGCCCCATCAGTAGTATTAGATAATGATACTGCCTTATTAATAATTAACTTATATGCTGACTTAGAAAAAATAGTTATAGAAGAAGAACCAGAAGATGATATATTCTTCTTTCTAGAATCTAAAAATAATAATTCTTCTAATACTTTAAATAGTGATATTATTAAAGACTTTAGACATCAAATGTTATCTTATGATCTCTTAACTCAAAATGAAATAATTATCTTACAAGATAAAGCAATAAAAGGGGATAATAACGCTAGAGAAATGCTTGTTAATCATAACTTAAGACTAGTATTTAAAATAGCCCAAAAATACCTAAATAGAGGTCTTCCCTTTGAAGATATCCTTCAAGAAGGCACTATTGGTCTAATTAAAGCTATTGATAAATATAACCCCGAAAAAGGTGCTTTTTCTACCTATGCTACTTGGTGGATAAGTAAAATGATATTAAGAAGTATTGGTAACACTAGTAAATCTATAAGACTACCTATATATGTAAATTTAATGATGACTAAAATAGTTAGACTAAAAGAAAAATATGATTATTTACCAAATAATGAAGTACTAGAAAAAATAGCTAAAGAACTAGACATAACTACTATAGAAGTAGAAGATTATTTAAGACTACATAAAATGAATAATCTAGCTAGTTTAGATGAAAGTATTAACTCTGAAGAAGAAACATTCTTAAAAGACTTTATCCCAAGTGATATAGATGTTGAAAAAGAAGCAATAAATGAAAAACTAAAAGATGATATTCAAAAAGTATTAAATGAACTAGGTCTAACTGAAAGAGAAAAAACTATTATTATTTTAAGATGGGGCTTACTAGGTAATAACACCCTAACTTTAGAACAACTAGGTAAAAAATTTAACCTAACAAGAGAAAGAATTAGACAAATAGAAGTAAAAGCCATTAAAAGAATGAAAACTAGTCCTAACTTTAAATTATTAGATGAACATATTGATGATATCGAAACTGATAGACTAAATATGCTAAGCACAGGATCTAAAAACGGTATTTTTGCCTACTTTCCTAAAGATATGGATAAAGAATTAATATTTATATTAGTTGGTCTTTTAGATGAAGAAGATATCTCTTTAATAATTAGAACCTTTGGTGATAAATTAAATATAACTCCTAGCGTATTACCTAAAAAAATATCTATAATTATTAAAGAAACTATCCCTGAGTTAATGAGTTTATATACTAAATTCTCTACCAGTTTATATGCTTTCTTAAATGTATCAAATAAAGAAGATATAGATAATGTTATATCTAACTTACCTAATAAAGATATTATAATGACTTTATATGATCCACATACATATAAATATACTTTTAATAAAACTATTCCCTTTATAAAAGTAAAAGAAGTATTTAACTCTTTAAATATGATAAGAATTAAACTAAGTAAACTAAAAAAAGTATCTATGTCTAAAGTAAATAAAAATATATATTTTATTACTAAAAAAAGACTACTTAAAGATATAAATGCATCTGACTTAGATTATTTGGAAAAAGAAGTACTTAAATTAAAATATGGTCTAACTTTAAGAGGAGTATGCACTAATAAATTTATTTGTAATTATTTATCTATTAATTATAAAACATTTAGAATGTTAGAAAAAGAAGCATTTACATCCCTATATGGAAATAATCGTATTAAACTAGTAGACTTTAATGACTTCTTACTAGATGAAGATTTAAGCAACTTAAATATATATAAAGACTTATCTCTAAGTATAGATGATGAAGTATATATAATAGATATTACCCCTTTAGAATTTAATAATCTAATAGATGAAAGTAATCTAACTTTATTACAAAAAACACTCCTAAAAGCTAAATATGCATCTATATTAAAAGGAATAACTACTCCTAAACTAAAACTAGCAGACTTTAATATAACCCCTTATTTATCCTCTATGATATGTAAAAGCATCTTAAGTAAACTATTTAATATAGATAAAAAAATAAGTCTAAACTTTATATATGAAAAAGGTATAAATGAAAGTAAAAATATTATCCTAACTACTAAAAAAGATATGTTAGAGCTTATTAATGGAAGTAATTTACCACTATCTAGTAAAAAACTACTAATATGGAAATATAATCTAACTAAAGGTAGTAATATAAGTCTAACTGAAATATCAAGAAAATCTAATATTAAAGTATCTGATATAGACTCTGAAATAAATAAAGCTTTAATAATGTTATATGGTATAGACGAAAGTACCCCTTTATTAGTATTAGATACTGATGAAGAAAAAGAACTACTAGAATGTAATATATCTATATTTAAAAGTTATCCATCATATCAAAATATATATGATAAATATGCATCTTTAGGTAAAAATATCTTAACTTATATTATGTTAATGATATTATCTCAAAATATTAAATTACCATCTATTATAAAAAGCACTAAGTCATATTACTTATCTGATGATGCTAAAGAAATAATTTTATCTGATAATCTTGTTAAAGAATTTACTGATAACTGTTTAAGTAATCTAATAACTAAAAGAAAGGATATAAAGTATGAAACAAGTAAAAGAAGTTAAAAACTTACCATATTACTTTAAAAACACTGATATTAAAACTCTATTTTATGCAGCATCCCTATTAGATGATAAAGATATAATTATTTTAATAAAAAAGTTTGGTTCCTCTTTAAAAGAAGACTTAGAAATAAGTATAGATGATATAGATAGACTATTTTATATTATTAATAAATTATTACCAGCATCTATTAAAGATTATCAAAACTTTACTACTAGTTTACCCGTCTTTTTAAATATAAGTAATGAAGAAGTAACTAATTTAATTAATA
>CAVIQT010000061.1:0-5862 GCA_963645165.1 Phocaeicola vulgatus
TAGAAACAGATAATAAAATATCTAATTTAAAAAATAAAAATATCATAACAGTCGGAAGACTAGAAAAAGTAAAAGGTTATGATGATTTAATAAGACTATTTAGTAAATTAAATAATAAAGACTGGACATTATCCATTGTTGGTACTGGCAGTGAATATGATAATTTAAATAATTTAATTAAAGAATTAAACATGGAAAAAAATATTAAATTATTAGGTTTTAAAAACACAAAAGAATTAAATAAATTATATAAAGATTCCTCCATATATATAATGACTTCTATAGAAGAATCATTTGGCCTAGTCCTTTTAGAAGCAGCAAGCCATGGTTTACCACTTATTGCCTATAGTACGGCCTTAGGCGCAAAAGAAATAATAAAAGATAATGGTATTTTAATTAATAATAGAAATGAAAATGATATGATAACTAACTTAAATAAACTTATGAAAAGTGAAAAGTTAAGAAAAGAATATCAAAATAAATCTCTATCTATTTCTAAATTATATGACTATAATTTAATAAAAAAAGAAAATATTAATTTCTTTAAAAATCTTCATCATAATAATATCTATACTAATTTATATTTATCTTCAAAAGAAAACTGCTATAAATTAGTAGATAATCTATTAAAAAAAGAAGAAAAGAAATTTATTATAACTGCTAATCCAGAAACCTATATGCTATCAAGAAAAGATAGTGAAATATCTGATATAATTTATAATCAAAATAACTTAGTAGTCCCAGATGGAATAAGTATAGTTAAAACTAGCCACTTATTAGGTTATAATATAAACGAAAGAATAACTGGTGTAGACTTAGTTGAGCACTTACTATATATAGCTAATAAAAATAAATATAAATTATACTTATTTGGTGCAAGTAAAGAAGTAATAAATAAACTAACTAAAGTTATTAAAACTAAATACCCTAATATAAATCTTGTTGGTTATTCTAATGGATATGTAAAAAATAAAGATGCTATAATGGACTCTATTAAAGCACTAAATCCAGATATTACTCTCTTAGCCTTAGGCATTCCTAAACAAGAAAAATTAATTAATAAACATATAAATGAATTTAATAAAGGAATATTTATTGGTGTAGGAGGAACATTTGATGTTCTATCAGGTTCTAAAAAAAGAGCACCCAAGATATTTATTAAACTAAATTTAGAATGGTTATATAGAATTATATCTGAACCTAAAAGAATAACTAGATTTATAAATCATAATATTAAATTTTTAATAGTAATATTAAAAGAAAAAAATATTACTACTTATAAAACTAAAGACATTTCCTAATAAATTTGATAAAATTATATCGTGATGTAAAATGCAAATGATATTATACGATTTTGATGGTACTATCTATGATGGAGATAGTTCAGTAGATTTTTTTAAATACTGTTTAAAACATAATAAAAAAATATATAAAAGAATACCTAAAATGATATTAGCATTCTTTAAATATAAAACTAAATATATAAATATAACTGAATGTAAAGAAGAACTATTTTCTTTTCTAAATGATGTGGAAAACATCGATAAAATGGTGGAAAACTTTTGGAGTGAAAATGAAAAAAGAGTTAAAAAGTTTTATTTAGAAAAAGACCATTCTAATGACATAATAATTTCTGCTTCACCTGAATTTCTTTTAAAACCAATATGTAATAAATTAAAAGTTAAAGATTTAATCGCTTCTAATGTTGATAAACATAATGGTAAGTTTTATGAGCCAAATAATTCCAAAGAAGTCAAAGTGAAAAACTTCTATCAAAAATATCCTAAGGCTATTATTAAAGAAATGTATAGTGATTCTTATAATGATAAACCTCTATTAGACTTAGCTGAAAAGAGTTACTTTATAAAAAAGAATAAAATATATGATTATAAAATATATAAACCTAATATATTTAAAAGATTTTGGAATTTTGGTTGGGGAATATATCATAAAAATGAAGAATTATTGAACTATTTAATAGTTGGTGGCTTAACAACTTTGGTATCACTAATTTCTTATGCTATATTTTCTAGAGGTTTAAATATTAACTATATTGCATCTAATGTTTTATCTTGGATAATATCTGTATTATTTGCCTATTTTACCAATAGATGGTTTGTTTTTCATAGTAAAAGCACTCAAAAATTAAAAGAATTTATAAGTTTTACTCTATCAAGAGTAGCCACTTTAATCTTAGATACTTTATTAATGATATTATTAGTAGAAAAAATTAAAATAGACGATATGATTGCTAAAATATTAGTTCAAGTATTTGTAGTAATTGGTAATTATATCTTAAGTAAATTATTAGTATTTAATACTAATAAAAGGAGTAGTAAAAAATGAAAAAGTTTATAGGATATTATCGCGACTGCGATTTATTAACAATGACCGGAACATCTCTAGCTCTTTTAGGTATAGTATTTGCAATTAATGGCAATAAACTATTACCCATTTTCTGTTTAATACTAGCAGGCATCTGTGATGCCTTTGATGGAAAATTAGCAAGAAGAAAAGAAGCAACTAAAGAGCAATCAGTCTATGGCGTACAACTTGATTCATTATCGGATTTAATTTCTTTTGGTGTTTTTCCTTTAGTACTTACTGTATGCTGTTTGCCAAAAAACTGTTATTATGCTTGGCTATGCTTAATCTTTTATAGCTTATGTGGTATGATCCGTTTAGCATATTTTAATACTTTAGATATATGTAAAAAAAGTGAAAAAGGATACTTTATTGGTGCACCAATAACCACTATATCTGTTATTTATCCGTTAATATATTTAGCATGTTTCTTTCTAAAATTTAAATATTTTGATATAATCGCTTCAATCTTTTTTGTAATAGTTGGACTATCATTTATCTACCGCATAAAAATTAAGAAATTAGACGATAATGCTAAAATTATCTTATCTATATTAGGCGTTATTCTTATTTTAGGTGTTTTAATTAAATTCATAATATGCCGTTAAATTACCATTAAGGTAATTTTTTTTACGAAAAAAAAGAAAATCCAAAATTTCTCGTTAATATATATTATGAAAGGAAAAAATAAATGATATGTATTAAAGCGTTATAAAAAATAAACAATAAGGTTATTTTCTTCTGCCCATCGAAAGGTTAAATTTGGTAAAGGACTTTCTAAAAGTAATATAGAAAGAATAAGAAAATTTTATACTTGTTTTTCAATTACGACGACAGTGTTGTCGCAATTGAATTGTTCTCACTATTTAGAACTTATTAAAAAAATATTATTTGACCTTAATATATAACTGATTGGAGGTAGCTTATGAACAATGAATTAATATATAAAGATAATGAAGTAAATAATATTTTTAATAATATCAAAGATTTAGTTATAAATAGTAGAAATAAAGTTTACCATACTGTGAATACAGAAATGCTTAATTTATATTGGAATATAGGAAAAGTAATTATGAAAATACAACAAGGTGATGAAAGAGCCAGTTATGGCGATACTGTACTAGACAAATTATCTAAAAAGTTAACTAATGAATTTGGTAAAGGATTTTCTAAGAAAAATTTAGAAAGAATGAGAAAATTTTATCTAATGTATCCAATTTGGAAGACAGTGTCTGCCAAATTAAGTTGGTCTCACTATTTAGAACTTATTAAAATAGATGACGAACTTAAAAGAAATTTTTATTTAAATGAATGTATCAATTCTAAATGGAGTGTTAGAGAACTTCAAAGGCAAAGAGATTCATTATTTTATGAAAGATTAACGATATCTGCTAATAAAGAAAAAATACTTGAATTATCTGAAAAAGGACAAATTTTAAAAACAAGCAGATGAAAGCCAACAGTTGGGATATTACTTTCAACAAACAAAAATGAAACAATTGTAAAATATACCCTTCCCGAAGATAATAAAACGATATTTTCTTCCGAATATAAATTACATATGCCAACAGAACAAGAATTAATAACAGCTGTTGAAGAAGAAAAGAAAAATTTTAAATTAAATCAAGGAAATTAAACATTAATCACAAATGGTATTAAGAGAACTTATTGTAAGGAATTGAGCTCATATGAAAGGATTGAAAAAAATAATGCATACAGAAAAGAAAAAACTTCATGAAAAATAATTATCCTAACATAAAAGGGTTTACTAAAAGAAATATAGAATGAATGGTTCAATTATATAGTACTTATAAAGATGATGAGATTGCGACACCACTGGTGACGCATTTTATGTTATGAGTGGCTAAAAACGAAGTAATAATAACGATGATATAAAACACATCAGGCATTATGCTAGAAGAAATAATTTGTAAAAATATTCATAGACTAGGTGTTAAAGTCGATAGAAAATCAAATTCTTGATTTGCATTGTCAATTTTTTTATAAAAAAAGGAAATCCAATATTTATGGTTAATATATATTATGAGAGGAAGAAATAAATGATATATATTAACAATGTTACAAAAAAAATAAATAACAAAATTATTTTAAAAAATATTAATTTAAAATTTAGAGAAAAAGGTTTAGTTTTTATTCTTGGCCCTTCTGGTTCTGGCAAAACAACCCTTCTAAATTTAATAGGTAAAATAGATACTCCAACTAAAGGAAATATTTTATATTATAATAATGATATTAAAAATATTACTGACTATAAATATCATAATCAAGTCGTAAGTTTTATCTTTCAAGATTATAACTTACTTAAAAGTTTAAACTTTTATGATAATCTATTTTTACTACCTAATTTAAATAAAAAAGAATCTAACTATCAAAAAATAATAAAAGATTTAAAACTAGATAGTGTTAACAAAAAAGAAAATATCAACAAATTATCTGGTGGTGAAAAACAAAGAATCGCAATATGCAGATGTTTAATGCAAAATACTGATATTATTTTAGCTGATGAGCCAACCGGAGCACTAGACTCTGAAAATAGTTTAATTGTCATGGATTTATTAAAAAAAGCATCTAAAAATAAACTAGTTATAGTTGTTACCCATAATGAATATCTAGCCCAAAAATATGGTAAACGTATTATTAGAATTGAAGACGGAATAATTAAAAGTGATACTAACCCTTTTTATGGTATTATACCTAAAAGTATCAAACTAAATAACTCTAAAGTACCATTTAAAGATATATTAAAAATTAGTCTAAAAAATATTAAAGTAAAAAAGAAAAGATGTATTCTAACTTCTCTTGCTTTTGCTATTAGCTTACTTAGTTTATCCTTAATTCTATCTATTAATAATGGCTTTTCTAAAGAAATAAATAACTATGAACAAGAATATTTATATAATTATCCCCTAATTATAAGTAAAGAAGGAATAAGCCTTAATAATGATGTTTTAAAAGAAGAAACAATAACTACGGGCGACTTTAATGTAACCAAAGATTATTCTTTAATTACTAACTCTATAACTAAAGATTTACTTAAACAAGTAGAAAATCTAAACTCTAATTTATATGAAGAAATAACTTATTATAAAGATATAGACTATAACTTTAAAAAAATATCTTATTCTATAAATGATTATAAAAAATTTAATCTAATAAGTGGAAGATATCCTAATAGTAATAATGAAGTATTATTATTATTAAATTACAATAATAGTATAAGTGAAAGTGTCTATAACTACTTAAATATTAATACAAGTAATTATAAAGATTACTTAAATAAATCATTTACAGTTAATAATCAAAAACTTAAAATAGTTGGTTTTGTAAAAAGTGATAACTCATACTATTCATCTTTAAATGGCATCTTATATCAAAGTAGTATATTTAATAACCCTATAACTGATATTTATATTTATCCTAAAAATTATAATAGTAAAATAACTATTAAAGATAATCTAAAAAATATAAATATTATTG
>CAVIQT010000062.1:0-19478 GCA_963645165.1 Phocaeicola vulgatus
CAGTAGCAACTGAAAAAGTACTTGCTGCAACATCTGATGATTATGGCACATCTTATTACTTTAGAGGTGCCGTAACTAATAACTATGTCCAGTTTGCAAACAAGTGTTGGAGGATTGTTAGAATAACTGGAAATGGCGCCATAAAACTAGTACTACATAATGATAATATAAATAAAGTATCAAATCCATGTAATGCATCAAATAATGATACAAATGCTGCATTTGCTAGATATGATGGCACATCTTATACAAGTGCATTTAATCCTGCAAAAGAAAAAAACGCATATGTAGGTTTCATGTATGGAACTCCAGGCTCTAGTTCTTACTCGGAAGAACACGCTAATAAAGTAGAAAGTACAATACTTACTAACTTAAAAATATGGTATAACACTTACATAAAAAGTTATGCTGATAAACTTTTTGATACTATTTGGTGTGGAGATAAGAGTACTGCTAATTCAGGATATAGTAATAATAGTTCAAATTATGGAGCACTTGCTAGAACTACGCCAACCTTAATTTGCCCAGCAGATAAGTTGGGTGGCACATTATGTAAATATACTGCAACTGATGTATTAAACGGAAATGGTGCATTAAATGGCTATAAAGTGGGGTTATTATCCGCCGATGAAATAATTTTTGCAGGTGGCGTTAAGAATACAGCTAATAGTACTTTTTACTTATATGAAAATGCAAGTGGCTCAAATTGGTGGTCGTTATCGCCAGCAACAAATTATGATTATGCATATCAAAATGGATTTGGTAACTATTGTGTTAGTAACTCTGGTAGTTTAGTAAATAGCTGGGTGATTAATACATTTGGCATTAGACCATCTATATCACTTATCCCAACAATTACTATATCATCTGGTACAGGTGTATCTAGTGATCCGTTTGTTATTGATTAATATTTAAAATTTCAAATCTTTAAAAAGCATTATGAAAAATAAACGTATTTTAAAAATCTGCAAAAAACTTACAAATTTAATAAAAAAATAATAAGGTTTTATCAAAGAAATGAATAAAACCTCTTTATTTTATAGGAAATATATTGTATAAGTAATGTCATGGGAAACCTTACTATTTCTGGATGGGTACTTGCCTCTAGCTATTTTTAATAGAAAGGGGCTGATATATATGAGCAAGAAAAACTTTTGCTTTTTTCTTTTTTATATCTATTTATTTATATCAAGCACAACTATTTTAATATTAGTATTGGTACTAGTATTTAAGTAGTTACTTTATATAAAAAAGTACCTAATCTTTAAAGATTGGGTACCAAACCAATTAATTTGGCAAGTACTCAAACTGGATAGTTTAAGGCTTCCCATTTTATTTTATGCAAATTTCTTTGCTTACATGTATATTTTAACACTGTAATAAGCAAAAAATCAAGTTAAAATGATAGAAATATAGAGAACGAAGCATTAACTTGACATGGGGGGGGGTAATTAGTACAATTGAATAGAAAATAAAGGTGATTTTCTATGTCATATACTAATATAATTAATAAAATAAAGGGGAATAAAAGAGTTTTTTATTTATCATTTTTTATGATATTAATTCTTCTTTCTTTAATTTTAAATATAACATTTAGTTTGATGATACAGAATAATAATCTAAATGGTACGAATATAACTATAGGTGATATGAATTATATTTTCGCTGTAAATAGTGAGTTTGAAGAATTAAAAAGTAATATATATAATGACCGTATTATAAGGTTAAAAGCAAAGACTACTCAAAGATATTATGTTTCTATAACGGCTCAAAATAAATATTCTTCAAAGTATGAGTTAAATTATAAGGTATGTTCTAGTTATGATAAAACTAATAATACTTGTACATATGCTGATAGTCTTCCTTCTGGGGTTAAAATAGCGTATTCTTATGATTCACCTAATCCAGTTAAGGGCGAAATTGATGCTACAGGGACTAAGATAATAACTATTTATACAAATAATAATACTTCTAATGATGTATATTTAGAACTTACTATGAATGCTGGTTATATTCATAATGAATTAAAAAATTTAGGCGATGGTTATAATTTAATAGAAAGTGAGTTTAGAAATCCAGATAGTGCTCAAGTAGAAATTCAAACGATAATAGCTTACTCTGATGGGGAAGAAGTTGTAAGTTATGACTTTCCTTCAGATGGGAATTTTGTATTAAAATTAACTTGTTATGATAAAAATGGTGATGAGTCTGATGTAACAACTGCTGATGGTTATTGGACTGGTACTAGATGGGAAGTAAATGTTTCAAAAGCTATTGGTAATACTGTTTGCAAAGCAATATTTAATGAAACAGATTCACCAATTCCTGCTTTTCAATATTTGGTAAATGGTGAAGATAAATCTAGAGATGAAGCATATGTAAAAATAACAGATGAAGGTGATGGGAACTGGTTTATAAAATTCTTACAAGGTGGAACGTTTAAAATGATTGATCCAGATACATATAACTTAGATATATTCTTAGTTGGTGGCGGCGGTGCCGGAGCATGGAATTATGGTTTTGCTTCTGGTGGCGGTGGTGGTGGTTATGTAAATAGTTTTACATACACAGCTTCTAAAGACACCGAATATGCAGCAGTTATTGGTGCTGGTGGAAAATCAGTAGCTGGCAGCGTTGGTGGTACTGGAGGAACCACTTCAATATTTGGGACATCAGCAGCCGGTGGTAAAGGCGGCGGTTACGATAATGGTTGTGATTACGGTCATGGTAGTGGTGGCGCTGGTGGCTCCGGAGGTGGAACCGGTGGATGGAATTATGGCAACTGGGGAATGAATGGTGGTACAAATGGTGGCGACGGTGGTCAATCTGCTGGTGATAGCTGTAAAGGTATAGCTGGCAAAGGTGCTGGAGTTTCCACAATCCCATGGGGAAACGAAACAAAATATGGAAGATATGCAGGAGGTGGCGGCGGCGGCGCATCGGCAAACGTTTATGGTTCTGTTCAAGCAGGAAAAGGCGGTGCTGGTGGCGGCGGGAATGGTGGCATGTCGGATGTTAGTACTTCTACAGCTGGTGGTTATAGTGCTAGTTCTGGAACTGCCAATACTGGCGGCGGCGGCGGTGGTGCAGGTTATGGTGGCACTAAATGGAAATACTCCGGTGGTGATGGCGGCTCAGGCATTATAATTATTCGTAACCATCAAAGTTAGACCTTAAAATTTAAGCAAGATTTAAGCAAGATAAATTGCTTAAGACAATTTTTACGGTATAATAAACATATAAGGTGATTTACTATGGTTAATTATAATCCACTATTTACAATTACTAATACGATGCTTGATTATATCTCTTCTATAATGGAAAAAATCAGCAAAATTGATAACTACATTTATTTGAAAAAAAATATCTAATTTAAAAAGAAATAATAAGATTAAATTTATCCACTCATCTCTAGCAATTGAAGCAAATTCATTATCTTTATCTGAAGTTAAAGATGTAATTGCTGGCAAATATGTTTTAGGGCCACAAAAAGAAATTCAAGAAGTATTAAATGCCTATAAAGCATATGAGATGATTAAAGAAGTTAATATATTCATTAAAAGACTTAAAAATGGTTCATGGCATTATGACTGAAAAAACCATCGAATTATCTGGGGAATTTAGAACTGGTGGTGAAGGAGTTTTTGATAGTAAAGGCGCTGCATTCATGTTTGCCCACCTGCAAAACAAGTAGAACCTTTAATGACTCAATTGTTTGACTGGATTAAAAATAATAAAGATACTATCCATCCCTTAATAAAGTCATCAGTATTTCATTATGAATTTGTATTTATTCATCCCTTTGCAGATGGTTATGGAAGAATGGCTAGATTATGACAAAATATATTATTAACAAATTGGAAAGAATTGTTTGAATATTTACCAATTGAAACAAGAATAAAAGAATATCAAAGTGAATATTATGCTGCTATTTCTCATTGTCATGAAGTGGCCAGTTCCAATGAATTTATTGAGTTTATGTTAAAAATGATAGATGAAGTCCTTTTAAGTTTAGTTGAAAATGCTAAAGAAGCTTTAACGGAAAAAACACTTAATATTAATAGGTTACTAAATGTAATGAAATTAAATGTACCTATGAGTGCCTATGAAATAATGGAAAAATTAGAAATAAAATCAAAAGAAACATTAAGATCAAAATATTTAGATCCCGCGATTTAAGAAGGATTAATTCTTTTAACAATTCCAGATAAACCAACTAGCAAAAATCAAATGTATTATAAGGTAAGATGATTAGGCCTCTTGATTTACTATAAAAAAATGTGTTAAAATAAACAAAGAAAGCGAATATATAGGACAATAATTAAGAATGTTTTATAGAAAGTTAGTGGTTGATGGAAACTAATAAACTACTTAATTTATCTACCTATTAGTGGTGTTAATCGCACCCGGCCTAGCCGTTATTGTAATAAAGTAGTTTAAGGATGGTACCGCATTTATATGCTCCTTTGGTATCATCTTTTTATTTTATTTAAAGGCTAATCTATTATTAAGAAAGGATGATAAAAATGATAGATATTAAGTTAATTAGAGAAAATAAAGAATTAGTAAAGGAAAATATTAAAAAGAAGTTTCAAGATGAGAAATTAACTTTAGTTGATGAAGTATTTGAACTTGATAAAGAGGTAAGAGAAGCAAAATTAAAGGGAGATAATTTAAGAAGTGAGAAAAATAATCTTTCTAAAAGTATTGGTATGCTTATGAAAGATGGAAAAAAAGATGATGTTGAAAAGATAAAACAAAAAATTGCTGATATGGATGCTCAGATAAAAATTTTAGAAATATCTGAAGAAAAGAAGAATGCTTTAATTAAAGAAAAAATGATGATTATACCTAATATCATTGATGTTTCTGTTCCAATAGGTAAAGATGATAGTGAAAATGTAGAAGTTGAAAAGTTTGGTGAGCCTTTAGTGCCTTCTTATGAAATACCTTATCATGCAGATATAATTATGAATTTAAATGGTATGGATAAAGAATCTGCTGGTAGAACTAGTGGTGAGGGTTTTTATTATTTAATTGGGGATATTGCTCGTTTACATGAGGCGATGATCGCATACGCTAGAGATTTTATGATATCTAAAGGTTTTACTTATGTTATTCCTCCATTTATGATTCATGCTAATGTGGTTACAGGTGTTATGTCTTTTCCAGAAATGGATGCGATGATGTATAAAATTGAGGGTGAAGATTTATACCTTATTGGGACATCTGAACACTCTATGATTGGTAGATTTAAAGATCAAATGATTAAAAAAGAGGAATTACCAATTAAGATGACATCTTATTCTCCATGTTTTAGAAAAGAAGGTGGCTCTCACGGCCTAGAAGAAAGGGGTTTATACCGCGTTCATCAATTTGAAAAGGAAGAAATGATTGTTCTTTGTGAGCCAGAAGATTCTATGAAGTATTATGAAGAAATGTGGAAGTATACAGTTGAAGTGTTTAGAAACTGGGATGTTCCGGTAAGAGAGTTAGAATGCTGCTCTGGTGATTTAGCAGATTTGAAAGTTAAATCATGTGATATTGAAGCGTGGAGTCCAAGACAAAAGAAGTACTTTGAAGTAGGTTCTTGTTCAAATTTAGGAGATGCTCAAGCTAGAAGATTAGGTATAAGAGTAAAAGGTGATAATGGTAATTATTTCTTACATACTTTAAATAATACAGTTGTGGCATCACCTCGTGGTTTAATTGCCGTATTAGAAAATAATTATAATGAAGATGGAAGTATTACTATTCCAGAAGTTTTAAGACCATATATGGGTGGAATTGATAAAATTCAGCCAAAGTAGTTAAAACTTATAAATAAAAAATCTCAAGGTATAACCCCTTAAAAAGACTATTTAGCGAAACTAAAAAGGATTTTTCTTTAGGGCTATTAGAAATGAGATAGTGCGTTTTAATAAATAGAAAGTAGGAAAAGTTTATGAAAAAGAAAAATATTATAATATTAATTGGAGTATTACTAGTGGGAGTGTTATTAGTAGTATTTATTTTAAATAATTTAAAGAAAAATAATAGTACTAAAAATAATGATGATGTAACTAATAACGGGGTAAGTATAAAATATATTGAAAATAAACTTAATGAAGATGAAGATTTTTGTGATGAGGATGGAAATACTTATTATATTACTTTTGAGGGTTATGTTAATGGGAAAAGGGTAGAGTTTAATGATAATTATATACTTGCTTGTGAGAAAACTAAAAATGAGGTAAATACTGATAATTTAGTTACGGTAAGTAAAATTAATAGTGATAAAGAGTATTATATTTTGAATATTATTGATGTAGGTTTTAATTCTGGTAATACTACACGAGCTGTGGTAGTAAATGATAAGGGAAGTGTATTATTTATACCAGAAATAGATACAAATAAAATTACTTTAAGTAAAGATATATATTATAAATATCCTTTTAATGATAATAATTATTTAATTAAAGATGATAAATTATGTTATATAGAAAGTGATCATTGTACTTATACTAATATTGTTATTGTTGATTTTAAAAATGATAAGGTTACTAAAGAAATTATAAAATTAACTTCAAGTGATTATACAAGCGCTGGTGAGTGGTGTTAAATAAGTTATCATTATAATTTGAAGATGATATATTTCATCTTTTTTTCATATATTATTTTAGGTGATGTTATGGATGATAAAATTTTTGATAAGGTAAAAAAGAAAACTAATATTGATAAAGATACGATTGTTTCTTTGGCGCAGATGGTTAATGATAATGGTTTAAAAGATGAAAAGACACTTCGTACAGTTATTAGAAAATTAAGTAATATGACAGGTAAAAATGTATCAGGCGAGTTAGAAAATAAAATAATAGATGCGATAAAGGATGATAAAGTTCCTAAGAATATAGATAATATGTTTTAATATACAAATGATTTATATATGTGTATAATATTTTTAAAGTGAGTGAATTATATGAAATTAATAAAAGAAAAAATTAAAAGTGATTATTTTAAATATTTAACTGATAAAGAGTTTTATATGGTTGATTCTTTAAATTATGATGAATTACTTACTTTAACTAATGTAATATGGGCTCGTTATTTAAAAAATAATTATTTAATTCATGTAGTTTCTCCGCTTGCTTTTTTAGAAGATGTAAAGGGATTACTAAATGATAATAATTTAGGTTTTATGGTAATAAGTAATGATGATTTAAAAAAGGGATGCATAAAGCCAAATATATGTGGTATTATTTGCAGTGATGTTTTATTTAATAAGATAATTCTTCCTTTGGATGCGGGTAGTATAAGAAAAAAAGATATTTCTTATTTTCCTTTAAAAGTATTAAATACTAATTTAGGAGAGGGAAGTCTTAGTAGTAGTTATTATAATGCTTTTTCTTTTGCAGAGGAGTATGGTATTGATTTTTTACCTATTTTAAGTAATAAAGGAACTAGGGAAGATTATACTAATATGGTTAGAGATGTTATAACAAGTGTTTTATTTGCTAGGGGTTTTAGTTTTGATATAAATTTAAGAGATAGATTGGTAAAAAAGTATGGAAAAGAAATTATTATAATGGTAAGAAGTGATGATGAAGATATATTAAATGATAAAATAGATGCTCTTTTAGTTAGGGAATTAGATTTAGTTAAGAAAGGACTATAATTTAGTCTTTTTTATGTATAAAGGTAGGTAATGATATGTTAGTGGCAATTTGTACTAGATTAGAAATTAAGAATGGTAAGAAAAGGTGGTTTATAACTGATTATTTTAAGGAACTTGCTATTCATTTAAACTGGACATTAATTCCCATAGTGGATATGAAAGATGTGAATGTAGTTAGTAAAATATGTCATGCTTTAATAATTCCCGGAAGTGGGAATGATATAAATCCTAAGTTTTATAAGGAAAAAAATATAAATAAATGTAAATATTATGATGAAGAATATAAATTAGATAGAAAGTGTATTGAAGTTTTTTTAAAACAAAATAAAAAAATTATTGGTATATGTGGTGGATGTCAATCAATAAATGTATACTTTGGTGGTACTTTATCTCAAGATATAAATAATCATAATAATACTTTTCATGATATTAAAATAATAGATAATACGTTTTTAAGTTCTTATTATAAGAAAAAGGTTATAAAGGTTAATTCTTTTCATCATCAGTCTATTAATAAATTAGCACCTAATTTTAGGGTAAGTGCGGTTAGTAATGATAATGTTATTGAAGCAATTGAATGGGAAAATATTTTAGGTCTTCAGTATCATCCTGAAGTATTAAAGGATTATAATATTTTTAAAGTTTTTTTTAAATAGATATGAGGTATTTTTGTATAATGCAGAGGAATGTATGTTAAAATAAAGGTGTAAGAAATTTGACTTTAAAAGGAGTGTATGGAAGTAAAATGGATTTAAAAAGTGAGTATATTAAGTTACCTAAAGATGATGTGTATGGTATTTATTTAAAGATTGTCTATAATTTTAAGAGTTATGGAAACGTTTCTAGGAGTAAAATGTTAGATGAGATTATAGATGAATATAATAATAATAATAATAATAAGCTTTATTTATATCATATTTGTACTAATAAGGAGTTAGAGTTTTTAAATTATATTAAAAGTAATAAGTTAAAGCCTAAAGATTTAGACAAGTATCATTGGGAAATAAAGACTTTAAATGAAAAGTGTATTTTTAGTTTAGTAAATTTAGATGTATTTGATGAACAAAGAAAAAATGTAGATGAAGCATTAGAACTTTGGAATCAGAATAAAAATAAAAAGGAAAATGCTAAAGAACTGGCTATTTTTGCTGTAAGTTTTGTTAAAATTAATGGTTACTTACTAACTAGTGCTTTAAATTCTATGCTTATGAGTATTTGTGATATGAGTGAAGAAGATGCTAATAATTTTTTAGGGCATCCATTATTTCATTTTTATTGTGGTTTTCAATTTCAAAATGAATATGATTATGATTTTAAACAAGAAATAGCTTTTTACCGTGATTATTATCATTTTTTAGATGAAATAGAAGAGAAGAAAAAGGATTATGGTATAAGTGGGAAATTAAATATTGATATAAGAGATATTTTTGATATTTTCTATTATGGGTTTCCGATTAGAAATAGTAAAGTTAAGAAAATGTATGATTTAATAAAGAAAAAGGATTGTAGTGATTTTTTATTTTGTGTTATTGATGAGGCAAGAGCATTAAATAGTTATTCTCTTTTAAAAGTATTTTTTCCTGATGAAGAATATAATATTATAATTGAAGCTTTATTTGAAATGCCACATGCAGCTCTAAATGGATTTACTCCTTCACAGTATATGAATGAATTAGATGAGGCAATGAAGTTAGATAGTTATTTTGACAATATACCGCAGAATAATGCTCATTTATGTAAAAGAGAGGCAGATCATTATTATAAATTATATTTAGCACTTATGGATTATGTAAATAAAGAGAAAAAAATACGTCCAGAGATTAAAAAAATATATAAACAAGATGGAATAGATGTTAATAAACTAAAAGATATAGATGAGTACTTATGGTCTCATAAGGAAATGATAGATGATTTTATTAAAAATAATAATTATAATTTTACAGAAGAAGAACTTAAAGAAGTAGCGGAATTTAAAAATGCGGTTACAAGTAAATTCTTTGTTATTACTGGGTTTGAACGAGAATATACTAATATATTATCTCAAGATGGTAAACTTTATATGGTTAAGGGACTTCGCACTGATATTGATAAAATGACTAATAAAGATGAGTTACCGCAAGTGGTTAGTACGACTCTTTTAATGTTTAATGGAAAAATTGTATTTAATGGTTTTTTAATTAGAGCAAGCATTGATTTGGGTAATGAGTTTAGAAGAAGTGTTATAAGAAAATTAGAAAACGCAATAACTTATTATCATTTATAATTGTAAAATTGCTACTTTATAAGCAATTTTTTTCATGTTTTAGTTAGTTTATTCATAAATTTGACTAATTGATTATTTTATTATATAATACATGGGCTTTAAAGAAGGGGGCATTTTTATGTTAAAGTTAAGTGAAAAAGAAGTATTAGAAGTAATTAGTTATTTAAAGGAAAGTATTAGTAAGAGTGATTTATCTATTGGAGAGAGAATAAGTATTAAGGATAAATCTTTACTTGAACAAATAGTTTTTGATAGTAGTAATATTGTTACTTACGGTTATAAGGTAATTAGAGAAGATATTATAGATATTTTATGTTATCTAGATATTAGTGATTTAAGCTTTGCTGGCGTTTGTTTAAATGGAGAAATGGCTTATGCTGATTTATCATTAACTAATGCAGTAGTAGATCCACAAAAGGTATATAATTTAGATATGCGCAGTGGAGTATTTCCATTAGATTTTAAAGGAATGAATTTTAATCATGTTATGATAGATAAATCAGATTTTAGAGAATCTAAGGGTGTTGTTATTAAATTATCAAAAATTGATGGTAATTTAACTGATGGAGTTTATCCATTTATGTTTATTAATGATATTAATGATAATTTTAGTGGATATATTGATTGCTCTGGTTCAGATTTTTCTGAGGCTTCTATGGATATTGATGTTTTTTTAGGCATGCAACATAGAAGTGAAGAAGATATTAAAACTGGTAAAACTTCAGTATATGAAAAATATGGAATTAAAAGTGATTTAGCTACTATGGAAGGCTTAGATTATGCTTATAATAGAAAAGTTATAGCAAGAGGAAGAGTAAATTTTATGGATAATAACTCTAATATATTACTTGCTAGATCGATGATTGATAGTGCTTTTAATACTTCTAAAGAAGAAATAAAATGTAATAAAAAGATTGGTTAGTAGTTGACAAATAATAAAAAAATACTATAATTGTTTTATAATTATTGATTTAAAGGAGTATATTTAATCAAATTTATAGAGAGCTTAAGTTTGGTGAAATTAAGTATGATGATTATTTAGAAGACATTAAATCGTAAATAAATCGTGTATGCGCGTTAAGCATTTGAGGGCTAGAAATAGAACAAAGGTGGTACCGCGGAAGATAAGAGTGCTTTCGTCCTTTATGGATGAACACTCTTTTTTATTTAGAAAGAAGGATTTATATGAAAGGTAATATGTATCGTGATTTATTTGCAGCAGAGGTTACAAGTGATTTAGAAGGTAAGACTGTACGCATTGCAGGATGGATTGAACAAATAAGAAATTTAGGTACTAATTTAATGTTTTTAGTAATAAGAGATGAAACAGGCACTATTCAAGTAATCAGTAATAAACCAGAAGAGTTTATTGGTGTTACTAGAGAGAGCACTATTACATTAGAAGGTATTGTTAAAAAAAGAACTAAAGATATGATTAATCCTAATATGAAGACAGGAGATATTGAATTAGAACTTATTAGTTTTGAAATTTTAGGTAAGTGTTTAACTACATTACCATTTGAAATTAATCATCCAGAAAAGGCTAGTGAGGAAACTAGATTAAAGTATCGTTATTTAGATTTAAGAAATGAAAAACATCATAATATGGTTTTATTTAGAAGTAAGGTAATTGATTATATTAGATCTTTAATGAAAGAGATGAATTTTACGGAAATAGCAACTCCTATTATTACAACAAGTAGTCCAGAGGGAGCTAGAGATTTTGTTATTCCATCAAGAAATTATAAGGGTAAGTTTTATGCCCTTCCACAAGCACCACAAATATATAAGCAGTTATTAATGGTAAGTGGTTTTAATAAATATTTTCAAATTGCGCCTTGTTTTAGAGATGAAGATTGCAGGGCAGATCGTACTTTAGAGTTTTATCAGTTAGATTTTGAGATGAGCTTTGCTACTGAAGAAGATGTTTATAAGGTAGGGGAAAAGGTATTTTATAATGTTTTTAAAACTTTTGGTAATAAGGAAGTTTCTGCAGCTCCTTTTAGAAGAATATCTTATAAGGATGCAATGCTTAATTATGGCTCTGATAAACCTGATTTAAGAAATCCATTAATAATAAAAGATGCGACTGATATATTTAAAAATACTTCTTTTATGCCTTTTAAAAATAAGTGTATAAGAGTTATTAAAGTGAGTAATGTAGAAAAATCTAATTCTTGGTATAAAGAAATGGAAGAGTTTGTTAAAGGACTTGGTGCTGGGGGGTTATCTTATATTAAGGTATTAGAAGATGGTTCGTTTAAGTCTTCTTTGGATAAATTTTTAACTGATGAAGAAAGAAATTTATTAAAGGAAAAGTTTGAATTAAAGGGTATGGATGTATTATTTATTTTATCTGATACAGAAAAGAAATGCCCTAAATATGCAGGATTATTAAGAAATAAACTTGGTAAAGAGTTAGATTTAATAGATGAAAATAAGTATGAATTTTGTATTATTAATGATTTTCCAATGTTTGAAGAAAATGAAGAAACAGGAGAACTTGATTTTGGACATAATCCATTTAGTATGCCAAAAGGCGGGTTAGTTTCACTTAATAATGAGGAACCACTTAATATAACCGCAATTCAGTATGACTTTGTATGTAATGGGTATGAAATGAGCTCTGGCGCAGTTAGAAATCATGATATTGAAATTATGAAGAAGGCTTTTGCTTTAGTTGGTTATGATGAAGAAGTTATAAAGAATAAGTTTAGATCTTTATATACAGCATTTCAATATGGAGCACCTCCTCATGCTGGTATGGCACCTGGAATTGATAGAATGATTATGCTTTTAACTGGGGAAGATAATTTAAGAGAGGTACAAGTATTCCCACCTAATGTATCTGGAGTAGATTTATTAATGGGTGGACCAAATACTTTAGATGAAAAACAGTTAAGAGAGTTACATATTAAAATAAGAGATTAAGGATAATTTTAAGGTTGAAGTTATCTTTTTTCTTTATTGTATGGGATACTAAATTATGATATAATTTTATTTATTAGAAAGAAGGCTTTATAGTGAAAAGAAAGATTTTAATTGGAGGAGCATGGCCTTATGCAAATTATTATTTACATGTTGGACATCTAGCTGCTTTATTACCAGGTGATATTTTAGCAAGATATTTTAGAGCTTGTGGTGATGAAGTATTATATGTATCTGGTTCTGATTGTCATGGAACACCGATAACAGAACGAGCAAAAAAAGAAGGAACAACCCCTTATGAAATAGCAAGTTATTATCATAATGAATTTACTAAAACTTTTGAAAAGTTAGGTTTTACTTATGATTTATATGCGGCAACTATGGATGAGGAACATAAAAAGTATGTTAAGGAAGTATTTTTAACTCTTTATAATAATGGATATATTTATGAAAAAGAGGTTCTTCAAGATTATTGTGAAGGGTGTAAAACATTCTTATCTGATCGTGAAATTGTAGGTAAGTGCCCAATTTGTGGTGGAGTTTCAACAGGTGAGCAGTGTGATGAGTGCTTAGCATCTTTAGATAGTGATAAGGTATTAGATAAAAGATGTAAGACTTGTGGTAAGGAAACAACTTTAAAAAATAATAAACATTTATATTTTAAATTATCTGCTTTTACCGATGTATTAAAAGAACTTATTGATAATCATAAGGATATTTGGCGTAAAAATGCTTTTGGAGAGTCTAATAAATATTTAAATATGGGACTTATTGATAGAGCGGCAACACGTCAGCTTGATTGGGGAATAGAAGTACCAATTGAAGGGTATGAAGATAAAAGAATTTATGTGTGGATTGAAGCTGTTTTAGGTTATTTATCAGATGCATATCGAATACTTTGCTCTAGAGGTGAAAGTTTAGATGAGTTCATGAATAATGATAGTGATAATTTGTTAGTGTATTTTGTTCATGGAAAAGATAATATTCCATTTCACTCTGTAATATATCCTGCTTTAGTTGCTGGTATGAATAAGAATTATCGTTTAGTAGATTATATGATTAGTAGTGCTTATGTAAATATTAATTCTGAAAAAATGAGTAAAAGTAAGGGTAATTTAATAACTGCAAATGAATTACTTGAGATGTTTGATGTTGATACTTTAAGATATTATTTTATTGCTAATGGGCCTGAAGTTAAAGATATTAACTGCTCACTTTTAGATATAGTTCAGGTTCATAATAAATTCTTAGTTGGGGTTATTGGTAACTTTGTAAATCGTAATTTATCATTTATTAATAAGAAGTTTGATGGGGTTATTAGTAAGGCTTTGATAGATAAAGAAATAATTTCTAAGACTAAAGATGTTTATAAAGTAATGGGTGATTTTATTACTAAAGGTGAATTTAGAAATGCAGTTAATACATTAATTGATTATGTTACAGATGCAAATAAGTATTATGATACTAAAGAGCCATGGATTTTAGCAAAAGAAAATATTGAAGAGTTTAATAATGTTACTTATACATGTACTTATATTATTGCGAATATTGCTAATTTGATTGCACCTATAATGCCAAATGCATCACTTATTATTAAAGATATGCTTTCATTAAAGGAATTTACTTGGAATGAAGAAAGTATAAGTGGTGATATTAAAATTAATAATTTAAGAATGCTTTTTAATAGAATTGATGAAGATAAATTTAAGAAAGAACATGATTTAAATTGCTAATAAAATAGCAATTTTTTCATATTAAAATTAATAGATGCGTATTATTTATTGGTGATTATATTGTTTCATTATCGTATTTTAAAAAGAATGTATTATGTTTATTTAGTAGTTTTACTTATATTTTTAGTAATTTTTTTAAGAGTATTTTATTTACAAGTATTTAAAATGAATAAGTTGTCTACTTTAGCAAATAGTCTTTGGAGTAGGAATCTTCCTCTTTTAGCAGATAGAGGAAAGATAACTGATAGAAATGGTACTATACTTGCTGATAATATTACAACGACATCTTTAGTAGTAGTTCCTGTTCAAATAAAAAATAAAGAAGAAGTAGCATCTTCTTTAGCAAGTATTTTAAATACAGATTATTTAAATATCTATAAACATTTAACTAAACAAACATCTATAGAAAGAGTGCATCCAGAAGGTAGAGGTTTGTCTTATGATATTGCGGAAAAGATATCTTCTCTAAATTATGATGGAGTATATTTATTAAAAGAATCAAAGAGGTATTATCCTTATAATGAAGTGCTTTCTCATGTTTTGGGTTATGTTGGTATTGATAATCAAGGTTTATCTGGAATTGAATTAGAGTATGATAGTTATTTAAAAGGAACAGATGGAGGAGTAAAGTATTATTCTGATGGAAAGGGTAACCGTTTAAAGTTATCTGAGGTTTATGATGAACCAGTTAGTGGTAATAATATTTCACTTACTATTGATGTTGATATTCAGCTAGCAGTGGAAAGAGAACTTGATAATGTTGTTGCTAAGTATAATCCTGAAAATGCTTTAGCGCTAGTGATGGATCCAGGGACAGGTGAAGTTTTAGCAATGAGTAGTAGACCTAATTTTAATTCTAATAAGTATCAAGATTATGATTTAGAAACTATTAATCGTAATTTACCAATATGGGCTACTTATGAGCCTGGTTCTACTTTTAAGATAATAACTTTAGCATCTGCGATTAATGAGGGAAAGGTAAATTTATTTGAAGATACTTATTATGATGGTGGGTCTATTATGGTTGATAGTACCCGCATTAAATGCTGGAAAAAGGGTGGACACGGGGCGGAAACTTTCTTAAACGTGGTTGAAAATTCATGTAATACTAGGGTTTTTATAGGAACATATAAAAAGCAACTTTTAAAGCTGCTTTTTATATTATAAATCTTGATTTTCGGCTATAAATTTAACAATATTTACATTTTTAATACCATCTATATTATCTTTAATTATTAAATCTAATAAGAATAAATATCTAGGATACATGTCTTTAATGTCATAAAATGGTTTATATTCACGCTTAGCTGTTTTTTCATCTTCAATACTTTTAGATACTTGAAGGTAAAAATACTGATCATTTTGATGCCGAGCGATAAAGTCTATTTCTAATTTTCCTATTTTACCTACACTTAAAATGTAGCCTTTACTAATTAAATAATTATGTAAAATATTTTCTAAGACTGGCCCATAATTAATTCGGTTATCAGTATTATAAAGAAAATAGATGCTTAAATCAGCTAAATAGTATTTTTTTTCACCAGATAATGATATTTTTGATTTTATATCAAATGTATTACATGGGTATAATATTTTAGCATCACATAATAAACTTATATATTTTTCTATAGTTCTAATATCAATATTTAAATTTATACTTTTATAATATTTTTGAATACTATATGGTGAAATCATATTTCCAAAGTTATTAATTATATATCTTTGGATGTTTTTAAATGTTTCGGTATTTCTAATTTTTTGATTTGTTTTGATATCTTTTATAAAGATGTCATTTAAGATATTTTCTATATATAGTTTTTTATCTTTTTCATTATTATATTTTAAAGCACCAGGTAAACCACCTTCACGGATGTATAATTCAAATTCTTCATATATTGAATCTTTAAGAGTAATATTTAAAAATTTCTTCATATCAATATATTCATAAAAATTAAGTGGTAATATTTCTATTTCTATTTTTCTACCTGTTAATTTTGTAATTAATTTTCCAGATAATAAATATGAATTAGATCCAGTTATAAAGATAGAGTATTTATTTTCACTACGATAACTTTCAATTATTTTTTCAAATCCTTTGACATTTTGAATTTCATCTATAAATATATATTTAAAGTTATCATTATTTATATTAGATTCAATTAGTTTATCTAGTTGTTTTGGAGTTTTAATATTTTTATATGGTCTTTGGTCTAAATTTATTTTAATTATATCATCATTTTCAACACCTGATTCTTTTAATTCTTCTATAATTGTTTCAAGTAGGGATGATTTTCCACTTCTTCTCATACCAGTAATTACTTTAATTGTTTCTGGATCATTATAAAAGCCTCTAATTTTGTTTAAATATAATTCTCTTTTATATAGTTTATTCATTATTATCACCAATATAATTCTATAAAAATATTATTCAAATGTCAAGTTATCGACACTAAATGATAAAAAATATATAAAAACATGTCGATAACTGCTTATTTCAGAAAAACTATTTAATTTTATAGTTAGTATTATTTATACTTTTATAACATATATTTTTTAGAGATGATATTATGTTTAATGATGATATTGAAATAAAATGTAGTACAAAACATTTACCTTTAGAGTATAAATTATTAGAGTGGAGATTAATTTTAAATAGAGAATTATATGAAGAAAAGATAATTGATTTAAATGTTTTTAGTTTAATGGAAAAGTCTATTCTTGGTAGAATGACAAAAATAAAAAATGAATATATGACTGTAAAGGAAAGTGAATAAATGTGGATATAAAAAGAGCTAGAGAAGATTTGAGGAAAGGAAAAACGATTTATGATATGCCACTTAGAGTAGTATATTATGCTAGAGTATCAACAGATAAAGATGATCAGTTAAATAGTTTAGAAAATCAGCAAAATTATTTTGAAGAAATGATAATGGAAAATAAGAACTGGTTATTTGGTGGTGGTTATATAGATGAGGGAATAAGTGGGACTGCGGTTAAGAATAGAGAAGAGTTTCTTAAAATGATTGAAGATGCTTCTTTAGGTAAAATAGATATGATAGTTACCAAAGAAATATCTAGATTTTCTAGAAATACAGTTGATAGTATTAAGTATACAGAGTATTTATTAAAGCAAGGAGTTATTGTATATTTTTTATCAGATAATTTAAATACTATTTCGGAAGACTCAGAGTTCAGACTTACTATTATGTCTAGTTTAGCTCAAGATGAGATTAGAAAACTTTCAGAAAGAGTTAAATTTGGTATTAATAGAATGATTAAAGATAGAAAACTTATTGGCGGTAATTTAACTGGATATTTTAAAAAGAATGGTAAATATGAAATTAATCAAAAAGAAGCTCCTATTATTAAATATCTTTTTGAAACTTATGTATCTGGTAAAGTGGGACTAAAAAGAATTGGACAAGACCTTGCTAAAATGGGTTATCTAAATTCAAAGGGTGAACCTTATTCTAGAGTAACACTAACGAAGTTTTTAACTAATCCTAGATATAAGGGATTTTATACAGCAAGGCTTACTGAGGTTGAAAATTATAAGACTCATAAAAAGAAAAAAGTACCAAAAAAGTGGCAAATAATTGAGCGTGATGAAAGAGTGCCGGCAATTGTATCTGAAGAGTTATGGGATAAAGCAAATGAACTATATGAAATGAGAAAAAAATCTCCGTCTAGAAATATTTTAAATTCAGAAAAATCATTAGAAAATGCCAAATATAGTTGTTTATTATATTGTAAGGATTGTAGATGTGTTTTTATTAGAGCAGGTGGAAGTAACCGGGCAAATAATCCGACATGGTCTTGCAAAAAATATAAGCTTGAAGGAGTTAGTGCATGTGCTTCACCAATTTTAAGAGAAGATTATCTTGATAATATATTTGTTCAAATATTTAGTAATTTTATAAATAGTAAAAAAGAATATTTGAGTAGTGTAATTACTGAGTATGAAAATATTATAAAAGAAAATATAGATTCAAGTGATGCAAAATTTATAAATGGTCAAATTATAAATATTGAAAAGCAAAAGGATAAGTTATTAGATTTAAGTATTAAAGGTTTAATTGATGATTTAGAGTTTAAAAAAAGAAATGATAAATTTAATAATGATATACACACTTTAAAATCTAAAATTGAGAGATTAAATAATCCAAATAGTGAAACTAATAAATTGAAAGAGAGAATAACAGAAGTTAGAAATACACTTACTTCAAAAGTTGACCTCCAAAGTCAACTACCTAATTTAATGAGAATATTAGTTGAAAGAGTAGAAGTTGAAAAGGTAAATGGGGATAGAAATCATGTTAGATTAATTATTAATTTTAATTTTAATGCTAATAGGATGGTTAAAGAAATAGTTTTTAATAATAGAGATAAGAAGGCTTTTTTGTGTTCCTGTGAAAACCCGAGGTAACCCTGGCTTTGTTGTGCTTGGTCAAAGACTTGGAACTACTCTTTTATATGACTACTTAGAAAAGTTTGGTTTTGGTAAGAAGACTGGTATTGATTTAAATGGAGAATCAAGTGGTATTATGTTTAAATTGGAACAAATGGGACCGGTAGAAACTGCCACTACTGCATTTGGGCAAGGGATAAGCGTTACGCCTATACAACTTGCTGTCTAACAAATGATATTTATATGATAATTATGTAATATTCGTACATTTTGCACGAAAAGCTTAATAAAAATATGCATTTTTTGTACGAAAAATGATAAAATGTACTTAGAGGTGCATTTTTATGTATAGAAAAATAGAAAAAGAATTAATAAAATGGAAGAATGATTATAAGATGCCACTTATGTTAGTTGGTGCTAGACAAACAGGTAAAACTTATATTCTAGAAGATTTTTGTAAAAATAATTTTAATAATTATATTTATATTAGTC
>CAVIQT010000063.1:0-7115 GCA_963645165.1 Phocaeicola vulgatus
CGAAAGTATAATTATTTGCATCAACTTCTTTAATAATAGTATCTTTTATCTTTCCGTTTTGAATAGTTAATTTATGATATGTAGCGGTTTTTTCTGATGAACTCCCCATAATATAATTTATAGTTTTAGTATCAACTAATTTATAATTATATCCATTATCATATACTGGCTCATCATTTTTATAATAAACTCCGCCATTTGGAAATTCAATTTTATTTAATAATTCAAAGTCTGAATTATATATTTTAAGTTCACTAGTAATAGAATCAACTGTGTATATAAAATAGTAATAATCGTCAGTAGAACTATCTTGAAGCTCTCTTATTTCAAAATCATCAGTATCTAAAACGCAGTTAGTTTCACCTAGTTTAGAGTAGCACACACTGCTAATAACTTCTTTATCATTATAAAGATATATAATATCTACTTCATAATCACCATATTCATAGTTTCCTACTTTAATTTTTCTTTGTAATTTGTATTTTTTCTCTAGTGGTGATTTTACACTAGATAGTTTTTCATTTAACATTTTTTCGTATTCTTCTACAGTTAAACTTTCACTTACTTTAGTATCTTGATTTTCATCTTTTTTACTCTTTATTTCATCAGTAGATTTAAAAATAACTAGTACTAAAATAATTAATGAAAGCACCACATTTATAGCAGCTAAAACCCCTAAAATTTTATCTTGTTTTTCTTCTTTCATAATAACCTAACTTCTTTTTTTATTCACATTTTACCCCAGCAAAACTGTAATTACTTGCGTAATCTTCTTTAGTAATAACATCTATAATTATACCATTTTCGATATTTAACTTATGATATATAACTTTAGTTTCTTCGGAATTACCATTAACATAATTTATTATTTTATTATTATCAATTTTAAAATGCAAATTAGTATCATAAATATTATTGCCATTTTTATAAGTAATTCCAGAAGGACAAAATGATATATTCCCGTTATTTAATAATTCAAAATTAGTATTATATATATTTAATATTCCATAAATATCACCATATTCTTCATTATATAAAGCATAATATTTATCATTATTTTTACTATCATAAATTTCTTTTATTTTATATTCTTCTTCAGTTAAAACACTCATGTCACCAATTTCTACATCATCTATATATGAAGATATTACCTCTTTATTATTATATAGATATTTAATTTCTAAATCATAATAGTTGTCATCAATTAAAGAAACAACCATTTTTCTTTGTAAATTATAATTCTTTTCTAGTGGTGATTTTGTGCTAGATAATTTTTCATTTAACTGTTTTTCATATTCTTCTGCGCTTATAGAGCTGCTAGAAGAATTTGTTGTTTTTTCAGTTACTTTGCTTGGAGTAGTACTAATACTTTCTTTGTCAGTATTATCCTTACTTTTAACTAGTACCAACATTGCTACTATAAATCCAATTAATAATATTATTATTGCAACCAAAACTCCTATAATGATATTTTTCTTTTTTTCCATATCACACTCATTCCCTTCTTATATTTACATTATATCAAAATTCTTTTTATCTTCATAGTTAAAGTAAATTATATTTAGTTTTTATTGATGGTTTCACAAGCAATTTGTGCCTTTTAAGTTTAAGTCATCAATTAGTTTTATACGTTCAAACGTTTTTTCTTTATATTTTTCTATATTTGTCATTTATTATCCTCCTTAGTTATTCAACTATAGCTTGCACTTGTTCATATATCAATACTTTTTTTAAATTTTTTATAAAAAAATTTTTTGCATTTAAATTTCATAATAAAAGATGGCTTTATATAGCCACCTTATAATCTTACTTTTGACACTTAGGACAGTAATATGTGCTACGTCCTTTTATTTTTTCTCTTGATATTTTTGTATTACAAATTTTACAGTTTTCCCCTTCTTTTTTATGTACCATTAAAAAGTCTTGATAATGTCCAATAACTCCTAAAGAAGATGTATAACTTTTAATTGTTGTTCCACCTTCTTTTATGGCATCATTAAGAATCTTCTTTGCACCTTCAATAATTAATTTTGCATCTTCTTTTGTAATGTCTTCGCATTTCTTATAAGGATTAATTTTAGCATAAAATAATACCTCATTTGCGTATATATTACCTAATCCAGCAATAATACTTTGATCTAGAAGTCCTTCTTTAATAGGCATCTTCTTTCTTTTAAATTTATCTAGTAAATAAGTACTTGTTAATTTATCATCAAATGGTTCTAGTCCAAGTTTATTTAATCCTTTATATTTACTAATATCATCAGTTATAAACATTCTTCCAAATTTTCTAGTGTCATGATATCTAAGAGATATATTATCTTCCATTAAAAATATGATATGTTCATGCTTTTCTAATTGTTCTAGTGGTGTCTTTATAAAGAATTTACCTTCCATTCTTAAATGACTAATTAAGTAAAGATTATTAAATTTAAATATTAAATATTTACCATATGTAGTAATATCATCTAAACTTTTAGATATTAAGCATTTAATATCTAGACTTTTATCTTCAATTATCTTAGGATAAATAACATTAATATCAATAATTTTTTTATGTAGTAATTTACCTTTTAAAGATTTAGCAACCGTTCTAACTTCTGCAAGTTCTGGCATAAACTTCCTCCCTACTTGGCATCATACCAATTTTTACCATAATCCATTCCTACTTTTAAAGGAACTTTAAGAGGTGTAATATTTTCCATTTCATTTTTTACAATTTCACTTATTACTTCTTTTTCTTCTTCTTTTACATCAAAAATAAGTTCATCATGTACTTGTAAAAGCATTTTAGATTTTAAATTTTTTTCTTCCATAATTTTATCAATTTTAATCATGGCCATTTTAATAATATCAGCACTGGTTCCTTGAATTGGAGTATTAAGCGCTATACGTTCACCAGCATTTCTAATCATGTAATTAGGGTTTTGTAATTCTTCTATTTCTCTTTTGCGGCCAAATAAAGTTCTTACACTTCCAAACATATGAGCTTCAGCAACTATATCATCCATATATCTTTTAACACCTGGATATAAATCTAAATATTTATCAATAAACTTTTTAGCTTCTTTAGGATTTAAATTTAAATTTTCACCTAAACCAAAGCCAGAAATACCATAAACAATACCAAATATTACTGCTTTAGCGGTTCTTCTCATTTGTTTAGTTACTTCACTTTTAGGTACTTCAAAAATATCACTTGCGACAGTTGTATGAATATCTTCTCCTGATTTAAAGGCTTCTATTAGTTCTTTAGAATCACTTATATGAGCAAGTACTCTAAGTTCTATTTGTGAATAATCAGCACATAAAAACATATCATTACATGGTACAAAGGCTTTTCTAACTCTTCTACCATTTTCATCTCTTGTTGGTATATTTTGCATATTAGGATCCATACTAGATAGTCTTCCTGTTCTAGTTAAAGTTTGTTTATAAATAGTATGAATTTTACCATCACTTAAAATATAATTATGTAAAGATTCTAAGTAAGTACTGTTAAATTTAGATAAATTTCTATATTCTAAAATATATTCTATAATTGGATCTATACCTATTAGTTTTTCTAAAGTTCCAGCATCAGTACTATATTTTTTTCCAGGGATAACTTTTTTATGATATGGAAAGCCTAACTTTTCAAAAAGAATAACTCCTAATTGTTTAGGACTACTTATGTTAAACTCTTCTCCGGCTCTTTCATATATCTTATTAGATAGTTCATTTAGTTTATTAAGAGTTTCTTCATGTAATTCATCAAGGACACTTTTTTCACATTTAATACCATTAATTTCCATACGAGCTAGTACGGGAATTAAAGGCATCTCAATATTATTAAATAAGTCATACATATCTTCAAGTTTTAATTTCTTTATTAAATCATCTCTTGTTTCATAGATATATTTAGCTTTCATAGTAACTGCAATTTTTAATTTTTCTTCATCTTTAAGTACATCTTCATAAAATGGTACATCTATTTCTTCTTTATTCATTAAGACTGCTAAATCTTCTTTTATTTGTAAATTAAGTAAGTATGCAGCAACCATAGTATCAAATATAGTATTAGTATGAAAGTCATTTAATAAAACTATATTCTTTTTTAAGTCATAAGTATATTTCTTATTATCTTTTAAATAGTCTAATACTTCTTTAATTTTATCTTTAGGAATATAAAAAGCATTTTCTCCATCATATAATCCCATACCTAGTATGTCTGCTAAATGATAGTTAATATTATTACATTCTATAAAATAAGAAATTATACCATCATTTTTAATATCACTTATATTTTTAAATTCTTTATAATTAGATGTAAAATCTTTTTCTTTTCTAGGCATTTTCTTTAAAAGAGAATAAAATTCTAAATCAGTATATACTTCTTCTAGTTTAACAGTAGGTCCTAAATATTTTAAATCATCTAAAGTTTCTTTTATAGGGACTTCTAAACATATAGTACATATATCTTTACTAAAAAAAGCATTTTCTTTATCACTAACTAATTTATCATGAACTGATCCTTTTACTTTATTTATATTTTCATAGATTTTTTCTAAAGAACCATATTCACGAAGTAATTTTAAGGCAGTTTTTTCACCAATACCTTTAACTCCAGGGACATTATCAGATGGATCACCCATAAGGGCTTTTAAGTCTATCATTCTAATTGGTTTTATTCCATAATAGGCTTCAAAACTATTAGGGTTATATCTTATGTAGCCTTTAGTTTTTAATAATTTAACTTCAACTTCTTCATTAATTAATTGTAATAAGTCTTTATCTGAAGATACAATTAGGGCATCAAATTCTTTATCATCATAAGCCATTTTACTTATAGTACCTATAATATCATCTGCTTCATAGTTTTCTACTTCAATGTGTTTAATCCCCATGGCATCAAGTAATACTTTAGCTTTAGGCATTTGGACTTTTAATTCTTCTGGGGTTTCAATTCGGCCGGCTTTATATTGTTTATATTTTTCATGTCTAAAGTTTTTACCTATATCAAATGCGACTGCCATGTATTCTGGTTTTTCTTCTTCAATTATTTTATTAATCATAGATACAAAACCATATAGAGCATTAGTTGGATCTCCTTTACTATTTTTCATAAAGTTTCCTGTGTAAGCAGTTGCATAATAACTTCTAAACATTAAATTATTACCATCTACTAATATTATCTTTTTCATATTCCACCTTCTTTTTTATTATAATACATATTATCTTATAAATAAAAGAAAAACTTGGAATTAATCCAAGTGATCGATATCATCAACTAATTCTAATTGACTTTCTAATATACTTCTTAAACGTTTTTTAAAGGTTATAATATTTCTTTTTAAGGCTAAATTTTCCATTTGGGTTTTTTCAGCTTGCATTAGTGCTTCATTTACAATTCTTGAGGCATTTTTCTTAGCGTCATTAATAATGCTTTCACTTTCATCTCTTGCTTGTTTTTTCATTTGACTAGAAGTATCTTCTGCTAGATATATAGCTCTGTTTAAAGTAGATTCTAAATTTTTATATTTTTCTAGAGAATTTTTTAACTCATTTATTTCTAAGTCTTTTTGTTTTAAATCAGAAAGCATTTCTTCAACTTGTTTTATGACATCATCAACAAATTTATTAACTTCTTCTTTTCTATAGCCACGTAGTGCCGTGCTAAATTTTTCCATACTATCACCTTTATATGTTTATATATTAAAAATCAATTTCTTCTTCTGCTTTTTTACTATTTTCTTGTTCGCTCATTTTTCCTTGTACGCTTACATTTTTAGGAGTGCATAAATATATTCCGCCACCTAGTTTTTGCATATCTCCACCAATTGCGTATACGCATCCAGTTAGAAAGTCGATTATTCTTTTACCTTGATCAGAAGTTACTCTTTTTAAATTTACTACCACACTGTTACGCTTTTTTAAATGATCAGCAATAGTTTGACTTTCAGAATACGCTCTAGGTTCTACTAGAATCATTTTACTTCCATTTTTAGATTCATCTTCTTTAAAGTTTTTTTCACTTACAGAGTAAAATTCTTCTTCCATATTTATATTATCATCATTATTATCTTCTTCACCAAATAATGCTTTTTTTAAATTTAGTGCCATAAAGCATCCTCCTTATATTAATCTATACTTATATATTAACATATTTATTTTTATTAATAAATACTAAAAAAAAGAAAAAGTTTACCTTTTCCTGTTAGCTTGTTCTTACATCACGAATTATGACGATTCCTGATCCTCCAGCACCTGCATTTGCGGGATAAATACTACCGCCGCCGCCTCCGCCACGGTTTGCAGTTCCAGAACCAGCAGTGCCGCCATCATTGGTGCCACCACCAGCATATAAACCGCCGGACCCACCACCAGTTCCGCCGCCGCCTCCGCCGCCGCCGACTAGAAAGGCATCAATATAAATTAAACCATTAACTGTTAAGGTTCCACTAGTAGGTAGTTTTAATCTCCATGTATGTGTACCATCATCATTTTCTGTGTCAGATATTAAAGTACAATTACCAGTATAAGTTATAAGTGGATCATCAGATATAGCCCCACTTGCTGTATTTGCACAGTTAAGTCTTGTTTGTAATACTTCATAAGTTACTTTTAGTACTTCAGTAAAGTCTACTCTGCAAGTTGTTAAACTTCTATCTAATTCATATACATCAATTACCCAGCCTTTATCAGCAGTATACTTAAATACTCCTCTTGCAGTAGAAGTAGTACCGTTTTTATATAAACAAGTTATACCTGTTTCGTAATTAGGTTCAGTAGGAAATGTTTCTACTTCAACTCCATTAACATACGCTATTATAGATAAGTTCCCTTCTAAAGAACCAGGTGTATATTTAGTACCTATTTGATTAGTTAATGCAAGTTCATTATGAGAATAACCCACATTTAAATTCACTTGTACATAATAATTGTTTTCGCTTTGATTATCTGTTACAAGAGTTATTGATTTTGATTTTCCTGATTTTATTGTACCACTAACATCTGGTGTATCTTTATGATATGCTATTTCAATAGTATTTGGTGTATCTATAAAGTTTGTACAATTTACATCAGTACATACTTTATATGTTATTTCATATTTAGTATCAATGTTATTTTTTGAT
>CAVIQT010000064.1:0-15824 GCA_963645165.1 Phocaeicola vulgatus
TATATAAATAAAGTAGTTTTTATTTTCACTATTTTTTCTTAATACTGGGCCATATAACAAATCTAATTTATTATATTTTTTATAACCTTTTTTAAATCCAATATTTATATAATATTTATTATTATCAATAATACTTGTTTCTTTATATATATAAAAACCCTTATTAATTATTTCTTTTCTAAGAAGATAATAATCATTATTAGATTGAGTAATTATTTTATTAATCTGCTTAATATTACTATTATCTAATATTTTTAAAATAGTACTTGCTCCCATACCACTTATTATTAAAGCATTAACGTCTTTATCTATTTCTTTTATTCCATCTGACTGTTTAGATATTATCTTATCTTCTAAATGATATTTTTTAATATTCCTTAAACCATTATTAATTGCCCCAGCATTTATATCACTAATAAATGCTTTAGTAACTAAATTATTCAAAACTAAATAAATACTAAGATAAGCATGATCACAGCCAATATCTGCCGTAATATCTTCTTTACTTATAAAAGGAACTAAAGAAGATAATCTAGAAGATAATTTCATTAATCCACCATAAAGTCTTTTAACTTTTTAGCACGTGATGGGTGTCTTAATTTTCTTAGAGCTTTTGCTTCAATTTGTCTAATTCTTTCACGAGTAACATTAAATCTCTTACCTACTTCTTCTAAAGTATAACTTGTTCCATCGATAAGACCAAAACGAAGCTCTAAAACTTGTTGCTCTCTAGGTTGTAATGTTGCTAAAACAGATTTAATTTCTTCTTTTAATATTTCATTAGTTGCATAATCTTCTGGTCTCATACTTCTTTCATCAGGAACAAAATCTCCTAAATGAGAATCTTCTTCTTCCCCAATTGGTGTTTCTAAACTTACTGGATCTTGACTTATTTTAATAACTTCTCTAACTTTCTCAACAGAAATGCCCATTTTCTTAGCAAGTTCTTCTTCACTTGGTTCTCTATTAAGTTCAAGAGTTAACTGTCTTTGAATTCTAGCCATTTTATTAATAGTTTCAACCATATGAACTGGAACACGGATAGTTCTTGCTTGATCAGCTAAAGCTCTAGTAATAGCCTGTCTAATCCACCATGTAGCATACGTAGAAAATTTATAACCTTTATCATAATCGAATTTTTCAACCGCTTTCATTAAACCAATATTACCTTCTTGAATTAAGTCTAAAAATAATAAACCACGGCCTACATATCTCTTAGCAATAGATACAACTAAACGTAAATTTGATTCAGCTAAAATGTTCTTTGCCTCTTCATCCCCATTAGCAACCCTTATAGATAAACTCATTTCTTCTTCTGGGCTAAGCAAACTAATACGTCCAATCTCTTTTAAATACATACGTACTGGGTCATTTATATTAACATCTTTAGTTAATTCTTCATCATTTAATACAACAACTTCTTCTTCTTTAATTTTACTTTGTTTGCCATCTTCTCCACTTTCATTATCATTAGATACTACCGCGATACCATTTTCTACAAATAAGTTATATAACTCATCTAAGGCATCACTATCAATATCTAAGCCTTTTAAAGCCCCAGCTAAATCTTCAAAAGTAATAAAACCTTCCTTTTTACCTTTTTCTAATAATTCATCTTTTCTTTCATCAAATGTTTTTATTTCTTTAACAGTCTTTGCCATTAATCTTCACTCCCTCGTTTTAATTTGATTATTATATCATTTATTTCTTCTTTTTTATTAATATCTGTTTCGTTTTTAAGTTCTTCCTTTAATTTTTCAATTTGACTTTCCTTAATCCATTCTTTAATAATAACTATATATTTAGGAAAATCTTCATCTATATTATTTTGATTATCATTATCATTTATAATTCCCATAATTACATCTTTATATGGTAAATCATTTATATAAGTAATAAAATCTGCTAAAGCAAATTCTTTATTAATATTATTAAATGCTAGAATATCATTCGCAATTAATTTATATGTTTTATCCGGAAAATAATTTAAATCTCTTTTATATAATCTAATATATTTAGGATCATTCATCATCGCATATAATATTGCTTGTGCTGCTTTTTTATATTTAGTAAGTCTAACCTTAGGTTTCCTAACTATTTTTATCTCTTTTGTACTTGTATCTTTTTTTACTAATTTTGCTTTTATTACATCTTTATCAATATGATACTCATCTGCTAACTTATTTATTGTAATATTTTTTAAAACTTCATCATCAGAATTATTTAATTCTTCAATTATTTTATTTACATATGAAGCAAGATCATCAGCTTTATTTAAATTTTTATCTTTCTTAAAATAATTTAATTTAAAATCAAAATATGTTATCGCTCCATTTATCGCATTTTTAAAACCATCAATACCCTTTTCTAAAATATATGAATCAGGATCTTTATTACCAGATAATCTTACAACAGATACTTCCATACCTGCTTTAATTAATTCTTCCCCATTAGCAACTGTACTTTTTTCTCCCGCATCATCATTATCCATCATCAATATAACTTTAGCATTTAACCTTTTTAAAAGATTAATATGATCTTTAGTTAAAGCAGTTCCCATAGTAGCAACAACATTTTTATATCCTACTGAGTAAACTCTTATCGCATCTATTTGTCCTTCTACAATTATAATAGTTTTAGTCTTAATTACTTCACTTTTACATTTATCATAATTATAAAGAATATGCCCCTTTTTAAAGATATTACTCTCTTTAGAATTAATATACTTACTTGTGCTTTCTCCATTATATATACGAGCAGAAAATGCAACTACATTACCTTTATCATTACATATTGGAAAAGTTATTCTATTTTTAAATAAATCTTGTAAAGTATCACTTTTTATAGCCAGAGAATAATCTATTATTTCTTTATCAGTATAACCTTTAGTAATTAATAACTTATTTAAATTATTATCATTTAAAGATAACCCAATATTAAACTCTTTTATTATATCTTCACTTAGATGTCTTTCATTTAAAAGATAATTTTTAGCACTCTCCCCCTTTTTACTACTTAAGTTATTAACAAAATATTTATTTGCTAAATCTAATAAATCATAATATTTCTTATTAGGATTATCACTAAGCGGATTAATATTTAAATAGTGTCCTACTTTATCAGCTACAATTTTAACTGCCGAAGGAAAATCTACATTTTCATAATTTTGAATAAATGTAAATACATTACCAGATGCTCCACATACAAAGCAGGTATATATTTGTTTTTCAGGTGATACACTTAAACTTGGTGAATGATCATCATGAAATGGACATATACCAAAAAAGTTTTTCCCTTTAGGAACTAAATTAATATAACTAGAAATTATATCTACAATATTAGCTTTATTTCTAATTTCATTTATTTCTTCACTTGGTATCATTGCCATAGAAAACACCCTCTAATTATTATTTATTAACCATAGGTACCAATTTTCCTTTATTTTTTTTACAAATTTTGCAAATTTTATAATTTTTCCTAGTTAATATGAAAAAAACAAGCATTTTTGCTTGCTAAAAAACTATTTTATGCAAAGAATTTATCAATAGTCACATGACAAATACTCGCTATTATTATACCACCTAATGCTGCAAGTGGTGGATATATTAAATACATACCAAAAGTTAAAACTCCAATAATAACACTATAAATTATTTGTCCTTTATAAGTATAAGGACTAGATAATGACTCTGTCCCAATAAATACAAAACTAAATAAAATATTATTAGAAAAAATATTATCTAAAATGCTACCTATATTATTAGTTATAATTGAGTATATTACCATACATGATACATATATAATTGTGCTATATAAAGGAATATTCTTTTTATAAAATGATTGATTACATAAAATTAATAAACTAATAATTAAACAAAATACACAAGTCGCATTTATCCCGCCACTACCCTTTCCTAAAAAATAATCTAGCGCCACTAAATTTAAATCATTTTGACTTTCTAACTTATTAAAAAAAGAAAAATCTCCAGTTAAATTAATACAAAAAATAATTAATAAACTAGTTAACGCAACTATATTGATAGATGAAGATTTAAAGAATTTACTTATCATTAATGATAAAAAAGTAATTATAATAAATAGAAATATATTAGTATTAATACTTATTACAGAAGCAATTAATAATCCATAAAAAGGATGAAATGAAGTAAACATAATACTAAATAAATTATCTTTATTTTTTCTAAATACTCTCTCATGAATAATATTTACACTTATACCAATTATAAACCCTAAAATATCAAAAATTAAAGGTTTAAACATCTCCTTAAAACCAATTAAATGATTAGTATATAAATTAATTCCATTTTTATAAAATCCTGTAATTATAAGAGGTAATAAAGAAATAAATAGATATATATTAATTTTCTTAAGATTTATTCTTGATTTTATAAATACATCTTTCATTTTTTGCCTCCCATTAATCTAATTTTTGAAGGACATATATAGTTACACAAACCACATTTAATACATTTATCCATACGTAATTTCTCTTTTGGATTTGCTTTTACAGGGCAGTGAAGCACACATAATCCACAGTTAATACACTTACGTGCCTTTACATTTTGCTCACTAGTTATAAAAATACTTCTAGTTAAAGGCGTAATAACTGCATTTAAACTAGATATTGTATAACCAGATAAAAGCCCATTAATAACTATTTTAAAATTTTCATCTTTTACTTTAAAGAAATTTGTAAGTATATCTCCAATATTAGTACCAATTTTAACAAGCATAACTGCTGGCTTATCAATTAAATCTCCTGATATAGTAATTAATTTTTCTGTTATTGGTTTTTTCTTCTTTAAAACATTATAAATGGCAAAAACTTCTTCCACCGTAAGAAATATAACCCCTTTATTTTTTTTCTTTTCCATTACTAACTCATTAATTAAAATATCTTTTTGCCCAATAGGATATAAATCAGGCATTAATTTTAAACTTATATTAGGATACGTTCCAATTTGATCTACTAAAGTTTTTACATTATCACTATCATTATTTTTTATTGCAAAAAAGCATTTATGAATACCTAAAATACGAATTACAGCATCTATACACTCTAAAATTTCATCAGTATGAGACTTAATTAAATAACTCATAGTTTCTTCATACGGTTCATAATCTATCCCGCTAACTACTAATGTTTCACCCTCTAAGTACCCATTATAAGCATTATAAATTTTAACAATATTTTTAAATTCATCTAATTTATAATTATTAATATTTTTTAAAACACCTTTTACTTTATAAGTTTTTTCTTTAAAATCATTTTCTATAACAATAGTTGGTGCCTTTTTCCCATCAACAATACTTTCACAAGCACCAACAATAGTCCCAGATATAGGACTATATACATAATCATCATCATTGTGTAAAACTAAACCATTTAATAAAACATATTCATTACTTTTAATATCAACATTATATTTTTTTTCATAAGGAATATAAACATTATCTGGATTTAAATATTCTTTTATTTCTTTAGGACAATTTATTTTTAAATTTTTTTCTATTTTAATTAATCTTGGCACAACTAACCACCTTAAATAAAATTATAACAAAAAAAATAGGTGTTTACTATAGTAAATATACCTATTTTTAACGATTATAAACCTATATTATTTTTCAAAATCACAACTAGAGCATTTAACCTTTTTACCCTTAGTTACTAATAAACTGTCACACTTTGGGCAAACTTCCCCAGTTGGCATATCCCATAAAGCAAAATTACAAGCTGGATAGTTAGAACACCCATAAAATACTTTACCTCTTTTACTTTTTTTAGTAATTATATCATGACCACACTTAGGACAAGCACATATTGCTTTAACTTCTTTTTCATCCTTTTTAATATATTTACAATTTGGATAATTAGAGCAAGCCGTAAATTTCCCAAAACGTCCATTTCGAATAACTAAATCACTTCCACAATTTGGACATTTCTCCCCTGTCTTAGTAGGCTCCTTTTTCTCCATTTCATCAAAAGCTTTTTTAACAAGAGGCTCAAAATCATTATAAAATGTTTTTAATACTTTAATATTATCTAATTTATCTTCTGCAATCATATCTAGTTCATTTTCCATATTAGCAGTATATTTCACATTAATAATATCTGAGAAAAATTCTTGTAATTTATCAGTTGTTTCAATACCAATTTCTGTAGGAACAAACTTCTTATCTACAATATTAACATATGCTCTTTCTTTAATAGTTTCTAATATTTTTGCATAAGTTGATGGTCTCCCAATTCCAAGTGATTCCAATTCTTTAATTAATGTACTTTCTGTATATCTTGCAGCCGGTTTAGTGAAATGCTGCTCTTTTGTTATATCATCAGCAACAATAATATTAGTATTATATCCACTATAATCAGGTAAAAGAACATCTTCATTATCCATATATTTTTGATATGCTGCTAAAAAACCATTAAAAGTAATAACTGAACCTGTTGCTTTAAACTTATAATCATTATTATCTAAAATTATAGTAGTAGCTAAAGTTTTAGCATCAGCCATTAATGAAGCAAGCGCTCTATAGTAAATAATACTATATACTTTAAACTCATCAGCTGTTAAATATTCTTTTAAACTATCTGGCGTACGCTCTATAGATGTTGGTCTAATTGCTTCATGAGCATCTTGAATATTTTGCCCCTTTTTAGATGCTTTAACTTTTCCTACATATTTTTCTCCATAATTATTTCTAATATAATTTTGTGCACTAAATATAAATGTATCAGATAATCTAGTTGAATCAGTACGCATATAAGAAATAAGACCTACTGTTTCACTACCAATATCTACACTTTCATATAATTTTTGTGCTATTCTCATTGTTTTAGACGCACCAAAATTTAATTTATTAGCGCAAGCCTGCTGCAGAGTTGACGTCGTAAAAGGCATAACACCTTTTTTTGTTTTTTCCTTTTTGGAAATATCTTCAATTTTAAAACTTTTAGACAATTTAGATAAAATATCATCTGCTTCTGCATTATTTTTTATCTCTATTTTTTTAGTCTTATATTTTTCTAAATTTGCTTTAAAATCAGGAAATACACCTGTAATAGTCCAATACTCCTCTGGAGTAAAAGCATTTATTTCTCTTTCTCTATCAACTATTAATTTTAATGCTACACTTTGAACTCGTCCCGCAGATTTGCCACCTGTTTTACTTTGCATTAATTTAGATAATCTAAAACCAATAATGCGATCTAACATTCTTCTAGTTTCTTGACTTTTTACTAAATTAGTATCTATTTTTCTAGGATGTTTAAAAGCCTCAACTACGGCATCTTTCGTAATTTCATTAAATACAACCCTATCATAATTATCCTCATTTAACTTTAAAGTATCATAAATATGCCAGCTTATTGCCTCTCCCTCACGGTCTGGATCGGTTGCTAGATATACTTTATCAGAAGTAGAAGCATCTTTTTTTAACTCTTTTATTACTGGTGCTTTACCTTTAATTGTAGTATATGTAGGTTTAAAATCATTATCGACATCAATACCTAAACCATATTTACCTGTAGTAGATAAATCTCTTATATGACCTTTAGAAGATACCACCTTATAACTACTACCTAAATATTTACCTATTGTTTTAGTTTTACTAGGGGATTCAACTATTACTAGATTCATTTACATCCTCACTTTCTTTAACAATTACACTTGCTGCATCTAATATCTTTTGTTTTTCACTATCTAGTGCTTTACCTAAATAATTAAAGTAATCTTTCTTTATTGCTAAAGAACTCATACTTTGTCTTATATTTATTTCATTATTTATTATAATTAGTTCTTCTTCACTATATGAATTATTTTCATCAACAGCCGTAAACTTACCCGTTGAAGCATTATAATAACCTAAACTATCTTGCCATGAACCATCAGAAAATACTGCTCTATCTTCATATTCAGAGAAAGTATCATGCCCTAAATATAATCTTGGATCATAATCTATATCAAACATATTAAGTAGTGTTGGTAACAAATCAATCATAGTAGTATATTTATATATTTGTTTAGCTTCAGTTGCACTATTATATATAATCATTGGTGTTCTATCTACTTCTTTATTAACTGTAACATCATAATCTAAAACAGAATTTATATCTTTATTAGTAAGACCGTATGGATAGTGATCACCAAATACCGCAATAACTGTATCATCTAACTTACCAGCAGATTCTAAAGTTTCTAATAATAAGCCTATTGCTGCATCTAATTCTTTCATTTTAGACATATATCTTTTAACTGCTGTACTATAATTATATTCACTAAACTCTGATAAATGTTTATCCCCATACTCTGAAGAAACTGTATATGGTTGATGTGTTGTAACACTTGTCATAAATACCATAAAATTATCATCATTTATAAAATAAGGAGTACTTTGTTTTATTAAATCAACATCACTTGGCCACTCAGCATAAAGACTACTCCAACTTATATTAAGTCTACTAGCATTATAATAATTAGAACTACCCATATTAGGATGAATAGTCTTTCTAGCATAATAATAATCTGCATAATCATGATAACTACTAGTAGTATATCCTGAATTTTTAAACATATTAAATATTGCTTCTGGATAAACATTATTTTTATACTTATCAGCTGTACATGTATTATTAATAGTAAATAAAGATGTCATCGCTGTCATTTCATTATTTCCTGTATTACAATTATTTCTAGGAGAATAATTATTCCTATAACTTATACCTTCACTATATAATTTATATATATTTGGATATTCCTTTTCATTTATAGATATTAAATTAACAGATTCAAGTAAAATAACAATTAAATTTTTACCCTTAAAAATACCAGTATATTCATTTTTAGGAGTTACTTCTCTATTAATAAAATAATTATTTAATTTATTAAGTGATTCATTAGTTTCACTACTTATAACATTATTCCAAGCCGTATCATCAATAACTCTTTGATTATCTACAGTAGTATTATTATTATATTTACTATTATCATAAGTAATATTAGTATCTAAATCTAAATCAACACTAATATCAAACGTGGTAACAATAATATCACTAGCACCATAAACTAAAACTCCAAACTGACTTACAGATTGATTTGCATAAGTACTAGTTAATATTAACTTAGAGTTTTTAATACTCTGTGTCTTATTTTGCATAAAATCCACTTTTAAAGTAACATAATACATAAGAAAAATAAAAGATAAAGATAATATTGAAAGATATATAGCGCATCTTTTCATTCTTCTAGTATCAATTTTAAATTTAAAATAAATAGTTTTATTTAATTTATGTCTTCTAATAATTTTTTGTAAATACCAAATATAAACCATAAGTACTATTAATGGTACAATTACAAGATAACTAGTCCATCTAGATGCAATAATAAAATCTTTAACATAATCTAAAACTTTAGTCCCTTGCTCAGCATTACCTACACCCATAAAAAATCCCATATAATGATATAAATTAATTTCTATAAAATAATAAAAAGTTAATAATACAGATATAATACTAATACATATTTTACTCCCCCATATCTTATTAAATAGAGACACAAAAAAGCCTAGAACTAAACTAATTCCCATAGAGCTAATAAAAATTCTTAAAGTAGACCAAGATAAAATACTACTTGGATGAGTATTTATTTTTACAATTATTTCTAGTAAAAAAATAAAAATAGTAAATATAACTGTATTAATGAATATGCGTTTTCCTAATGTTTCTTTCAAAATTACCACCTTGTTTTATTAAATCACTTATAGGACTAAATGTAAACCTATAATTATCTAAAAGTCCATATTGCTTTACACTTTCAATATGAGCCTTAGTAGGATACCCTTTATGATTTTTAAAACCATATTCGGGATATTCTAAGTCAAGTTCATACATCATAGAATCTCTAGTAACTTTAGCAATTACTGAAGCAGCTGCGATTGATTCACTTTTTAAATCACCTTTAATAATACTTGTTGATGGAATATCTAACTTTTCTAATTTCATCGCATCAATAAGAACATGTTCAGGTTTTACACTTAACTTTTCAATAGCGTCATACATAGCAAGTTTAGTTGCCTCATAAATATTTACTTCATCAATTACTTTATTATCTTTAATGCCAACTGCAACACTTATAGCATCTTTCATAATTATCTTATAAAATTCATTACGCTTTTTTTCTGTTAATTTCTTTGAATCAGTTAATCCTTCTAAATGATAATTAACAGGAAGTATTACCGCCGCAGTTACCACCGGGCCAACTAGTGGCCCTCTACCTACTTCATCAACCCCAGCAATTAATGTAATACCTTTTGCATATAATTCTTTTTCATAAGATAAATTATCAGTTACAATAATTTTCTCTTTCCCTTTAGAAGTTAACTTACCCTTACTTATTTCCTCTTTCATATCTACCTACTTTTCATTTATTATTTTCTCATACCTATCAAAAGTAATATTTTTAATATTTTCTTTTTTAATATCATTAATTATAGCCTTATAAACTCTATTATAATCAGTAGTACCCATATTTTTAGCAATTATATCTATAGTATCATCATCAATTGTCTTTACTTTATATCTATTCTCATATATCTCTGGATAAAATTCATTTAATGTTTTTAAAATATAATAAGCCACATCCTTAATAGGTAAAACATTTTCACTAATTGCTGTCATAGACGCTAAATTATAAGCAATATAATCATTATCAAACTTAGGCCATAAAATCCCTGGAGTATCTAAAACAAGTAACTTATACTTTGTCTTTAACCATGCATTATTTTTAGTAACACCAGGCATATTACCGACATTAGATACTTTCTTACCTGCAAGCTTATTAATTAAGGTACTCTTCCCCACATTAGGAATTCCAACAACAGTAGCCTTAACTTCCTTAGACTTCATTCCATTTTTAATTCTTTTAGCATTTATTTCATCTGCAAATACACTAGTAGCATCAATAATTTTTTTATAATCACTTGAAGAATTTAAGTTAGCCAATATAACAATATAGCCCTTTTTTTCATAATATTTTACCCATTTAGAAGTTTCTGATAAATCACATAAGTCTTTTTTAGTCATAATTAAAACTCTTTTTTTATTCTTAATTAATTCATCAATATCTTTTATTTTAGATGAATAAGGAATTCTCGCATCAATTAATTCAAAAACTATATCAATTAAAGGCATTGTTTCTTTTAGTAATCTTTTAGTTTTTTGCATATGTCCTGGGTACCAATTTATATTTGTTTTATTTATATTTTCATTATTCATTTTTTTCACCTACTTTATTTATTTTTCTATCAACGAATCAACATCACTAGGCAATAATGCATTTATTCCTATCTTATCAAAGTTAATAACGTTTTCTTCAATATCATCTACAAATAATACTTCATTCAAATTACAATTATTAACCTTGCTAATTATTTTTGCTGCATCTATTTTTAATTGCTGATTTCTTGTTGAAATAACTTCTATATCATTTCCGTAATATTTATGAACAAAATATTCTTTTGCTTTCAAATGAAATGAAAATTTCATTCCAGATACACAATATATTTTAACATTATTTTTTCTTAAAATATTAATTAGTTTAAGTATAGATTCTGACATATTACATGGTTCAATTATTTCATAAAATTTTTTAGGAACTAAATATGCATTTAAATAATAGTTTTGTAACTTTTCTTCAGATTCATTACGATGTTTTTGATAATCTTTATCTTTATAAATTGCAAGTGTATCATCAAAATCAAAAATTGCTACTTTAATATTGCTTAAATTAATTTTCATTTATTTCATCTCCTACATAATCTTCTGTTTCTTCTAATAATTTTTCAAAATAATCTTTATCAATAAAAGAGACATTTTTCATTCTTTCTTTGTCTAATACATATCCTTGAATAGTAAAAGTTTTTAGTACATTTGTCGCCCATCTTCTAAATTGAGTAGCTCTTATTGAATTCACTCTATATCCAACAGAAATTATAGCATCTAAATTATAGAATTCAACATTTCTTTTAACATTTCTAGTTTCTTATTTTTGAACTAATTCCATTTTGAAATAAGTTGAATCTTTATCTAATTCATTTTCATTATATATATTTATAAGGTACTTTGCAATTGTAGGCTGTTCAACATCAAATAATTCTGCCATAGCTTTTTGTGTCATCCACAAAGTCTCATTTTCATATCTAACATAAATACCTTAACCTTTTTCCTGAAGTTTAAATGTTATAAATTCTTCAGTACTACTTCTAATAATTAATTCTTTTGCCATTTTTATCATCTCCTGCATTCAAAATTTTAGTTTTCCATCAAACGGAATTACCCTTAGTTTTTAATAATTTTAATCATTTTTTAGCTATTAAATGTAAAAAGAAAGGAAGAAAAAATTCTTTATTTACAAAGGCTTATGAGTAGTTTTTCATAAGTCGGTATATACCAGTTAATTCCGACTTTAGTTAACTTTTTTTCTAGATTGTTATTTTTCATTTCTGCTCTAATTTTTCTTTTTTGATACATATCCATTTTAATCTTCACCTTCTTTTATTATTTGTTCATTTTCTATCATATCTAACATTCTAACATGGAAGCCATTATTTTGGTAAAATTTGATTGCTTTCTCATTATAACAAAACACAGCAATCATTATTTTTTCACTCCCTTGAGACTTTAAATAATTACTCATTTTTTGTAGCAAAACTTTACCTATACCTTTACCTCTATAATTTTTGTCAACTACTAATTCAGTTATTCTGCCTCTTTTTGGTGCATTAAAGTCAAAGGTTGTAATTTTATCATTATTAATAATTCCAGCAACTAAACCTATTATCTTTTTATTTTCTTTATATAAAAAACTTTACCATTTTTTTCATTAATATTTTTTAACATCTCTTTAAAAATTTTTTCTCTATATTGATTGCCAACTATATTATACCCTTCTATATCAATACTTGATATATATTTCTGTAACTCTACTAATAAGTCTTTCACTTGTTCGCTATATTCTTCACTATATTCAACTATCATAATCCTATCTCCTTACTACCTATTGTTTAGTTGTTCCTTCAAGTTTCTTTTGTTCTTTTGTTTCTAATTTTTTCTTTTCTCTTTCTAGTTCTTTTAAACTCTTTTTAGGTGTTGGCATTTCTTCTGGCATCATTCCACCAATATCTGCAATTGCTTTTCTAACTTTTTTACCGACTTCATAATGTACATCTTTTGCATTCTTCTCTCCTTGCACATTATCTTTTATAAGTTTTTGTTTAGTTTGATTTATTCTGAATAAATTAGCTACTAATTCATCTTCATTCATATTATCTAAAATATCTTCACGGTATCTTAATTTTTTTCTTTTAAAAATATCATCAGCAGTTTCACCATTATATAATCCTTTATATCCTGCATTATGAAATTCAGCCATATTTTTGACACCTGCTGCAGAAGCAACTCTTTGCAAAGTATAATTACCTTGTTTTGTTAATTTTCTTTGATAAAATCTTTTTTCATCATCTGATAAAGAATCATATTCTTGTTCAGTTATTTCTTGTTTTCTTGTTTGAATAGCAAAATATGTTTGTCCTAAGGCAACAACTTCTTTACTCGGATCTGCATTTTGTACTATTAAATAACACATGTATCTTGAAAGTCTATAATCTTGTATATTAGCAGTAGCATTATTGTTTCTTTTTGACAACTTGTTGACCTCAACAAGTTGTTCATCTATATTAAATCCAGAATTTTTACAAGCCTCTTTTGCCTTATTTAAAACCTTTAAGAAATTTCTCCAGTCTTTATATTCTAAAACTTTTGAAAGTTCCCTAGCATACCAATATTCATTTCCATAATCATCTATATGTTTTATGTTTTCAAAAATACTACTTGTATATTCATTTTCAATTTTCTTCATTGTTACCTCCAACATCATTATTATATAAAAGTTTCTTTAAGTCGTTCTTAACTGACTTTTCTTATAATTTTTATTAATTTTTTATTGAAAATTGCAAAAAGTAATTCAATTAAAAACCTTATAAAATAAGAGTTTTAAAGAGAGTTTATATAAGTCGTTCTTTACCAGTTGATACTCGTTGACGGTAAACCTTTTGTATCTTCGTTCATTTTTTTATTTTTTCTCATTTCTCTTTTTTGATACATATCCATTTTTAATCACTTCCCTTTTTTATAAATTGTATGTTGTTGTTTTACTTGCTTTCTATTAAATCAGTATAATATTTAATTTCTTTTCCTAATTTTTGGGCATAATCTATTTCTAATTTTGTACTATTTCCAATATAATTATTTATATTTACTACTAATATAGCATCTGATAACTCTATTCTCTTAAAATGTGCCTCATTTAATTTTATTAATTGTTCTTTGGTTCTCTCAATATTCTCTAATACAGAATATACTGACGTAAGAATACAATATCCTTCTAATGCCATTTTTTCAGCAACTATCATCAACTCTTTTTGAAATTTTAAGCTTCCACATAGTGTTACTATTTTCATTTATTTCATCTCCTACATACTCTGTAGTGTGAATAGTTTCATTCACTACCACTTGTTTTTTCTTTATTTTCATTTAAATATTTATTATAGAATTCATCCATTGAAGATACATATTTTTGATCTTGTATAACTCTAAATTTTTCATATTCTTTTTCAGCTTTTTCTACTGCTTCTTTATGAGATATACTGCCACTATTATTTAATATTTCTTTTCTTCTAAATTTTAATAAATCATCAGTTGCATCTATCCAATCTCTCATTGTCATTACATGTCTTTGTTTTGCTTCATCTTCTGCAAATACTAAAAACATATTTGTTAAATCTTTTAAATTATTCATTTCCTCTTCGTTTAAATAATTTTTAGCAACAACTACATCATATTTATATATTAAACCATTGGGAGAATTTTTCCAAGTTGTTAATCCCATATGATCTTTTTCTGAATTTGCTCTATTATATATTAACTCAGCGGCAGTATGTCCAGTAATAGAGAAATGTAGCTTATTTTGAACTATTTTAAAGAAAGTATAAGCTTCTTCTGATTTTGGACTATAATCAGTTGAGGTTACAATAAATAAATCCGTGATTTTTTGATATGCCATTCTTTCACTTACTCTAATTGTTTTGATACGCTCTAATAATTCATCAAAATATTTTGTATCATATTTATTTCCATTTATAAAACGTTCATCATTTAAAGCAAAGCCTTTAGTCATATATTCTTTCAATATTTTTGTTGCCCATATTCTAAATTCTGTTGCTTTTTTAGAATTAACCCTGTATCCTACAGCAATTATAGCGTCTAAGCTATAAATAGTTGTGTTATAGTTTTTTCCATCATCTGCAGTTAACGAGCATTTCTCGGTAACTGATTTTTTATCTAATTCATTATCTTTAAATATGTTTTTCAAATGTAAACTTATATTATCTGTAGAACATTCAAAAACTTTTGACATTCCTTTTTGTGATAACCATAAAGTTTCATCTTTGTATATTGCATCTACTATAATATTGCCTTCACTGTTTTTATATATAATTAATTTATTATCTTCCATTACTTTTCTCCTTTCTTTTAGTTTTTCTTAACTCCTACACATTTATTTTTTTAACGTTTTTCAAGAAAAAATATGCTTAAAATGTAAAAAGAAATTTAATTCTTTCTCTTTATTTTTAAGGGTTTTAATAGGGTTTTCCATAAGGTGGTATATACCAGTTGATACTCATAGATGGTAAACTTTTTGTATTTTCATCCATTTTTTTGTTTTTTCTCATTTCTCTTTTTTGATACA
>CAVIQT010000065.1:0-26377 GCA_963645165.1 Phocaeicola vulgatus
GAAAAATAAGTTATTCTTAATATAAGAGTAGAGGTAGTTTATGAAAAAAGGTTTTGACAATGATAAGTATGTAAAAATACAAAGTAAAAAAATCAAAGAAAGATTTAAAATGTTTGATAAATTATATTTAGAAGTTGGTGGCAAATTATTTTGTGATAATCATGCTGCTAGAGTTTTACCTGGTTTTAAAACCGATGCTAAAATAAATATGTTTTTGGAACTTAAGAAAGATTTGGAAATAATATTTTGTATAAATGCTAGTGATATTGAAAAAAATAAAATTAGATCAGAATTTGGTATAACTTATGATATGGAAATGCTAAATATTATTAATAATGCAGTTAGTTTAGGCTTTTCAGTAAATTCTGTGGTTATTACGTTATATAATAACCAACCTAGTGTGGATAAGTTTATTAAGAGATTAGAAAGACAAAATATTAAAACTTATTTACATACATTTACTAAAGGTTATCCTACTGATGTAGATACTATTGTAAGTGAGGAAGGCTATGGTGCTAATCCATATATAGAAACTACTAAAAAGTTGGTTTTAGTTAATGCTCCTGGTCCTGGTTCTGGTAAACTAGCAACATGTTTAAGTCAGTTATATCACGAACATAAAAGAGGAATAAATGCTGGTTATGCTAAATTTGAAACTTTTCCTGTATGGAATTTACCACTTAAACACCCTGTAAATATAGCTTATGAAGCCGCTACGGCTGATTTAAAAGATATTAATATGATTGATCCTTTTCATTTAGAAAAATACCATGAAACGGCAGTAAATTATAATCGAGATGTAGAAACATTTCCTATATTAAAAACTATTCTTTACAAGATAACCGGTCAAGATATTTATTATTCACCTACGGATATGGGTGTTAATATGGTGGGTTTTTGCATAAAAAATGATAAAGTAGTTGAAGAAGCTGCTAAAAAAGAAATTGTTAGAAGGTATTATAATGAGCTTAATAATTATAAATTAGGTATAAGTGAATATGATACTGTACAAAAAGTTAAATTACTTATGAATGAACTTAATATAGATGAAAAGTATTTAAAAGTGGTAGAAGTTTCAATTAATAAAGCTAAAGAAAAGGGCTCTCATGTCATAGCGTTAGAATTACCAAACAAAAAAATTATTACTGGTAAACAAAGTAGTTTATTATCACCCGCTAGTAGTGTGATTATAAATGCGATTAAAACTTTATCTCATATACCAGATGATATGGATATATTAAGTCCCAGTGTTTTAAATCCTATATTAAAGTTAAGAAAAAATAATAAACCTTTATCACTGCAGGAAGTTTTAATCGCACTATCTATTTGTAGTGTAACTAATCCTATTATTGAGAAAGCTATTAAGAATTTAAATAAATTAGAAGGCTGCGAAGCACATTCAACATATATTGTTCAAAATGGTGATGCGAATGCCTTAAAAAGTTTAAAAATAAATTTAACTTGTGAATCAGACTTTCTTACTGATGAAATAATTTAAAAAATACTTAATGTAAATCATATAAGATATTGTTTACATTTAATAAAATAATATATATAATGAAAAAGGTGAGTGTATGGAATATAAATTTACATCTAGAAGTATAGATGACACAATGGAATTAGCAGAAAATATTGAATCAGAAAAATTCCCAGGAATGGTTATTTGCCTAGATGGGGAACTTGGAAGTGGCAAAACTGTTTTTGTTAAAGGTTTTGCTAAGTCTTTAGGAATAAAGGAAACTATAACAAGTCCAACATTTAATTTAATTAAGGAGTATAATACTGGTGAAATGCCACTTTATCATATGGATGTTTATCGCTTAGAGGGTAAATGTGATAATATTGGTTTTGACGATTATTTTAATAAAGATGCAGTATGTATTATTGAATGGTCTGATTTAATTTGTGATTGTTTACCTAAAGAAAGGTTACAAATTGACTTTAAAATAATTGATGAAAATACAAGAATTCTTGTCTTAAAACCATATGGTGAAAAATATGAAGATTTATTAAATTCAGTACTATAAATAATGCAAAAAATGCGTTATTTTTTTTATCTTTTTCTAATTTTAGTGTATAATAATAAATGATTTGGAAGTGAGAAGATGAAAACATTATTTATAAGTACTTATAATAATTTAATAACAATTGGATTATTATATGACGGTCAAATTAAAATCAAGAAAGAACAAGAATCTCATCATGGACATAGTATTTATTTAGTTCCCTTAATTGATGATATTATCAAAGAAAATAAAATAACTGTTAATGATTTAAATGAAATTATTGTTGTAAATGGTCCAGGAAGTTTTACTGGTATTAGATTAGGAATAACAGTAGCAAAAACTTTAGCCTATACTTTAAATATACCGATTAAAACAATAACTAGTATTGAAGCCTTAGCAGCTAGTATAAAATTACCAAATAAAATAATAACAATAGATGATAATAAGGGTAAGTATATTGGAGTATTTACAAATGATAAATTATCTAATGATATTATTTATTTAAAGTTAGATGCCTCTATAGAATTTCTAAGTAAACAAAGCTATGAAATTTACGCAGATGGAGTATTAGATTTGGAACGAATTTATGAGTATACAAAAGATATAAAACCTACAAATCCTCATGCTGTAAAAGCTATTTACATTAAAGAAATAGAGGCCTTAAATGGTAAGTAAATTAACTCCACTAGATATTGATGAGGTTAATAAGTTAGGCATTTTATTAAATCCTAAATTTATAAAATTATTTCATATAGAATCACTTAGTTCTAATGAAAATATTTTAGTTTATAAAGAAAATAATAAGATTTTAGGTTTTATTCACTACTATATAAATTATGAAATAGCTGATTTATTAAATATAATAGTAAAGGAAGAATATCGAAGTAAAATGATTGGGACTATTTTAATGGATTATATGATTACATCTCTTCCTAAAACAGTTCAAAAAATTATGTTAGAGGTAGATGAAACTAATATTCCAGCTATTAAGTTTTATTATAATTTTAACTTTGAGGAAATATCTCGAAGAAAAAACTATTATAATGGTAAAGATGCGATTATCATGGAAAGGAAATTATTATGAAAGATAAAGATGTATATATATTAGCTATTGAATCATCTTGTGATGAAACAAGTATGTCAATAATTAAAAATGGATGCGAAGATATATCTACTACTATATTAACCCAGATGGATACTCATGCTTCATTTGGTGGTGTTGTACCAGAGATAGCAAGCCGCATGCATAGTGAAAATATAACAATGGTATTAGAAGATGTATTTTCTAAAACAAATATTACGATGAATGAAATAGATGCAATCGCAGTAACTTATGCGCCTGGATTATTAGGAAGTTTACTTGTTGGCTTAGAGTTTGCTAAAACACTTGCACTTGTTTATAAAAAACCACTTATTAAGGTTCATCATATTGCTGGACATATTTATGCTAATAATTTAGTAGCTAAAATGGAATATCCACTTTTAGCTCTAGTAGTTAGTGGCGGTCATACAGAGCTAGTATTAATGGAAGATGATTATAAATTTAAAGTTTTAGGTAAAACTTTAGATGATGCGATTGGGGAAGTATATGATAAAGTTGCTCGCGTTTTAGGAATGCCATATCCTGGTGGACCACAGATAGATAGGTGCGCATCTTTAGGTAAACCTACATATAAATTACCAATTCCTATGAATAATGATGAATTAAATTTTTCTTTTAGTGGTTTAAAGAGTGCGGTTATAAATTTAGTTCATAATGAAACACAAAGGGGAAATGAAATAAATAAGGAAGATCTAGCGTGCTCATTTCAAACTGTTGCGGTTGATGAGTTATTAAGAAAAAGCAAAATGGCTATTAAAGAAACTAACTCTAAAAGATTTATTATTGCTGGCGGGGTAAGTGCAAACAAATATTTAAGAGAACAAATGGCTAAAATGTGTGAAGAAATGAATGTTTTGTTAACTATTCCTCCAATTAAATATTGTACTGATAATGCAGCTATGATTGGGTGTGCTGCTTATCCTTTATATTTAAAAAAAGATTTTACTACATTTGATTTAAATGCTCAAAGTACATTAGATTTATTTTAATAGTTATTAAATTAAAGACTTTTTATAGGTCTTTTTTATGTTTATTTAGCAAAAAAAATTAAAGACTTTTTATTAGAAATTTGGTACAATTAATTTATAATAAAGGGTGATAGCAAGTGGATGAAGAATTAAAGAAAATTGATGAATATTTTAGAGTACTTAACTATTTATCATGTGCTCAAATATATTTAAAGGATAATCCTCTTTTAAAAAGAGAACTTTATTTAAATGATGTAAAGAAAAAATTAGTCGGACACTGGGGTAGTGCGCCTGGTCAAAATTTTATTTATGTGCATTTAAATAGAGTTATTAACAAATATGATTTAAATATGATATATGTTTCTGGACCAGGACATAGTGGTCAAGCAATGATTGCAAATGCTTATTTAGAGGGTACTTATAGTGAGTTATATCCTGATATTACAGAAGATGAAGAAGGTTTAAGAAAATTGTGTAAACAGTTTAGTTTTCCTGGGGGAACGCCCTCTCATGTGGCACCAGAAGTTCCTGGAAGTATAAATGAAGGCGGGGAACTTGGTTATAGTCTAGCGCATGCATATGGTGCTGTTTTAGATAATCCTAGTCTTATTGCTGCGACTGTAGTGGGTGATGGTGAAGCTGAAACTGGGCCACTTGCTGCATCATGGCAAATAAATAAATTAATTAATCCTATTAAAGATGGAGTAGTACTTCCAATTTTACATTTAAATGGATATAAAATTGCAAACCCAACTATTTTAGCTAGAATCAGTGATACCGAATTAAAAAAATATTTTGAAGGTTTAGGTTATCACCCATATATAGTTAGTGGTAGTGATGAAAAAATAATGCATAAAAAGATGGCTACTACTTTAGATGAAATTATTTTAGAAATAAAAAATATTAAAAATAAGGCTTTAACCAGAGGAAATGCTGATAGACCCATCTGGCCAATGCTTATTTTAAAAACACCAAAAGGTTGGACTGGGGTAAAGGAATATCATAATTTAATGATAGAAAACAGTTTTAGATCTCATCAAGTACCAATCGCGGTAGATGAAAAAAACATTAATAATGTAGATATTTTAGAAAACTGGTTAAAGAGTTATAAAGTTGATGAATTATTTGATGAAAATGGTAGATTAGTAAAAAGATTAAGAGATATTGCCCCTAAAAAGAATAAAAGAATGAGTGCAAACCCAGTTACAAATGGAGGATTATTATTAAAGGATTTAAAAATTCCTGATTATACTAAGTATGGACTAACTTTTAGTAATCATGGTGAAAAATATGCAAGTGATATGTATATATTAGGTTCATTTTTAAGAGACGTTATTAAGAATAATGATAATTTTAGAATATTTGGTCCAGATGAAGCCCTTTCTAATCGTTTTAATGAAGTATTTAAAGTTACAAATAGACAGTGGAATGCTGGTAGATTTGATTATGATGAATATTTAGATGCAGATGGTAAGGTTATTGATGGTATATTATCTGAGCATGTTTGTGAAGGGCTACTTGAAGGCTATATATTAACTGGTAGACATGGTATTATGCATAGTTATGAAGCATTTATAAGAATTATTGATTCAATGGTTAGTCAGCATGCTAAATGGCTTAAAATGTGTAAGGAAATTCCATGGAGAAAGGATATTGCATCTTTAAATATAATTTTAACTAGTCATTGCTGGCAACAAGATCATAATGGTTTTACTCATCAAGATCCAGGATTTTTAAATCATTTAGTTACGAAAAAAGCTGATACAGTAAGAATATACTTACCATGCGATGCCAATACGCTTTTATCTTGTGCAGACCACGTTCTTAAAACAAAAAATTATATAAATGTAATTGTTGCATCTAAACATGAAAGACCACAGTGGCTTAGTATAGAAGAAGCTAAAGAGCATTGTGCTAAAGGAGTAGATATTTTTAAGTGGGCTAGTGATAGTAATCCTGATGTTGTTTTAGCGTGCGCTGGTGATACTCCAACTTTAGAAGTTATGGCTGCTAAACAAATTTTAAAAGACGAACTTCCTGAATTAAGAGTTAGAGTTGTAAATGTTATTGATTTAATGAAACTTGTTTCTAATGAAGATCATCCTCATGGACTAACAAATGAAGAATATAATCGTATATTTACAAAAGATAAACCTATTATTTTTGCTTTCCATGGTTATCCTAGTTTAATTCATCAATTAACTTATAAGAGATATAATCAAAATTTACATGTTCATGGATATATTGAAGAAGGCACTATAACTACACCTTTTGATATGAGAGTAGTAAATAAATTAGATAGATATCATTTAATATTAGATGTTTTAAAATATGCTAAATTAAAGAGTGATAAAAGAAAAGCATTAATAAAGAAATGTGAAGATATTTTAAATTATCATTATTATTATATTAGAGAAAATGGTATAGACATTTCAGAAGTTACTAACTTTAAGTGGAAAGATAAAAAGTAAAAATTGGTGGTAAAAACAAACAGAAAAAATTCCTTCTTTACATATATTTACCAAGGTGATATAATATTTCTACAGATTTAAGTGGGCAGATATTCCCACTTTTATTTATTAATAGGAGGTTTATGCAAAAAGTATTAGATGAAATAAAAGGTTTAATTGAAAACCCAATGAAAGAGTTAGATATTACTATTGATAGTATTGATTATGTATTAGAAAATAATTATCATTTCTTAAAAATCGTACTTGATAGAGTAAATGGTTTAGATTTAGATACTATAGTTGAAGCCACTAACATTATAAATCCTATCTTGGATGAACATGATTTAATTGATGAAGAATATATCTTAGATATATCAAGCAAAGAAAGAGGAAATTAAAATGAATGGTAAAGAATTTATTAAAGCAGTGAAAAATATAACTGCAGAAAAAGGAATAAGTGAAGATATCGTATTTGATGCGATGGAACAAGCCCTTATAACTGCCTATAAAAAGAACTTTAATTCAAAAACAAATGTTAAAGTAAAAATTAATAGAGAAACTGGAGATATTAAAGTATATTCATATTTAGTTGTAGTAGATGACTATATTGATGGTGAAGAAATAGTAGATGAAGAAGGTAATATAACTTATACTGAACCAGAAATACCTGATGATGCTCAAATATTACTTGAAGATGCCATATTAAAAGTACCTGATATTAAAGTAGGAGAAACTATCGAAGAAGAAGTAACACCTCATGACTTTGGTAGAGTAGCTGCCTCAACAGCTAAACAAGTATTAACTCAAAAAATAAGAGAAGCAGAAAGAAACAGTATTATTGCTGAATTTGAAAATAAACAAGATGAAATAATGGTTGGTTTACTTGCTATGGAAGATAATAAAAACTATTATGTAGACTTAGGTCGTACTAGAGGAATATTACCTAAATCAGAAATGATTCCTGGTGAAACAGTTAAAATAGGTTCAAGTATTAAAGTATACTTACAAAAAATAGAATCAACCACTAAAGGACCACTAATCCTATGTTCAAGAAAAAATACTGGCTTTGTTAAAAGACTATTTGAAAGTGAAATTCCTGAACTACAAGATGGCTCAGTTGTACTATATAATGTTGCTCGTGAACCAGGAGTTAGAAGTAAAGTAGCCGTATATTCAAACGATGAAAGAATAGATCCTATCGGAACATGTATCGGAGAAAAAGGATCTCGTATCGGCGCTATATTAAGTGAACTTAATGGTGAAAAAGTAGACTTAATAAAATATGATGAAGATGAAAGTATCTTTATTGCTAATGCCTTAAGTCCTGCTAAAAATGTTATCGTAAATATCTTAGATGATACTAAAAATAGAGAAGCACTTGCTATAGTTAATGATGATAATCTATCTCTTGCTATTGGTAAAAAAGGAATTAACATTAAACTTGCTAGTAAACTAACTAAATTTAGAATTAATGTTAAAACCCTAGAAGAGGTTAATAAAGAAGGAAATGAAAACTAAAAAAATTCCTATGCGTTCATGTGTGCTAACCCATGAAAAATTACCTAAAAAAGAATTAATTAGAATAGTTTACTATGAAGGTAAAGTAAGTGTAGATCCAACAGGTAAACAAAATGGTAAAGGGTGTTATTTAAAAAAAGAAGAAAATGTTATTAATGAAGCACGCAAGAAAAAGATTTTAAATCATATATTTGAAACAGAGATAGATGATAATATTTACGATGAATTATTAAAAAATATATAAAAAGAAAGAAGGTATCTTATGAGTATTAAAGAATACGCAAATGATATGAACTTTACAGTCCAAGAAGTATTAATAAAATGTAAAGAATTAGGTATTAAAGCAGCTAGTTCAGATTATATTTTAAATGATGATGATATAGTAATGTTAGATAATATAATGAATCTAATAAGTACTAATAATGAAACTAATTTTGAAGAAATGGACGCTTTAGATGACGCTGTTGATGAAATACTAGGAGACAGTGTTAAAATTAGTGAAAGCAAACAAAAACTAAAAAAGAAGAAAAATATTTCAGCTAAAGATAATATAGATTACCTAAATAAGAAAAAAGCTATGTATAAACATAAAGATAAACTAAGTACAAATGCCGAAGATGAAAATATTATTGTTTATACTGAAGGTATGAGTGTTAAAGATCTTGCTGAAAAATTAAATATTAGTCCTACTGATATTATTAAAAAATTAATGATGTTAGGTACTATGCTTAATATGAATCAAGTAATTGATTTTGAAATAGCAGAGATACTTACCCTTGAATATGGTAAAACTCTAAAGAAAAGTGAAACTCAAGATATAACTAACTTTGAAGAATATGAAATAATAGATGATCCTAAAGATTTAATATCTAGACCTCCAGTTATAACTGTAATGGGACATGTTGACCATGGAAAAACAACTCTTTTAGATTATATTAGAAAGTCTAATGTTGCAAGTGGCGAAGCCGGAGGTATTACCCAAGCAATTGGTGCTTATCAAATAGATTATAATGGTAAAAAGATAAGCTTTATAGATACTCCAGGGCATGCTGCCTTTACTGAAATGAGAGCAAGAGGCGCTAGTGTTACAGATATAGTTATTATAGTAGTTGCAGCTGATGATGGAGTAATGCCACAAACTAAAGAAGCAATTGATCATGCTTTATCTGCCGGAGTACCTATTGTTGTAGCGGTAAATAAAATGGATAAACCAGATGCTCATCCAGATAAAATAATGGAAGAAATGGCTGCTTTAAATATTGTCCCAGAAAGCTGGGGAGGAAACATCCCATTTGTAAACATATCTGCTAAAACAGGTATGGGTGTTGATGAACTATTAGAAACAGTCCTAGCAATTGCCGAAGTATCTGAATTAAAAGCAAACCCTAATAGATACGCAGTAGGTACAGTTATTGAATCACGTATAGATAAAAATATTGGTGGTGTAGCATCTTTATTAATTCAAAATGGTACTCTTCGTTTAGGTGATCCTATTGTAGTAGGGATATCATATGGTAAAGTAAGAACTCTAAAAAATGATAAAGGAGAAAATATTTTATCTGCTGGCCCTAGCACTCCTGTTGAAATTACCGGACTAAATGATAACCCATCTGCTGGTGATAAATTTATGGCCTTTGAATCAGAAAAAACTGCTCGTGAAATAGCAGAAAAACGTAGAGACTTAGCAAAAAATAAAAAACAAATAAAAGCTGCTGTATCATTTGATGATCTATTTAATAAAATTCAAAGTGGTACTAAAGAAATTAATGTAGTCTTAAAATGTGATGTTCGTGGTAGTGAAGAAGCAGTTAAAAATGCCTTAGAAAAAATAAACGTTGAAGGAGTTAAAATTAAAGTTATAAGAAGTGGTATCGGTACTATTACTGAAAGTGATATCGTTCTTGCAAATGCATCAAACGCTATTGTTATTGGCTTTAATGTTATTCCATCTGTTATCACTAAAGACGTTGCTAAACAATATGAAGTAGAAATAAGACTATATCAAATAATATATAAATTAGTAGAAGAAATGGAAGCCGCCATGAAAGGTATGTTAGATCCTGAATTCGAAGAAAAAGTAATAGGGAATGCAGAAGTAAGAAAACTATTTAAATTTAGTAAAGTTGGAACTATCGCTGGAGTTATGGTAACATCAGGCATCATTAAAAATAAATCTAAAGTAAGAATAATTCGTGATGGAGTTATTATCTATGATGGTATTATATCATCACTTCAAAGAGAAAAAGAAACTGTAAAAGAAGTAAAAAGTGGCTATGAATGTGGTATCACTATTGAAAACTTTAATGATATCAAAGAAAAAGATGTATTTGAAACATATGAAATGGTAGAGGTTAAAAGATAATGAGTAATATAAAAACAGAAAGAATTTCATCTCAAATAACTAGAGAATTATCAGAGATATTTTATGAAGAAGTTCACAACGAAATCCTAAAAAGTGTAACTATCACCGATGCTAAAGTTACTAATGACTTATCACTTGCTAAAGTTTACTATACTTTCTTAGGAGATTATGATAAAATAACTATTCAAGAAGAACTAAAAAATGCTAGTAGTTTTTTAAGAACTGAGCTTGCTAAAAGAATAGACTTAAGAACAACACCAGAACTTAGATTTGTCTATGATGAATCAACTGAATATGGTGAACACATCGATGAAATAATAGAAGAAATACAAAAAGAAAAATAATTTTAATAGGGGGATTTATGAAATTATATTTAAAAAACATAACTGATGAAGAACATAAAGGTTTAATAACTGATATGCTTGTTCATCACTATCAAGATGTTGCAGGACCTGATTGGATTGAAAAAATACCAGTAAAAAAATTAAGAGAACGCTTTAGCTATGCTAATAATGAAGCAAAAAGAGATGTATACGAACTATATGAAAATAATTACTTTAATACTGTCGCTTTCGCTATTTTAAGTGAAAAAGGTGAAGTATATGGTATCGCTCTTTTAGATATAATAAGTATGCACTTTGAAGATGATAAAACAGATACCTATGGTCAGTTATATCAGTTATATATAAGACCACAATATCGTAATTGTTTTACTTCTACTGCTTCTGAATGTTTAGGAACTGAATTAAAAAATGCCCTAGAAGCATATTTTAGAGCCAATAATGTTAATGAAGTAATTATGCATATACCAAAAAGTGTAAGTTATTTAATGGACTTAGGTAGAATCCTAGAATTTAACTGCGTTAAAGAAAATCTTAAAACTATTGAAACTATCCATAAATTTTAGGTAAACTATGAATGGCGCAATAATTGTAAATAAACCCTCTGGTCTAACCAGTAGAGATGTTATTAATAAATTAAATAAAATATTACATACTAAAAAAATTGGCCATATTGGCACACTTGATCCCATGGCTACTGGTATTTTAATTTGCTTAGTTGGTAAATGCACTAAACTAAGTAATATATTAATAAACCATGATAAAGAATATATTGCATCCTTTAAATTAGGTATCCTAACAGATACTCTAGATATTACAGGTAATATATTAAAAGAAGAAAATTATCAAATTGATGAAATAAAACTAAAAAATGTCCTAAATAGCTTTATTAAAACTTATAATCAAACAGTTCCTATATATTCAGCTATTAAAAAAAATGGTAAAAAATTATATGAATATGCAAGAAATAATATTGATATAACCATTCCTAAAAGAATGTGTACAATATACTCTCTTGAATTATTAAATATAACAAATGATATTATTACTATTAAAACTAAAGTATCTAAAGGAACCTATATAAGATCTCTTATTAGAGATATAGGAGAATCTCTAAATACTTACGGAACAATGACATCATTAGAAAGAATTAGTCTAGATAAATTTACTATAAAAGATAGTTATACTTTAGAAGAAATAGAAAAAGGTAACTATAAACTATTAACACCAGAAGAAATACTAAACTGTAAAATAATAAATGTAAATGAAGAACTACTATTTAAAATCCAAAATGGACAAAGACTAGAAATGAATGATGAATATGTTTTATTTAAATATTTAGGTAGTGATATCGCCATCTATCAAAAATATAAAGATAATGAAATTAAACCACTAATTATATTTTAAAGCCAAGTTATGGCTTTTTCTTTTATGACAATTTTTGCTCTATTTTTTAAAACCTATGATATAATATAAAACCATGAAAGCGAATTTAAAAGAATTAATTAAAATTATATCAGTTATTATTGTCTTATTTTGTTTTATGACAATTTATATTATTAATGATTATCAAAGTGGTAAAAAACTAGAAGAAATCGCGTTTTTTGATGAAGAAAATATACCAGACTATATTGAAGAAGAAACTACCATAACAAAAGAGCAAACAACAACTACTACTAAACTAGTTGTATGGGATAATCTAACCTTAGAAGAACTTACTAATAAACTAGATGCCAACCTTTATGATACCTTAAAAGGGACTGGTATTCACTTTGCTACCTTTACTAAAGACTATGGCTTAGATCCATATCTTGCTGTATCTATCGTTAATTTAGAAACAGGCTGTAAATGGGGCTGCTCTAAACTAGTAAAAAATTGTAATAATATTGGAGGCTTAAAAGGAAAACCCTCATGCGGTGGTGCCTATATGAAATATAATACTCTAGAAGAAGGAATCTATGGATATCTTAATATTATCTATAAATACTACTGGTTAGAAGGTTTAACTACTGCCCAGTTAATGAACTCTAAATATGCAAAGGATCCACTATGGGCACAAAAAGTAAATGCCTACTATGAAACAATTAAAGCAACTTAATTGTTTTTTTAATTAACTTTTGTTATCATTATCTTTAGTTTTGCAGTAAAATCTCGCAAAGCATTATAAAAAAAGGGAAAAGTCCCTTTTTTACGTGTTGTACTATTTTATCATTTCTTTAATATTTTAAGATTTTTTTAATTTCTTCTCTAGTGTTGTATTTCATATCTAAATTTAAACTAAATTTTCTATTTAGATATTGTATTTCTGGTTTATAACCAATGAATTTATACAAATTACCAGTTTCATGAGTACATTTAAAGTTTTTCATTTTTTCTAATAAATTCTTAAGTGTATATTTATTTGAAATTTTGTCTTGAAGAATTCTAATAATTACTAGACTGATAAAGCATATAAGAAAGTGTGCATCAATGTGATCTTCTAATCTAACATTTATTGGTCTTGCATTGAATTCAGATTTAGTTATTTTAAACGTTTCTTCTATTTTTGCAAGACCTTTATAAATGTTTCTAAGTTCTAAATCACTTAGATTTTCCTCAGATGTTACTATTGAATAGTAACCATCTAGTTTTTCATCTTCATCAATTTTTGTTTGATTCAAAGAAAGTTCTGAACCATTTGAAACAATACCTGTTTCTTTATCAAATTTTATATTGTTAATATAGCCTGCTGCTCCATAAGATGTTGCTCTTGTGTATGCACCAGGATTTTTAATTAAATCTTTTGCTTTCTCTATAACCATTTGTCTATCTCTTCTTTGCTTATCTGCATATTTTTGAGAATAATAAACCATTTGTTTTTGATCAATTGTTATTGATTGTTTTCTCTTGTTACCACCTTTTGTTAATCCTTTATCATCCCTGGTTATATATATTTTTCTAGGATATATTCTTGACTTGTGTTTAAAAATTATTTCGTTGCCTTCCTCATCAATTATTGTATCTGTTTTGTAATTACCACTTAAAATCCAATTTTTAAATTCTTGATCCGCGCCACGCACTGATTGACCATAAATATATCCATCTCTATTTTCTTTATCCAAATCGATACCTGCTATTTTAATCATATTATCGGAACAATTAAGACCTCTATCAGCAACGACAATAACTTTACCAATATTATGTCTTCTTTTGATATTGTGTATTTCAGGAATTAATGTTTCCTTCTCTGATGTATTACCAGGAAATAGGTTATAAGATATAGGGAAACCTTGTTTGTCGAGTAATAATCCCATTTCTACAATAGGATCAGGTCTATGATTTTTTTCAGGGCCTCTTTTTCTTATACCTTTTTTTATGATTTCACCTTTATCACCTTTAATATCTTCATCATCATATTCAATTTCAAAATAATAATTAGTACAGTCGTAATAGGAAGTAGATGCATCACGTTTATATTTTTCTTTGGTGTTTTCCCATATAATTTTAAATATATCTTCTTTACAATCAAGTAATGGTTTTAAACAACGATATAAATCATCAATGCTTAAATCAAAAGGTTCAAAGAATTGATTTTTATGTTCATAAGTATATTTAATACTTCCTGGAGCTAATATTCTAGAATAGGTAAGAAGTTCACAACATTTGGATAAACAATATTCTATTTTACTAGCGTACTGTTTTTTCTTTAGAATATTATCAATATCTAGTTCTTTAAATATCGCTTTTAAATATGCATAACCAATGTTAAAAGTATCATCATCAAAAGAATTCAATTCATTTTTGTTGAAAGTAGCAGTAACCTTTGACTCGAATTCTTTTTTTAAACGGATTAATTCATCATTTAAGAATTTCATTGGATCATCATATAGATTTTCCAAATCTTCTAAATGGCCATACTTTTCTATAGTTTTATGTTTAACTTTTCCATTAACACGGTAACCATCTACGATAGAACAATAGGTTTTTCCATAAGAGGTTTTATATTTTTTAATAAATAAAGACATAAAAATCAACTACCTTACAGTATAATTATATCACATAGTATCAAATAGTACAATATAAAAATATAAAAAAGTTGACAAAATAAAAACCTTATACTAAAAGGCTTTGAATAATGTTAAGAATTTAGCTAGCTGCAAAACTCAGGGGCACAAAAAGTAAATGCCTACTATGAAACAATTAAAGCAACTTAATTGTTTTTTTAATTAACTTTTGTTATCATTATGATAGGTGGAATATATGAAGTATAAATGTGAAAAATGTGGTTTTATTCATGAAGGAGAAATATTTGATGGTTATATTTGTCCTTTTTGTAGATCACCACTTCAATCATTTAAATTAATAAGTAAAGAAGAAAAAATATATAACAGAGTTAATATAAAAGAAGATAATAATTGTATTAATCGTATAGTAGAAAAATGTATAAACTGTGGAGTATGTTCCAAAACTTGTGAAAACATAGTAGGTATTAAATATGATAAACAAAAATGTGATGGTATATGTATTGGTTGTGGTCAGTGTCTTTTAACTTGCCCAGCTGCTGCCATAACACCTAAATACTCTTATAGAGATGTTTTAAACTATATTAATGATAAAGAATATAAAGTTATTGCGATGACTAGTCCTGCTGTAAGAGTATCTCTAGGTGATGCTTTTGACTACCCTAAAGGAGCATATATAGAAGGTAAAATGGTTAGTAGCCTAAAAGCACTTGGCTTTGATTATGTTTTTGATACCTCATTTGGTGCTGATTTAACAAGTATTGAAGAATCAAACGAACTATACGAAAGAATCAAACAAAATAAAAAAGGAATGTTTACTAGCTGCTGCCCATCATGGGTTAAATATGCTCAAATATATCATCTTGAATTATTACCTAACTTATCTACATGTAAAAGTCCCATTGGTATGCAAAGTTCTATTATTAAAGAATACTTTGCCCCTAATGAAAATATACCTAAAGAAAAATTAATTATTGTCGCGATCGTACCATGTACAAGTAAAAAAGAAGAAATAATTAATACTGACTGTGATTTTGCCATTACTACTAGTGAACTATCTCTAATGATAAGAGAATTTAATATTGACTTTAAAAACCTAAAAGACTCTGAATTTGATAATATTAAAGGATCATCATCTGGTAAAATATTTGGTACATCATCTGGCGTTACTATATCTGTTTTAAGAAGTCTTTACCATGAAATAACCTCTAAAGACTTAAAAGAAGAAGAAATAAGTATTAAAGAAAAAGATACCTATAAAGAAATAAAAGTTAAAATGGGTAAATATATTATTAAAGCTATATCTGTTTCTACCATGAAAAACTTAGAAAGTATTATCCCCCATATAAATGAATATGACTTTATAGAAGTTATGAACTGTGATGGTGGCTGCATAAGTGGTGGTGGCCAAATAATCATGCCTATTATTGAAAAAGGGGAAATTAAAAAAGAAAGAAATAATAGTCTGTTTAAACAAGATAAAAAGCCACTAGTAAAGTATGCCTATAAAAATAATACTATCATCTCTTTATATGAAGACTATTTAAAAGAAAATGAATCCATCAGAAAAAAACTATTACATACATCATTTAAAGACTTATCATATCTATTAAATAAAAAGGACGAAAAATAATATGTATGACCCTAGACTATTAAAAATAAACTTTTATGAATTATTTAATCATAACCTAGATAGTTTTTTCCATGATGATATTTTAATAAATGCCCTATATGAAAAAGAATATTACTTTCTTATTGATAAATGTCCTTATGATGATAAAAATACTCTAAAAATAAAAGTATTAGAAAATTACTTCTTATACCTATCATCTAAAAATACTCTAACTAAAAAAGAAACTACTTACTTAAATTTTCTTCATGATTTTTATTTTAATATGTTTAGATTAAACCCCACACTATTTTATAAAAGTAGTATATATACCTATAAAAAGGTTATATTTCCCTCTTTAGATATACCTCCTTTAGAGCAAACTTCTAAAAATATAAAGAAATACTTAAATGGAAAGTTAACTAACCCTTTAGAAATTACTTTCTTATTACTATCATTTAAAGATGAACCAAATATAGACTCTAATATCAAAAACCAAATACTATCTTATATTATTGCTAACTATAAAAACTCTACCTCTTTTGAAAAAATATTCTTATTAGAAACTATTAATAAAGAAATAAATCCTCAAAATGCTAGTTTAATTACTATTAACAAAAGTCTTTTAGATGAAGACATATTTACATCTATCTATGAACTACTAACTGAAATTAAACATACTAATGACTTAATGATACCTCAAAGTAGAAAGTTTTCTACTCATAGTTTTTCTCTCTTAAATATATTTTTATCTGAAAGTGATAATGAAGAATATGATATAGAAACTAAAAAATATGTCCTAGATAAATTAAATACTATATTTAGTAAATATGGATCAGATAAATACCTAACTATAACTTCTAAAGAAATAAAAAAACTACCTAAAAAGTTACCTTTAAAAAGGGTAAGTAAACCTTATGAAAATATTGTTATATCTATTCAAAATAATCCTAAATTATTAAATGAATATCCACAGTTAAAACTTGTCTTTAACTCTGATGGTTCTTTAAAAAGCATTAATGAATTAACAAAGTTATATCAGCTATTAAGTACTAACCTAGAAGAAATATCTAAAAAAACTCCCATAGAAGATTTAACACCTATAATAGATTTTATTGAATATAATCTTTTAAGTAGAACCCCTGTATTATTAATAAATCAAAATAAAGACTATCTATATACATTCTTTGATATAATATCTTATTTAATAAATAGAAGATGTGATGAAATAGACTACCTCTTAAAACAAATTATTAATAATCCCCATCAAAAAGAAGAAATAAGTAAACTTATTGAAAAACATTTTATTATTATTGATGAATACTTAAAATACTTAAGTTTCTACCGCCTAAATTTAAATAAAGACACTTATATAGAAACTGGATTTATCTCTTTAGAAGTTATCATTATTAAAACTAAAGATAATTATAATTTCATAATGAAAAGTAGTCCTCTTAAATTACTAACCCTAAAATAAAACTAACATTAATTAATGTTAGTTTTTATAATACATCATCATCAAACCCTAAAGTATTTTTAGCCACATATATAGGTCTTTTCTTAATTTCTAAATACATCTTTGATATATATTCTCCAAGGATACCTACTGCTAATAAATTAAGCCCTCCTAATAAAAGAATTACACAAATTAAAGATGGATACCCCGGAACATCTGCTCCTGTAATTAATGTCTTAATTAAAATAATTATTAAATAAATAAAAGCAAAACTAGAAGATAATATACCTCCAATAGTTGCCAGTTTTAATGGTTTAACACTAAAATTAACTATCCCATACCAAGCATACTTAAATGATTTTATTAAATTAAAATTAGATTTACCTGAATGTCTATCTTCCACTTCATAACTTAAATACTTAGTTTTAAAACCTACCCAAGAAAATATTCCTTTCGAAAAACGATTATTCTCACCTAAACTAACAATCGCATCAACCACATTTTTTCTAAACATTCTAAAATCTGATGCCCCATTATGAAATTTAGTATCACTTAATTGATTCATAAATCTATAAAAAGCACCCTTTAAAAATCTTGCTAAAAAGCTTTCATTTGGTCTTTTTTCATTAACCATCGCTACTGCATCATAATCTTCATTTTCCTCTAAAAAATTCATCATTTCTAAAATATACTTAGGATTTTGTTGCAAATCTCCATCCACAATAGAAGTATATTTTGCCCTAGATGAACTAAGCCCAGCATATATTGCGGCATCTTTACCAAAATTACGACTAAAATTTATAACTTTAACATGCTTTTTATCACTTTCATATATCTCTTTTAATTTTAAATACGTATTATCTTTAGAACCATCATTAACAAAAATAAGTTCATAATCAGTATTTTTTAATGCCTCACTTAACTTATCATGCATTAATAATACATTTCCTTCTTCATTATAACAAGGAATAATTATATTTAACTTCATATAACACCTCAAACAAAATTATACTAGATTTCTTAGAAAAAAGCGAATACAAAATTTTTTTTGCACTTTCTAAAAAATGTGTTATAATTACCATAATAAAGGTGGTTAGCAAAATGGATACAATTTTAAAAAATGATGCTTTAAATACTGTGATGAATTTTATTAAAAATAATATATGGATAATTGGTCTTCTTCTAGCAATTATAGTAGTTATTATATTAATTATTATATTCTCTAAGAAAAGACCAATTGAAATAGAATCTTCTAGTAGTGATAATGTTGGTGATTTAATGAATATAAATCCTTCTTTAGAAAATACTCCAAATATAGTAAATAATGATATAACTAATAATGAACCAGAACCAATTACTAATGAAAATATAGATATTACACCATCTATAAATGAAGAAGTAACAGCTGCTCCTATAAATGAGCCCCTACCTATTGAGCCTTCTCCAGAACCAGAAGTAATAAAAGAAAATCCTTCTATTGAAAATATAGAAGATACTCCAAACTTAAATATTGTAGATGATAATATTTTAAATAATAACTTAATGTCTAATGAAGAACCTACTCCAATAAAAGAAGAAACCCAAGAAGAATTAAATGCTTTTGATCTTCCTATGCCAGCTCAAAATACTGAAGTAGTAAGTAATCAATCCATCGAACCTAAAGAAGAAGTATTAACTGAAACTCTTGAAGAAGAACCATCGCCTAAAGTAGAAGTTCCTCAAAACTTTACAACTCCAGAAGTAACAAACTTAGAAGATACTCTAGAACTTCCCAAAATGGCCAATGCCGCTATTAATGAAAATATAACTGCCACTAAAAAATGCCCTAACTGTGGACATGATAACCCATATTCATATAAAGTATGTGTTAAATGTGGTACTATTTTAGAATTATAACTATGCTTAAACATAGTTTTTTTAAATATTATTTTAAATCCCAATTATTGACTAAAATTAAAATAAAGTATAATATTATGCTAGGTGGTAACATGATAAAAGTTTTTACTGAACCTATGTTTAGTGGTAAATCTGATGAATTATTAAAAGAATATGATCATAAATATCATAAAAGTAAAATACTTTTATTTAAACCCAAAATTGATACTAGGGACTATGGAGTAGTTAAAACTCGTAATGGTAAAGAAATATCTGCCATCTTAATTAAAGACATTAAAGATATTAAAAAACACTTAACCGATAAAATAACAACTATCTTTATTGATGAAGCAAACTTTCTAAAAGGTGATGTTAATATTTTAACTGAACTATCCATTCATGATGATTTAGATATCTTCCTAGCCGGTTTAAATATGACTAGTGAGCAGCAACCCTTTGGTTTAATGCCTGAAATTCTTGCTATTGCGGATGAAATAGTGATAATGCACGCTTCATGTAATGATTGTAACCGTGATGCTTTTTATACCTATTATGATGGCAAAAAAACTGGTGATATTTTAGTCGGAAACGATAACTATCTAGCGCTATGTCCCAGATGTTTAAGGAAAAGATTAAATGAAAAAAGGTAAATTAATAGTAATTGAAGGAACTAATTCCTCTGGTAAAGAAACTCAAAGTAATTTATTAGTAGCTAAACTAAAAAAAGAAGGTATTCCCGCTATAAAAATGCGTTTTCCTGATTATGAAAGCCCCACTGGAAAAATAATTGAAAAATGCATTTTAGGTAAAAATTCTGAATCATTCTTTAAAGAAGGAGTAAGTGGTATTCCACCAAAAGTAGCAGCTTTATACTATGCTGCTGACCGCGCCTATAATATAGATAAAATAAATAAATTACTAGAAGAAGGCACTAATATTATTTTAGATAGGTACGTTGAATCCAATATGGCATACCAAGCCGCTAAATTTGATGATTTAAAAGACCGCATTAATATGCTTTTATGGATGGAACAATTAGAGTTTAATTTACTAGACTTACCTAGACCTGATAAAGTAATATGCTTATATTTACCATATGAATACCGAACTGACCAATGTGATGATAATAAACACCTAAAAAATACCGAAAGTGTTTATGGCTTACTCGCCGAAAGATATAACTTTGCTATTATAAACTGCATTAAAGACGATAAAATACGTTCCCGTAGTGAAATAAGTGAAGAAATATATCAAATAATTAAAGAATTTTTGTCACAAGAATGTTAAGTAATTACTAAAAAATACCTAAATAAATAAATATCCTGTATAATATACATATATTTTAATTCGACAAATTTCCTAAATATTTAAATATATACTATAAAAAAGGAGGAAATATGTTAGTTAAAGTATTTGATGAATCACACGAAAAAGATTTAGAAAGAAGTGTAAACTCATTTTTAATGACTGTAGATGACTTAATAGATATCAAATATAATGTTGCCATAACCGCTTGCGGAGAAGAACAAATCTACTGTTTTACAGCCATGATAATATATAGAAATGTAAGTGATGAGTAATTGAAAAAAAATAGTTTTATGGTAGGTACATTTATATCTACTGCATCTGTTATTTTTGTAAAAATTCTAGGAATGCTTTACGTTATTCCTTTTTATGATATAGTAGGATCTAAAGGAGGAGCCCTTTATAGTTATGCCTATAATGTTTATCTTATTTTTTTAGGAATATCCTCAGCTGGCGTGCCAAGTGCCATAAGTAAAATCATAAGTGAATATAATGCCCTAGGGTACTTAGAAGCTAAAACTAGAGTATTTACACTAGGTAAAAAGATTATTGGTTTTATATCAGTAATTATGTTTATTTTACTATTTGTTTTTGCTGAAGAATTTGCTACCTTAATAATAGGGGATTTAACTGGAGGTAATACCATTACTGATGTATGCTTTGTAATAAGATGTGTATCCTTTGCTGTTTTAGTAATACCCCATTTAAGTGTAACTAAAGGATACTTTCAAGGACATAAATACTTTACACCCTCATCAGTAAGTAATCTAATTGAACAAGTAGTAAGAATATTTGTTATATTATCAGGTTCTTTCCTAGCCTATAAAGTCTTTAGTTCTAGTTTAACCCTAGCAGTTGGTATCGCCGTTTCTGGTGCCTTCTTTGGTGGTTTAGTTGCCTATCTATATTTAAAAAGAAACATGAATAAATACAAAAGTGACTTAAACTTAGATAAAGAATATCCCAAAGATAACGTAACAAATAAAGAAATAATAAAAAAAATAGCAACCTATGCCATACCATTTATAATAATAAATATAGTAAATAACATCTATAGTTTTACTGATATGGTCTTAGTCTTAAGAACACTAAATAAATTAGGTTTTAGTGCTAGTGACGTTGAATTTATCACTAGTGTTATATCCACATGGAGTGGTAAAATTGCTATGGTGGTTAATTCCATTGCCATGGGTATGACAGTAACCCTAATACCAACCATCGTTGAATCATTTACAAAAAAAGACCATCAAAGTCTAAATAATAACTTAAATAAAGCCCTTCAAATAGTAACATATACCTCATTACCTCTTGCTATTGGGATTTCTATTTTATCAACCCCAATCTGGACTATGTTTTATAATACCAATGCTTATGGTGGAGCCATATTAAAAGTAATAATATTTAATGCCTTAATAGGTAATATCTCTATGATAGTAAGTGCTACCTTACAAAGTTGTAATCGCTTTAAAGCCGTATATCTAACTAACATAATTGGTTTACTAACTAATGCCTTATTAGATGTACCCCTAATGCTTTTATGTCATAAAATAGGTATTGGTCCATACTATGGAGCCATTATATCATCTACTATTGGCTATATAATATCTATTACTTTAGGTTTAAAACTAGTTGGTAATAATGAATTTAACTTAAACTATAAAGATACCTTTATATGGATAGGTAAATCCTTAATACCTGCTCTTATTATGGTAATTGTTCTTTTACCTCTAAATAAAATAATGCCATTTAACGTTTACCAAAAAGTAGGAGCCTTACTAACAATTATCATAAACACTATTATAGGTGGTATTATATTTATCTATATAAGTTATAAACTAGGTATTCTAGATCATGTATTTGGTATAGATGCCATTAATAAACTATTAAAAAAACTCACCCATGGTAAGTTTCAACTAAAAGCAAAAAAATAAATTAAACCATATACATATTAGTGTTATAATTTACCTCATCACTAGATGATTTGCTTCCTTCTTCAAGTCTAGTTACACGATGCTCTAATCTATTAATTTCTCTTTCAATCTTTGCCATTCTAGCATCAATATCACTATACATATTTTGATTCATATAAGAGTTATTATTTAAAGAAGAACCAGCATAAAACTGTGAATTAGCACTTACAGTCTGATTAGGCATTATACCCATTTGATTCATATTCATATTTGGTATATATCCTGAAGACTGATTAAAACCATATTCAGAAAAGAAAGAATTACGATCTTTTTTCATATTTCACCTCTAACATAATATATGTGAATATAGTAAAAAAGTTTATAAAGGAGTAACAATGAGATTAAGAAATGTAAAAAACGCTAAAGAAATAGTATTAAATCACCCTCTAATAATTAAAGAAAATATCTTTAATAACCATCAAAAACTACATATAGAAATAGGCTGCGGTAAAGGCTCATTCATTATAGAAATGGCTAAAAGAAACCCCAATATTAATTTTATAGGTATTGAAAAATACGAATCAGTTTTAGTTAGAGCCTTAGAAAAACTAGAAGATATTCCTAGTAACTTAAGATTCATGTGTTTAGATGCTACTAACATAGATAAAATATTTAATAAAAATGTTGATACTATCTACCTAAATTTTTCTGACCCTTGGCCTAAAACTAGACACGCTAAAAGAAGACTAACTAGTCCTATATTTTTAAATCTATATGATAAAATATCCAGTGGTAAAACTCATATTATAATGAAAACTGATAACAAATCTTTATTTGCCTACTCCCTTGAAACCCTAAATAATGCTGGCTACTACTTTAACCATGTCTCCTTAGACTATCCCTTAATTGAATCTATTCCTACTGAATATGAAATGAAATTTAGAAATAATGGAGAAACTATTAACTACTTAGATGCATGTAAATAATTTACAATCAAATCTATAAATGTTATAATTACCCTAGGAGAAAATATGAAGAAAATAATATTATTAACCATTTTATTAATATCTCTAACTGGCTGTGTAAATATAAAAAACACTAGTATAGAAAATCTTATTAGTACTATTAAACAAAGTAAGATATCTTTAACTAATGAATATCGTAATGGATTTACTTACTATTTACCAGTCAATATGAATGTTTTATCATCTGATAAATCTAATGAAGTATTAACTGATGGAAACTATAAATACTATCTCTATGCTGATATGATAAGTTTTTATAACAATATAAATTTTGACTATAAAGAAAATAACACTAGTTATAAAAGTTTAAATCTAAAAGATGATAATGCATCTGGATATTTAGAAATAAATCAAAAAAACGATAAATATCTAATTGAAATAATGTATAATTATGCTAAAATAGAAGTGATGGTAGATAAAAATAAAATTAATGAAGCTATATCTAACTCATTAATAGTTATTAATTCTATCAAATTTAATAAAGATATCATTGAAAATATGCTTGGTAAAAGTGTTCTTAGTTTTAGTGAAGAAGAATTTAATATATTTGAAACTAACACTAGTACAAGTAACTTTCTAGAAATAGAAAAAGAATATGGTACATATGAAGGCGATGATATCCCTGACTATGATTTAGTAAATTAAGGAGAGATTTTAATGGGAGTATTTAAAAAATTAAAAGACGTTTTATTTGATGTCGAAGATGATGAATTACCTGTTATTCAAAAAACACCAAAAAAAGAAGAAGTAAAAGAAGATAATCCTATTAAGGAAATAAAAATACCTAAAGAAGACTACACTACTCCAGAAGTAAAAGTACCACGGAAAGATAATTTTAATTTCCCACTTGACTTTGATGAGCAAGTGCCATCTAGAACTTCTAAAAAAGATTATTTATTTGATGATGATTTTACTGTTAAAAAAGTAAATAAAGAACCAGTTAGAGAATATAAAGAAACAAGAAGATATGATGATACCTTACCTAAAAGAAAAGATGCTCCAGACTATTCTAAAATACTAACTAGAGAAACTAAAAAAGAAGCATTTAAACCATCACCAGTTATATCACCAGTTTATGGAATATTAGACCAAAACTATACTAAAGATGATGTTATTATTAAAACTGATGTTGGTATTAAAAATCCTTCTTTAGATGATGCATTAAATAAAGCCCATGGTATAAAGAAGAAAGAAGAAAAAATCTTCGATGAAAACTTTGAAGAACCACCATTAAAAACTTTAGATGAAATATTAATTGCTAAAGATAAAAAGGTAGAACCTAAAAAAGAAGAAGAACTACCAATAGTTAAAAAAGAAAGCGTAATAGTTTCTAAAACAGAAATTGAAGATATTAAACTAGAAGATGATAGTCTTCCAGATGAACCATATCCTGACGAAACAAAAGAAACAACTCTAGAAGATGATTTATTTGATTTAATAGATTCAATGTATGAAGAAAAAGAAGAGGAGGAATAAAGATGGAAGTTATGGCAGAATTATTACCAATAATAATTTATATTTTATTAATTATTTTACTAGTAATTGGCATTATTTTAGGAATAAAACTTATAATAACAATAGATAAAGTTAATTATGTAGTAGATGACATTACAAAGAAAGTTGAGTCACTAGATGGATTTTTCAAAATAATTGATGTGGCAAATAACAAATTTAATTTAGTTACAACAAAAATAAGTGATTGGATTATGACCATTATAGGTAAAATCCCACTATTTAATAAAAAAGGAAAGGAAGAAGAAGATTATGAGTAAAAAAGGTTGTGCATTAATTACAGGTTTAGCAGTTGGAGCAGGATTAGGAATTCTATTTGCTCCCAAGAAAGGATCTGAAACAAGAAAGGATATTTCTAAAAAATTAGATGAATTATGGGGAAAAGTAAAAGAGTTAGATTATGATGAAGTAAAAAGTACTCTTGAAGTTAAAATAAAAGAACTAAAAAAGGAATTAGCTGACTTAGACAAAGAAAAAGTAGCAAGCATCGCTAAAGAAAAAGCAGTAGTAATAAAAGCTAAAGCTGATGAATTATATAATCTAGCTGTTGAAAAGAGTTCTCCCGTATTAGAAAAAGCTGCTAAAGAAGTAAAAGATAAAGCCGCTGAACTACTAAGTAGTACTGCTAAATCACTAGAAAAAACTAGTAAAAACCTAAAAAAATCAAATTAATAAAAAGATTTATGATAAGTAAATCTTTTTTTGTTATAACTAAAAAGTTGGTAAAATAAATCGAAAATTTTTGTGAATATAGTAGAACTTTGAACCGCCACTTGTTAACTTGACATGGGGGGGGCAATTAGTAAAATTAAATAGAAAATATGGTGATTCAAGGTGAGAAATTTTCTATATAAGAGGAAAATAATATATATAATTTTAATAATAATTGGAGTTATTACTGTTACTGGTACAACCTATGCTATATTTACTACCACTA